>JASJCE010000099.1 GCA_030066155.1 Desulfobacterales bacterium | reverse complement strand
CGAATCCCAGTCGCTTAGCGGCGGAACCCATACTCCAGGGTGAAAAATTGGGGATTTAAGTTGGCCGTCGGCTCCCGCAATTTAGCCAGTTCAGATTCGGGGCCGTGAATTTCCAGCCGTGTGAGTTCGGAAATCTTCAACCCTTCTTCCAGCAGACTGCCGACATTCTCCAAATGCGCCAGCGCTCCCTCGGCATCAACATACCCCTCGCGGCAATGGGCCTCGTCTTCGTGAAAGCTGAACCCGTAATAAAGACATTTGGGTTCATTCTGGGTTTTCGCCACCATTTTCTCGCAGAGATCCTTGAATTCCGCGAGCTTGCCACTTTCGATTTTGAAATACGGCACGATTGTACAGCACTTGTCTTGAGTTGCCATGGCATACCTCCTTTTTCAGGTTTGCTAATATCGGAGCGGTTTAAACGACAGGGAAAAGCTCAATTTCCGGAAATGAATAGATTTTTTTGATTATTGATATGTGCTGTGCTGGTGCAGTGCTCGAAATGTCTCCTCCATAGAATGGGTCATTTATGCTGTTAAACGGTGTGTTTGTCAAGTAAATTCAGTTCGACATCCAATACGGTGAAGTCGAAATCTGATATTGCGTTCCCTGACAAATAGTGTTTTACTAAATTCGGGAATCAGTTGATACCCGCAGACGTTGCCATAAAATCGCATTATGAGTAAGATGACATCAACCGAACGCCAAAAGCTTTAAAGCTTACACCTTTAAGTTACCAAGGCAAGCAACCCGCAACCCGCAAAACGTAGCCCGCGACCAGTAACTCGAAACTCGAAGCGCGCAACCCGTAACCCGCAACTCGAAGCACGCAACACGTAACCCGTAACCCATAACCCGTACAAGGAGTTTGAAGATATGGTGCAACAACTGGCAGACCAACGGGATCAGAATTTTGTCATCTGGGACCAGATCCGGTGTGAGGATATTCTGGCCCATGACAATTACAAAGAGTTCAATCGCAAAACCTGCGATATGATCTTAACCGAAGCACGGGCACTGGCGATCAAAGAACTGCTTCCGCTTATGGCGGAAGGGGATAAACAGGGGATAGCGTTTGATGGCGGCACCGTCAAAGTTCCGGAGGGTTTTCATCGGGTCTATAAGCTGATTCTGGAGGGTGAATGGAACAACCTGGGCGTCACGGAACAAATGGGCGGACAGGGCGCTCCAGATTTTATCGCGGCGGCTGCCTCCGAATATTTTATGAGTGCCAATTGGGCCTTGTACTGCTATGCCACGATGGGCAACGGCACGGCGCGTATCATTAACCTGTTCGGCACACCGCAACAGAAAGAAAAATACATCAAAAAAATAATTGCAGCGGAATGGGGCGGGACCATGCTGCTGACTGAATCTGAAGCCGGATCCGATGTCGGTGCGCTGACGACCACAGCTGTTAAGAAAGAGGACGGAACTTATTCCCTGACCGGCAGTAAAATTTTTATCACGAACGGCGAACATGATCTGGTCGAGAATATCATCAATCCCGTTTTGGCTCGAATCGAGGGAGATCCTCCGGGCACCAAGGGTATTTCACTGTTTCTGGTGCCGAAATATTTGGTCAATGATGACGGAACTCTGGGCGAGCGCAACGACATTGTCTGTTCGGGTGTGGAGGAAAAGCATGGAATTCATGCCAGTGCAACCTGCAGCATGACACTGGGCAGCAAAGGGAACTGCGTAGGCTATTTGCTGGGAGAAGAACGTCAGGGTATGAAAATCATGTTCAATATGATTAATCATGCCCGTATGAGTACCGGTCTGCAGGCGATGTCTTACGCATCTGCCGCATATTTGCTGGCAGTCAACTACGCCCGGGAGCGAATCCAGGGAAGAGATATTGAGAATTTTGCCGACCGCGGCGCGCCCTCGGTTGCCATCATCCGGCATCCCGATGTCCGCCGCAATTTATTATGGATGAAGTCATACGTCGACGGAATGCGCAGCTTTTTTTATTTCATGACCCGCTGCAGCTCCCAGGCAATGATTACCGATTCAAGCGAAGAGCAGGAACGCTATCAAAATTTATTCTCAATGCTGACGCCCGTCGTTAAAGACTATATGGCGGTCAAAGGACATGAGATCTGTGTCCAAGCGATACAGATTTTCGGCGGCGCCGGTTATACCAAAGATTACCTGGTGGAACAGTACGCTCGGGACTGCAAAATCACGTCGATTTATGAAGGCACCAGCGGCATTCAAGCAATGGATCTTCTGGCCCGCAAAATCGGAATGAAGCAGGGAATGGTGTTTTTGAATTTCATGGCGGAGATACAGAAAACAGTATCTCAAGCCAAAGAAATTGACGGCTTAAAAGAACTTGCCGTAACCGTCGACAACACGACCAATCGTTTGGGTGAAATTGCCATGCATATCGGTAAAATGGCGTTGTCAAAAGAGTTTCGTGTGGCTTTTGCCCATGCGCTGCCGTTTCTGTATGCCATGGGAGATACCATCATGGCCTGGATGCTGTTGTGGCGGGCGGTCGTCGCGTCCGAGAAGCTTGCCGGCAAAACCCGGAAAAAAGATGCCGCATTTTATGAAGGACAGATCAAAACTGCCGAATTTTTCATCAACACCGAAATACCCCAGACTGCCGGAAAAATGGAGGCCATTAAAGGCGGCTGTGCCGCCTCTATCGAGATTTCAGACGACGGGTTTGGGGGAATATAACAAAATGGTATAAGGTAAAAGGTGAAAGGTGTTAGTGGGGATTGAGCGCCGCGCTTAAGGAGCGTTTCACTTAAAGAGCGCTTCGCTTGAGGAAAAAAAGGAATTTAGGGAATTTTTTACCTGTTAAAAAATAGAAGGTTTCAGGTTTCAGGTATCAGGTCTCAGCTGAAAAGGCTACCTAGTTAAATTCTGCTTGAGATGATAAGGTCATTGAGCTCAAGCGGTAAATTACATCATACCCGCAGTTATTAGCCTGAAACCTGAAATTGACACCTTTCTTATCCTGAAGAGGACTGCGAGCATGAAGACGGACTACAAAACCATTCAGGTGGAAATCAAAGATGGTGTAGCGGTGCTGACGATGAACAATCCGCCGGTGAATCAGCTTTCCGGGCATTTCGTGCTGGAGCTGGCAGGGGTGATCAGTGCGGCTTTTGACGATGAGAGCATAAAAGCAATGGTGCTGACCGGTAACGGTAAGAACTTTATTGCCGGAGCCGATATTAGGCAGATCAAGGATATTCAGACCAAAGCGGAGCTGCTGCCGATCTTGAACGACAACAACCGTTTTCTCAACCGCATCGAGACCGGACCTAAACCCGTCATAGCAGCCATCAATGGTAATTGTTTAGGTGGCGGTCTCGAGATTGCGATGTGCTGTCACTACCGGGTCGCAGTTAAAGGGATCGATCTGGGTCAGCCGGAAGTTCAAATCGGTCTAATCCCGGGTGCCGGCGGGACACAGCGTTTACCCCGTCTTGTCGGACTGCGTTACGCGCTAGAAATGATAACCATCGGCAAGCCCATCAATTCAGAAATTGCCCACCAGCGGGGATTGGTGGATGAACTAGCTAAACCAGAAAAGCTCGTTGATGCCGCCGTCAAAGTGGCTGGTCGATTTATTTCGGGTGAGCTGAACATTAATGCTCGAGCCACGCGTAATCGGCATTATTGGATCCCCAGCGCAGCCGAGAAGAAGGCCATGATGGACTTCACCAAGGCCATGACAGCCTCTCAAGCCAAAGGCTATATTGCTCCCTTCAAGGCAGTAGAGGCTATTGACAAGGGGCTTAGCTACGATATCGACGCCGATCTCAAGAGGGAGGCAGAATTATTCGCCGATTGTGCGGTATCGGATGTGGCCAAGAACCTGATTGGCATTTTTCTGAACACCCGGGCCGCCGGTAGACTGCCCCGAATTGAAGGAGTTAAACCGACCAAGATCAAGAAAGTCGCCATGTTGGGCGGCGGAGTTATGGGATCCGGTATCGTCAATTTGCTGCTCAAAGGCGGATTCGAAACTGCGCTCTGGGATATCAATGACGATGCATTAAAAAAAGGTCTTGCCTCGGTTCGCAAAACTTTTGATTACCCCATTAAAAAGAGGAAAATGAAACCGGCAGATCTCGAAAAGATGCTTGAAGAGCAGTTGACGACGACATCCTCCTTGGAAGATTTAAAAGAGATGGATCTGATCATCGAAGCCGTGTTGGAGGATATGAAAGTCAAGCAGGATATATGGAAAAAACTCGAAAGTATTTGCCGACCTGATGTTATATTTGCAACCAACACATCGGCCCTGCCGATCACTGAGATGGCTTCAAATTTTAACGATCCGGGCCGCATGATCGGCCTGCACTTTTTCAATCCGGCCCATCGCATGCAACTGCTCGAAATCATCTGTGCCGCAAAGACATCCGACCAGACCCTGGCAACCAGTGTCGCCTTTGCCCGGGCCATCCGGAAAATACCGATTGTGGTTAACGATGGACCGGGTTTTTATGTTTCCAGACAGCTGGGTGGTCTGTTCGGCGGGGCGGTTTATCTCACGGCGGATGGTGTCGATGGTGCCGCCATTGAAGCGGCCATACTGGAGTTCGGGATGCCAATGGGACCAGCTGCTCTGGCGGATCTCACCGGAATCGACATCAACTACCACGTGAACAAGACTTTTGAAAAAAGATTGGGTGAACGCTATAAAATACATCCGCTGACTGAGCTGATTTTTCAAACCGGATGTTACGGCCGCAAAACTGGTGCCGGATATTTCGATTACGGCGGCGATCAACCGGTCCCGAATCCCAAAGTGACGGAGGTCGTTCAAAATTACCGCAGAGACCTTGGCGTTCAACCCAAGGCTATGTCAAAGGAAGACATCACAGATGCCATGCTGGCCCTGGGTATCAACGAGGCGGCCCTGATGATGGAAGAGGGCATCTGCGATCGTCCGCAGGATATGGATTTGGCCATGATTTACGGCACCGGCTTTCCGCCCTATCGTGGTGGTGTTCTGCGATATGCCGACAAATGGGGACTGAAAAATGTTTATGATAAGCTCCTGACCCTTGAGCAGCAATACGGCCCGCGATTCAAACCGGCCGCCTTAATCCAGGAAATGGCAAAATCGGGACGAAAATTCTATGAGGAATAGAATTTAGTTGATTGGTTGATTAGTTGATTAAGTATAAAGCGGATAGTTGTCATTTCAGTCAACTCCATAAACTAAGTAAACTCAATCACCCCAATATACTCAATCAACCCAATTAACTAAGTGAACTCAATCAACTCAATTAACCCAATCAACCCAATAGACTCAATAAACTCAACAAACTCAATTAACTTAGTGACCTAAATGAACCCTGAACGGAGGCAGTCATGAGAGAAGTCGTCATCGCCGGATATTTGAGGACCGCCCAGTCGCGCTCCAGACCCAATGACCCGGCACGGGACTGGTTCTGTCAAATGCGAGCCGACGAGCTGCTAGCCAGACTCCTGCCCGAAGTCATTGAACGCAGCGGTGTCCAGCCGGAGGAAATTGATGACTTTGTAGTCGGATGCGCCACCGGCGTCAGTGAACAATGGGCCTACGGCGGGCGCAGTCCTATTTTTCTGGCCAATCTTCCCGATACCATCCCGGCCAAATTCATCGATCAGCAATGTGGATCGGCCATGGCTGGAATCCATATTGGATTCATGGAAATTGCCCAGGAATTTGCCGATATTGTGTTGATTGGCGGGATGGAGCATATGACCCGGGTGCCGATGGGGGCACCGTTGATCGACCGCGGCGCGATCAATCCGAATATGACCCTGTTTCTGGATCCCAAATATCAGCAATGGGATATGATGACAAGTATGAACATGGGACTAACCGCTGAAAAGCTCTTTGATGGGACGGATTATACGAAAGAAGACATGGATAAATGGGGTGTTCGCTCCCACCAACGTGCAGCCCGGGCTCAGGAAGCGGGCTTTTTTGACGGCGAAATCTTGCCGATCGAAGCCGAGCAGGCAGACGGCTCCGTGAAGGTGGTGGACACGGATCAAGCGATTCGTGGCGACACCACCCTGGAAAGCATTGCGTCTTTGAAGCCGGCCTTCAAAAAAAATGGTGTGATCACCGCCGGCATTTCATCACCTCTAAATGCCGGTGCGACCTCCATGGTGCTGATGTCCAAAGAAACGGCCAAAAGGAAAGGCATAAAACCCCTGGCAACGATTCGATCCATAGGATTTGCCGGCGTTGATCCGACTATCATGGGCCACGGACCGGTTCCGGCCAGCCAAAAAGCGCTTGAAAAAGCCGGATTGGACGCTTCGAATATCGATTTCTGGGAGATCAACGAGGCATTTGTCATTGTTGCACTCAACTGCATAAAACAACTGGGTCTCGACCCGGAACGGGTCAACGTGATGGGCGGCGGAACGGCGATCGGCCATCCACTGGGGGCAACCGGCATCCGCTTAACCGGCACCCTGGCACGTATTCTCCAGGCCAAAGGCGGGCGATACGGCTGCGCCAACGCCTGTGTCGGTGGCGGACAGGGTGTCGCCACGATTATAGAGTATGAGGGATGAAGTCAAAAAAATGGAGTATTGGAGTGCCGGAGTAATGGAGTGTGGGGTAATGAAGTTTTAGAGAAAAAAAATTCGACTTCTGATGGGTCAAGAGGTAATTGCTTTGACCGGCGACGTTATGGTTTCAGGTGTCAGGTTTCAGCAATACTGAATCCAACGAATTCACCGTTCTAGTTTATTTAGGTTCAGGAGATGATCAGTGTACGAGCCCTTCCATCATGTTGTCAACAACGTACCGCAAACGGTGCTTCAATATGAAAGAGAGCTGGACCGGCCGGTTATTGGCGTTATGCCGGCTTATTTCCCGTTGGAATTAATCGAGGCCGCCGGCGGCTATCCGGTGCAATTGTGGGGCAATAATCTGCCCATCGAAAAAGCGGACGCCTATCTGCAATCGTATTGCTGTTCTGTTGCCCGATCGGTGTTGGAGCTCGAATTGAGGGGAATAGCGCATATGGTCAAAGCCTATGCCTTTACTTCCCTCTGCGACACATTGATCAATATCAGGGAGACATACCGCCGGGTATTTCCCAAACCAACCCTGGTGCTGTCCATACCGATTACCCGAACCGAGAAAGCCCGCAAAAACTACCTGTCGAGCGTCATCAAGTCCGCAATGGAGGGACTGGAAGATATCACCGGGAATAAAATATCGTCCGCATCTTTAAATGCGGCCGCCAAATTGTACGGACGAACCCGGGCCCTGCAGCGCAGATTTTATCGCCTTCGACGCGAGGCACCCGGACTTGTCGGTAACTATGATTTCTACACGGTTATCAAAGCGGCCTTTTTTTTGCCGGCTGAAATTTATAACGGCTTGCTGGGAGATCTGCTACATGGGTTGTTGGAAGGGGTGGCACCTGAAAACAATGAATGCCCGAAGCTTCTGATATCAGGCATGGTCTTTGATCCACTGGCAATCTACCCGATTTTTGATGAGCTGAAGGTATGTGTCGTTGACGACGATTTTGCCAATGGCTGGCGGAGTGTTGCCAAGGTTGATTTGAACACAGAAAACCTGGTAGACGGCATCACGGATTTCCTTTTCGGACCGGCACCATGCTGTTGTATTTACAACCCGGATAACGATCGACATCCGTATTTGCTGGATAAGGTCAGGCAGTCCGGAGCGGACGGGGTCTTATTCTGGTATATCAAATTTTGCGAGCCGGACGCTTTTGACCGGCCCCAGCTGATGGCCTATCTCAAAGACCACGGCATTCCGGTGACGTTTATCGATCTGGAGCTGTCGATGACCAATTTCGAGGCCGTCGGAACCAGAATCGGCGCCTTCTGTGAAATGCTGCAGAACGCCAGTTCGTGAGCGGATTAGCTCGTAAGATCATAAGCTCGTGAGTTCATAAGCTCATAAGTTCGTAAGCTATAAGTAATAATTCAAAGGAATGGATTCTTAATTTAGAAGGAAAAATTATACAGGATCAACAGGATCGTTAGGATAAGGCGACCATCGGCCGAGAGGCCCCTCGCCGCAGGCGGAAAAAAATTCTAGATAATCCGGTTAATCCTGTCTAAAAAAATTATAAAAATCGAATCCATTCCACATTCCTTCATTTACTTAAGAGCTCACGAACTTACCAACTCACGAACTAATCTATGAATTTACGATATTATGAGCTTATCAGTTAACTCCATCATCATTTGCTTAAGAGCTTATGAACTAACGAACTTACCAGCTTTTTTGAGATTTGCCTGAATACATTAAAATTATTGGCCTTACGAATATGAATCGTTTTTCGGAGATACACCCTCATGACCAAATTCGACGCCTACCACAAGATGAAAGAGCTTCTGACGAACTACTATATTGAAGCCAAAACCACCACGGAAAAACCGATTGCCTGGATTACGAGCGGCGCTCCGGTTGAGTTTCTGTATGCGATCGATATTCTGCCGGTTTACCCAGAAAATTATGCCGCCATGTGTGCCGCCAATCACCAATCCGTCGAATTAATGGAATCTGCTGAAGCAAGCGGCTTTTCGCAGGATATTTGCGCCTATGCCCGAACGGATTTTGGCGCTGATATCACCCAGGGTGGACCGGCGGCCGGTCTGCCGCCGCCCCACTTTCTGCTATGCTCCACAAACATCTGCAAGACCGTCATCAAGTGGTACGAAGTTATTGCCCGCAAATACGATGTGCCGCTATTCATTGTTGATACGCCATTTCTGCACGATGGCCTTACCCGGGAGCTAATCGACTATACCGTCGCCCAGTTCAAGGATCTGGAAGTGTTTTTAGCCGACTTCACCGGCAAACCGTTTGACCGCGAGCGGTTTACGGAAGTCATGAACCTGAGCCGTGAAGCAGCCGGCTACTGGCAGAAAATGCTTGAGCTCGGAAAAACGGTGCCGTCGCCATTTAACAGCCTCGACACCTTTATTCACCTCGGACCGATTGTGACCCTGCGCGGAACCCGGGAATGCGTAGAGTACAACAAATTGCTGTATGAGGAAATCGCGGCCCGGGCCGAAAAGAAAATCGGATCACTGCCGGCAGAGCAGTATCGCGTCTTATGGGACAATCTGCCGGTCTGGTTTAAAATGCGGCGTCTGGAGAAATTTTTTGAAGACCAGAAATGCACCCTGGTCGTCACCACTTACGCCAACAGCTGGGGGCAGTACAGCAATTATCCGGTCGAGGAGGGATCCGATCCCTACGAGGCGGTTGCCAAAAGTTATTTAAATGTCTACATCAACACCTCTTTTGAAGATCGGATTAACTATCTGGCAAGTTTAATCGAAGACTATGCTCTGACCGGTTTTATTATGCATTCCAACCGTTCCTGCAAACCCTATTCCGTGGGCATGTACCGGATGCAGGATGAGTTGGCCAAATTAACGGGCAAACCGGGCGTCGTCATTGAAGCCGATCAAAACGACCCCCGGGTATACTCCGATGCCCAGGTGGAGACGAGGCTGGAGGCCTTCATTGAATCGATGACAGCGATTCAATGAAGGCGCTGGAAGGCTGGGAAGCCGGGATGGTGAGAAGGTTTCAGGTGTCAGGTTTCGGGTGTCAGCATTTAAAGAAGCGGTATCTATGATTAAGGGAATATTATGGCGACTAAGAATTTTTTGGACGTTGAGGACCTTGAGGTTTATAAGAAATTGTGTCAGTTGCATATTGACGTTTGCGATTTGACACATTCGTGGCCAGTAGAAGAAAAGTTCGAATTGGGTAGTCAAGCAAGACGTTCTTCCAACAGTGCTCCGGCCCAACTTGCAGAGAAGAATGATGACCGCCATGTCCGCAACAAAATCGAAGGTGTTAACCGCAGCAGAGACGAAGCAGCAGAGACAGTTCATCATCTGTTTATGTCGAAGCTAAAAGGGTATATCACTGAGGAGACATATCGAGAATTTCGCGATCGTTATAAAGAGTGTATCCGCATGTTGAATGGATTAGAGAGAACATTAGAACGAAAAGTCCCGGAAAAAGATCGCCGCTGGCAAATAGCTGAAGAGAATTGGATTTATAGCGTTATGGATGAATCTCATCCTAAGGGTTGGCCAATTGATGTAGGCACTGACACCTGACACCTGACACCTGAAACCTCTTGGTTCTTTCCCAGCCTTGCTAAAGGAGACATCTATGACCTACAACAATCTAAAATTGGAGGCACGCGAATATATCGCCACCATCACCCTTGACCACCCGCCGGTCAATGCTTGGAACTGGGAAATGATGGTCGAATTCGAACAGGCCATCAATGACATCGAAAGTGACCGTACCGTCCGCGTGCTGATTATCACCGGCGCTGGTGAGAAAGCATTTTCGGCCGGTTTTGACTTGAGCGATTCCGCCAACGCTCATAAAACCGGGCCAAAGGGCAGGGAAGTGTGGATGCGGCTCGATCGCTTTTCAAAGCCGGTTATTGCCGCTATAAATGGCCACGCGCTTGGCGGCGGACTGGAACTGGCCCTTTGCTGTCATTTCAGAAGCGTCGTCGATGACACCAAACTCAAGATAGGTCTGACCGAGCTCAATGTCGGTATTATACCCGGCTGGGGTGGCACCCAGCGACTGACGCGGGTTGTCGGCAAGGCTGCGGCCCTGGATATGATTCTGTTCAGCAAAACCCTCAGCCCACAGCAGGCCTTCGATAATGGACTTGTCAATCTATTGACGAGTCCTGGTGAATTGATGCAAAAAAGTGTTAACCTGGCAGAACAGCTTGTCAAACGTCCTCCATTGGCGGTCGGTGCGGTCCTCAACGCCATGTCCACCGGTGAATACGAGGGATTCGCCAGAGGCCTTGAATCGGAGGAAGCCGGCAGTGCCACAGTCGGCGCGTCAAAAGACAAAATAGAAGGGTTCAATGCCTTTTTGGAAAAGCGCGAGCCGAAATTCACCGGCGAGTAACGGGTGAAGTTTATATTCAAAAACTGGTCATCGGGGCCAGGTTAGAGACAACTAATGGCTATGTTGTAGGACAAATCTGTTCAAGGTTTCAGGTTTCAGAGTAACTAATTTAGGAATTGCGAATTTAGGAATTCAGGAAAGAAGAATTTGGGAATTTAGGGATTAAATTGGGGAATTCAGGAATTTAGGGATTAGGAATTGAATGAATTCTATCTTTTTATTGATTTTTATCCTTTAATCCCTCAATTCCTCAATCCCTGAATCCTTCAATTTTTCAGCGCCTCAACTCCTCAATCCCTAAATCCCTCAATTGATGGGCGCAGAGACCGCAGAGTCTTTGGCCCTGTCAACCATTATTATCAAGCCGGTATCCGTGGCTTTGGTGGTGTATTTCAGCAGGCGGTTGTTGCGGGTATCAATTACCAGGCGCAGCTTGTCCGGGTGGCCGTAGTAGCGGATGCGGTGCACAAGTTCCGACTGGACGCCGATCGTTCTCTGACGCCAATCGGGGCTTTTGAGGTTGTAAAAATCAAATACAACCCGGTCCGGATTAATCAACTTAAACGTTTTATAATCTATGATAGCTCCGTCAGCTTCCAGAGAAATCGTGGTTAACCCTTCATTAGTTGTTGCCGTTACTTCTTTTAATCGGCTTGCCGGGGATGGGGTTCGTTGAACCGGTCGCGTTTCGGGATTCTGCACTTTTACCGGGTGTATTGCAGCTGATTCTTCCCCGGGTTCGATGGTGTAGGAGACATCCGCTTTTTTCGTGAAGCGGATCTGGATTTCGCTCCTGTCGGAAATTATTTCATAGATCGGGTCCTGATTCAATGCGACAAAAACAATGGTGAGCGCGGTTTGATCTTCTACAAAGTTGCCAACCCTGATGGAGTTGATGATTTCATTTTTAGGAGGGATAAATCGACCGAGAACGTTGTCTGCCGCGGTTTCCGGAAAACTAAGATACAATCCCATGGGATTTCGTTCAACATCGGACGTGTAAGTCAGGGTCTGATTGCCTTTAATGGAAAGAATCACGGATTCCGGATTTTCATCGATGGTAATGTCGAGGATCTGTCTGGCGGTTTGTGATGGGTCGTCGGAGATTTGTTGCGCAGCACATCCAAAAAAAGCGACGATTGCAAAGACGAAAGATAGAATCAGCGTTTTTTTCATGCCTATCATTATTTTGGTTTGCCGCGGGCTTGTAAATCAATTAATGGGATTGGACCTGATTCCTAACCCTTGAACCCCGAACCCTGCATGCCCTGCGAAGCCCGAAGGGCGAAGAAGAGAACCCCGGAACGGTTATCACTTTATTTCAGGTCTGCAAACCACATTTCAACCGCTTTGCTGAATTCCCCCAAATCAATTGTTTGCATGGAGCTGTCTTCGTCTATTAGATCTTCGATCAGGGCACCGTCAGCCGTCAGCTCCAGCCGAAACGCATTTCCGATGCGTTCCCACTCTTTTAAGTTTCCGGCTTGCACGGCTTCGGTCTTGTCAGCTAGTTCTTTGGCCCAATCAAGGTTGCGCTGGATATCCAGCACCAAAAAAGCGGCCAGCATATCATGGGCAGGCTCATTGGTGCGCCGCCCCGGCCAGTAAAAAGGTTTTTTTATCATTACTTAAAATTTCCCCTTTGCGATCTCTGCGGGCCCTGCAAGAACTATTTTATTATTATTTCTCGCCCGTTCATTGCACTCAGTGAGAGATTATATTTACTCCACAATCGGAAACGCCGTATTGATCTTTTTGCTGTTCCTGAGGGTGGCAAACCCAATTGTAAAAAACCTTCCGTCCAGCGCTTCACAGTAACCCTCACTGTTGTTGTCCGGTCTATTGGATCCGCACCGGGTCCAATGCGGTGCGCCTGGCGGACAGGGCTTTTGATGTTTCGCTGCGTATATGATGGATTTCAGGACCTGTTCACGGTTGCAGGTATCCGGAAACATAGAGGAGAATTTTTGACGCTCCGCATGTCCGGCGTAACTCCAGCGCACACCGTAGAGGCCTTTGGTATTCGGGCGTTGAGTTATTTTCAGCCGGCCGACAGTTGCCGGATTTTTGCCACCCGGGCGTGAATGGTATCCTGCGGGTCGATTTTTACGCTGGTTCCATTCGCCGCAAAATACGTGCTGCTGGTTAACCGGTGGATTGGTGTCCGACCAGTGGGCAATATCCTCACAATCCGTTTCTGAAGCTGCCGAACCGGTAAAAAAGAATAGTCCAACCCAAAGCAGCAGCATCA
Organism: Desulfobacterales bacterium; assembly: GCA_030066155.1. GTDB lineage: Bacteria > Desulfobacterota > Desulfobacteria > Desulfobacterales > JAFDCJ01 > JAFDCJ01. Next base: position 1,135 of record JASJCE010000099.1, on the reverse strand, counting down.
CCAATATGGATTGTCTGGCGGGGATCTTCAACCCTATCACTCCAAAAAACAAATAACGAATAACGATTATTTTGTCATAGCCTCAAGAACTCAGGCCGTTTATTCTTGGCCTGGAGTCCCTCATCGATCAATGCCAGCACTCTGGCTTTTTCTTCCGGAAATTTGTAGCCTTCATAGCTGTGGGTGAATAATAAGCCGCCGTGCCGGTTGAGCCAGTAATTGGCGGCGTGATCGAAGCAGACTTTGGAGGTGACATCGAGATTTTCCATCATCAGCTTTAATTCCGTCAATTGCTCTTCGGCCGACAGAAGCTGCATCTTACCGTCGGCAATCAGCTCCTGCAGCCCGGTTCCCGGCAGGGGGTTAAAGGGACGGGATCGAATGTAGTGCGGATTGATCTCGTTCAGCACCTTGGCGGTATTCATGGCATGGTTCTGCCACATTTCCTTTCCGCCCAGACCCGGCATCCAGTATTCGGACAACTGAAAGCCGGCTTCCATGGCCTTTTTGCCGCCTTTGATATGGCCATCCGCAGTGACGCCCTTTTTAATTTTCTTGAGCAGTTCGTCATCGCCGGTTTCCAGTCCGATATGCACCCGGTCCAATCCGGCTTCGCGGATGGCCACCAGCTCTTCCAGCTTTTTCTGAGCGATTGATTTGGAACGGGCGTAGGACGTAACCCGATTCAAGGTCGGAAAGGTTTTTCGTAGATGCTGTAGGATATCCACCAGCTGATCGGATTTCATGATCAGGCTGTTGGCATCCTGCAAAAAAGCGGTTCTGGCGCCGGATTGAATCCAGTTGTAGACCATGACGAAGCCCTGATTATAATTCAGCTCCGGCTCCTCATTCAACAGCTCGATCGCCGCTTCCCGGGTGATATTGCCGCCAAAACCGAGCTTCCATGAAATATCCTTCAATCGACCCCAAAGATCGGCAACCTGGTCAATGTCCGCCTTGACTTCAGCCGGTGATCTGAGTTCGAATTTCTCGGTTTTATACATGGCGCAAAACTCGCACCGATTCCAGGGACAATTGCGGGTGACCCGCACGAGCAGTGAATGGCTGCCGCCTTCGCTGGGGGGGCGGTACACGCCGACTTCGAAGTCGTATTTTTGTGCTGGTTCTGCAGGCA
>JASJCE010000098.1 GCA_030066155.1 Desulfobacterales bacterium | reverse complement strand
AGTCAGCCAACCATCGACTTACTACCCCAAAATCTTTTTGGAATGTCTTTACTGTTGTCATTCCTATCTTGACATATAATCCTCCGTTCTATAGTACCCCAAAAGGCGAATGAAATATAAGGCTCTTATTAGCCGCAAACCATAATCTAAGGGAGGGACAAAATGATGAGAAAACCAAAATTTGGCCTTAACCTACTGGTTGCTGGTGCAACGATATTGATTTTGATAATGGCGCTGTCATATCAGGCCAATGCACTGGAAGATAAACTCGTAATCGTTACATCATACCCGAAGGATCTGACCGGCCCTTTTAAGAAGGCTTTTGAGGCTAAGTATCCGGGCACAGTGGTCGAGGTTTTACAGAAGAAGACATCAGCCGGCGTTAAGTATATTCAGGAAACTGCACAGGGCAACACGTCAGATCTTATGTGGGCCTCGGCTCCCGACGCGTTCGAAGTCCTGAAAGCGGACGGCCTTTTGACCCGCTATACACCGAAAGCCAAAGGGATTCCGAAAAACATCGGCTCTTATCCCATCAACGATCCGGATGGGTATTACATCGGTTTTGCCGGATCGGGCTATGGGATCATGTGGAACACCCGCTATTTGAAGGCCAAAAAGATTCCGGTCCCAAAGGAATGGGATGATCTGAAAAAACCGGTTTATCACAACCATGTCGGCATGTCCGCACCGTCGCGCTCCGGCACCACGCACCTGACAGTGGAGACCGTGCTTCAAGGCGAGGGCTGGGACAAAGGCTGGGCGAGCTGGAAAGAAATGGCCGGCAACTTTAAAATGGTCACCGAACGCAGTTTCGGCGTTCCCGAGGGTGTCAACAGCGGTGATTTCGGTGTTGGTGTCGTCATCGACTTTTTTGGTTTTTCATCCAAGGCCACGGGATTTCCCGTCGATTTCGTTTATCCGACGGTGACAACCCTGGTGCCGGCCAATATCGCGATTGTGAAAGATGCACCGCATCCTCAGGCGGCGGCAGCCTTCATCGAGTTTCTGTTGTCAATCGAGGGACAGGAACTGTTGCTGGATCCGGCAATTCGACGACTGCCGGTCAATCCCGCGACATATGCGAAAGCCCCCGGGGATTTTCCGAATCCGTTTAAAGACAAGTCCATTGGTGCGGAGGTTAAATTCGACGTGGTGCTTTCCAAAACCCGATACAACATCGTTAACTCCCTGTTTGACGTGGTGATCACATACCGGCGTGAAGATCTGGCAAAGGCTGTCAAAGCGATTCAACAAGCGCAGACAGCGCTGTCGGGCAAGTCCAATCCCGATGCAGAGGCTCTGATAAAGGAGGCACGCGCCCTGGTGGCGGCCATGCCGGTCTCCGAAAGCGAAGCAGTTGATGCGAAGTACCCCGGCGTTTTTACCTCCGATGTGTTCAAAAAGCGCAAGAAGGCCGGCGTAAAGGTGCCTCCGCGGCAGGCCGAAGTCGAAGAGAAATGGGACGCATTCACCAAGAAAAACTATGCCGATGCGGCGGCAAAGGCCGCAAAGGCCCTTGGAATGATCAAATAGAAGTTATTGAAGGGGTTGGCCGGTCGAATTCCCGGCGTGCCCCTTCACCAGTCCGGTATTCCTCCTGTTGATAAGGGGCTGCGCGTGCGCCGGGCAGAGGTCTGAATGGTACTCTCTGAATTCAGAAAACATCCGGGACAGACAGCAGTCATGCTGCTGATATTATTGTTCCTGCTGGCCTTCCTGGTGGTTCCCGTGGTTCAGGTAGTGTTCGTCGCTTTCATGGACGCCACCACAGGCGGATTTACGCTGCTCAACTTCAAAGATTTCTTTAACACCGCCCTGTTTCGCGAATCCTTCTGGAATTCATTATACGTCGGGGGCATGTCGGTAGTGGTGGCTTCACTCTTTTCGATGCCCCTGGCCTATTTCACGTCACGCTTCGAGTTCAGGGGCGCGATCATTATCCAGAGCCTTGGAATTATTCCCCTGATCATGCCGCCCTTCGTTGGTGCGGTTGCCATGCTGATGCTTTTTGGCCGCAATGGGAGCGTCAACCTGTTGCTCGAACAATGGTTCGGGTTCACCATCCCGTTCATGGAAGGGCTAAACGGTGTCATATTCGTCCAAAGCATCCATTACTTTCCGTTTATCCTGATCAACCTCTCAGCGGCACTGCAGAACATTGACCGCTCTATGGAGGAATCGGCTCAGAATCTGGGATGCTCGGGGTTGCGGCTGTTTCGTCGAATCGTATTGCCGTTGGCCATGCCGGGATACGTAGCAGGCGCTTCCCTGGTGTTCCTGAAGGTTTTTGACGACCTGGGCACGCCGCTGCTTTTGAACGTGAACAACATGCTGGCGCCCCAGGCATACCTTCGAATTGCTTCCATCGGGATAAAGGACCCCATGGGCTACGTCATCTCCGTCATCCTGGTGGTGATTGCCCTGGGATCCATGTGGCTTGCCATGCTTTCCTTGAAGGGCAAAGAGTATGCAACCGTTCAGAAGGGCGGCGGCGGCCTTGCCAAGCGCCGCATGCGGCCCTGGGAAAAAGTGTATGCCTGGATCATCGTCCTCCTAATTATGGGCCTCGTATTGGCACCACATTTAGGACTGGCCCTGCTGTCCTTTGGCACCATCTGGTCCTATAGCGTGCTGCCCGATGCCCCCACGGTGAGCCATTTCTCTGCCATCTTCGCCGAGACACCCGAGTATATGACGAATACCGTCCTTTATTCATGTCTGGCCGGCATTATCGATGTGATACTCGGCACGGCCATTGCCTACATCGTCCTGCGCACCAGGCTAAAGGGCCGGCAATGGCTGGATTACATCGCCATGGCGGCCGTGGCGATTCCCGGTCTGGTCATCGGCATCGGTTATCTGCGCACCTTCTTCGACTTCCAGGTACCCTGGTTGGAAAATCAATCGTTTGCCACCTGGTGGGTCGCGATCGTGGTGGCGCTGGCCATTCGCCGTCTGCCCTATGCACTGCGCGCTTGCACGGCGGCTCTACAGCAAGTGAGTGTATCTCTGGAGGAGTCAGCCGAAAATCTGGGAGCCGGCAAATTCTCGACCATACGCAAAATCGTGGTGCCGCTCATGGCCGGTGGGATTCTGGCGGGTTTCGTGACCAGCTTCGCTACAGCGGCCGTAGAATTAGGTATGACCTTGATGCTGGTGTCGAAGAATTCAGACGGGCCTTTGTCTTACGGCATCTACGTCTACATGCAAAGTGCCGCCGGGCGCGGTCCGGGAGCCGCCCTGGGCATCGTGGCCGTACTCGTTGTCGGTATTTGCACGCTGCTTTCGCATGTCTTTATCGAGCGACGACAAAGAAAATACGGCATGGGACGGACAACCTGACCCTGAAACGGTAGTTAAAATGAACAGCGATTTAAGAGAGACCACAGGCGCTTCCGCCGTGGGGGTGAAGTTAGACGGAATCAATCTTTCATTTGGCAAGACCCATGTGCTGAAGGGCATCGAACTTCAAATCGAACCCGGAGAATTCTTTGCCTTTCTCGGGCCGTCGGGCTGCGGCAAGACGACGCTGTTGAGATTGATCGCAGGCTTCGAATCGGCTCAGGAAGGCCGGGTGATCATTGGAGATCAGGAGGTATCCCATCTGCCGCCCTGGCGGCGCAACCTGGGCATGGTGTTCCAAAATTATGCCCTGTGGCCTCATATGACGGTGCGCAAAAACGTGGCCTTTGGCCTCGAAGAGCGGCGCGTGCCCCGCAATGAGATTAAAGAACGGGTCGATCTGGCACTGGAACTTGTCGGTTTGCTGGAATTTGCCAGGCGGCGACCATCCCAGCTTTCCGGCGGCCAGCAGCAAAGGGTCGCCCTTGCCCGAACCATTGTCATCGAGCCCAAGGTACTGTTGCTGGATGAGCCCCTTTCAAATCTTGATGCCAAACTGCGGGTGCAGATGCGGCGCGAGTTGCGACAGTTGCAGCGCAAATTGTCTTTAACCACAATTTTTGTTACCCACGATCAGGAGGAAGCCAACACGACCGCCGACCGCATCGCCGTTATCAATGATGGCGTCGTCCAGCAAATCGGGACGCCGATGGAACTCTATGATCGTCCGGCCAATCTTTTCGTCGCCAATTTTTTGGGTGTTGCCAACGTGGTTGAGGGCGTCATGGCAGAGGACGATGGCAGGCTCGAATTTAACTCATCCGACGGCGCCGTGACAGTTCCGATGGCAACAGGACAGCAGGGCCCCGGCAGCATCGTCTTCAGGCCTCAGAATTTGTCAATCAGGCCGCGGGACGCCGCACCGTTGCCCGGCACAACGCAGCTCAACGGAACGGTCGAGCACAAGGAGTTTCTGGGCAGCGTGGTTCGTTACCGGGTTGCGGTCGGCGGACATTTAATCCTCGTGGACGCCTCCTATCAGCGCGGGGAGGAAGCAATGCCCGAAGGGACACCCGTAACCCTCTGCCTCAACAACGATCAGGTCATCGGACTTATATGAAACTACCTGGAATGACGAATGACGATTGAAGATTGACGAATGGTGGAAGTCGCTCTCCGAGGCGTAGGCGCTAAAACGCCTACGAGCCCGCTTCCAGCCCGTAGACTTCATAGGCTTCCAGGCCGGAGGGGAGGCTTCGCTCAGACATTTTATAAGATCGACCAAATTCCTTACTTCGACATTCAAAATTCATTATTCGATATTCGATATTCGCTTTTCAAAGTTCCTTCTGCGATCAGACTGGCTATTTTTTTAGCCAGAGGCGTCGCTCGTGAAATAGCAGTCATCTTAAAAAAAGACTTTGGGAAAGCGGGAAAAAACAGTTCGGGTTCCGCCAACCCCGATTGTTTCAAACGCGGCAGGAGCATCATTCATGGCCAGCTGATGAAGGCGTCAAATCTCAATCGCCGCCAGGCGATCCCGATGGGTTGAAATTGCCGCAATCATACCCGCCAGCAACGTCGTGCGGGGCACGATGCTGTCCGCGTCCAGGTATTCGGTAGGGCTGTGGTCATCTCCGCCGACCGGTCCCAAGCCGTCCAGGACCGGAAGCCCCAGTTCAGCTATAAAGTTGCCGTCGGAAGTACCGCCGGTTTGCACATCATCAAAAGCGAGGCCGATTTGAGCCGCAACGCCTTGGGCCAGTTCAACCAGATACGCCGTGGCAGCCGTCTTTTCCATGGGATTTTTTTCGATTCCACCCGTAATCTCGACCCGGGTTCCGGGCACCCTCCGCTGTGATTCCGCCCGGCGGATTGCCCGGTCAAGGGCCTGGCCCGCTCCTGAGGTGCCGAAGCGCACATCGACCTCGGCCCGGGCCAGGTCGGGTACGACGTTGGACCCGGTGCCGCCGCTGATAACGCCGACATTGACGGTTGTCCCCGAATGCATCCCGTTCAGGGCGGTCAATTCCTGGATGAGACCGGCCAGTTCGACGATGGCATTGGCGCCTTTCTCCGGCTCGACCCCGGCATGGGCCTGGCGGCCGTGGACAGTCAGATGATAAACGCCGCCGCCCTTGCGGGCACTGACGATATCCCCGTTGGCCCGGGCTGACTCGAGTACCAGCGCCGCATCGGCTTGCTGCGCCACCGGCCGGTACAGTTGCCTGGAGGCCGGCGAATCGATTTCCTCTTCTGTATTGACGAAAAAGTCAATCCGGTCAAACTCATTGAGGCCAAAGTGTCGCAGCGCCCGCACGGCATAAAGCCCGGCCAGCAACCCGGACTTCATATCGCTGACGCCCGGGCCGATAATGCGCCGGCCTTCGATTTGCATTGGCCGGGCGGCCGCAGTGCCGTCCGGATAAACGGTGTCCAGATGGCCGACGAGCAGGATGCGTGCCCGGCCGTTTCCGTTCAGGGTCGCCAGGCAGCAATCCCCGTATTCAGAAAGCGGAAATTCCGTCAATTCAAAGCCGGCAGCCTGCAGCCGGTCGCGAAACAACCTGCCGACTGCATCAACGCCAATTTTGTTGGAAGTGCCGCAGTCAATATTGACCAGTGCTCGCAGATCGTCCAAAAACTCGGCCTCTCTCTCCTGAAGCCAGGTTTGTATTGCCTGAATCTGTATCACGGTATTCTCCCCTGTTGGTGGCCTGGTTGAAAAAAACGGCTATCCATAATGACAAATCAAAAGATTTATTTATCACGAAAACATCCGCCTCCGGCGGAGAAAACACGAGAATTTTCATAGCATTATTTCGTGCTTTTGCCCTGCATCGATAGAATACCACAAATATTCATAATTCAATATTCAATATTGACGGTCTCGTAAAAAGTCAAAATATTCGAATTTTGACTATGTAACTTATTGATATTACTTATAGCGAAAATCAACTTTTGCGCTTTTTGCGCCTTTTTGCGGCTATATCAATATACATTTCCCCGATAAAGCGGGGCTTGGGTATTTTGCTGCTGAATTCCTGCGCTGTATGCTTGACTTGCAAAATGAGAATAATTATCATTTAATAACAGTTTTACGACAACAAATCTTGTCTTCACCCCACATAGTTTGTACAAATTGAAAAAAAGACAGTCTCATAGTAATTCAAAATTGTCGAACTTTGACTTTCTAACTTATTGATAATACTGATAGCGAAAATAAACTTTCGTGCTTTTTGCGCCTTTTTGCGGCTATATCAAAAAAATAAATCATTCAAATGAGCACCGTAGCACGATCTTCATAGCAGCGCGGTGCACAATTTCAGACAACGAAAGGAGAAAACATTATGAATGAAGAAAGCAAGTGCCCGGTAACGGGATCCACGGCCCGCGGTGGCCGGTCGAACCGGGATTGGTGGCCAGACCAGTTGAACCTCAAGATTCTTCATCAAAACTCTCACATGGTCGATCCGATGGGCGAGGAATTCAACTATGCCGAGGAATTCAAAAAACTCGACCTGGAGGCCCTGAAGCAGGACCTCTACGCGCTGATGACCGACTCCCAGGACTGGTGGCCGGCCGACTACGGTCACTACGGGGGGCTCTTCATCCGGATGGCGTGGCACAGCGCCGGCACCTACCGCATCGGCGACGGCCGCGGGGGTGCGGGATCCGGCTCACAGCGCCTTGCGCCCCTCAACAGCTGGCCCGACAACGTGAACCTCGACAAGGCGCGCCGGCTGCTGTGGCCGATCAAGCAGAAATATGGCAAGAAAATATCCTGGGCCGACTTGATGATCCTCGCCGGCAACTGCGCGCTGGAGTCGATGGGATTCAAGACCTTCGGTTTCGGCGGCGGGCGCGAGGACGTGTGGGAGCCGGAAGAGGACATTTATTGGGGTCCCGAAGATGAATTCCTGGCTACGAGCGACAAGCCAAAGAGTCGTTACTCCGGCGACCGCGATCTCGAAAACCCTTTGGCCGCCGTGCAGATGGGCCTGATCTACGTGAACCCGGAAGGCCCGGACGGCAACCCGGATCCGGTCGCCTCCGGCCGTGACGTTCGGGAGACCTTTGCCCGCATGGCCATGAACGATGAGGAAACGGTTGCGCTGACCGCCGGCGGTCACACCTTCGGCAAGTGCCATGGCGCGGGCGATGCCGCGTTGGTCGGTCCGGACCCCGAAGCCGCTCCCATCGAAGAACAGGGCCTCGGCTGGAAGAGCAGTTTCGGCAGCGGCAAAGGCGGCGATACGATCAGCAGCGGCATCGAGGGCGCCTGGAAGCCGAACCCGACCAAATGGGACATGGGCTATCTGAAGGTACTGTTCAAATACGAGTGGGAGCTGGTCAAGAGCCCGGCCGGCGCCAATCAGTGGCTGGCCAAGGACGTGGACGAAGAAGACATGATAGTTGACGCGCACGACCCGTCGAAGAAGCACCGACCGATGATGACAACGGCCGACCTCTCGATGCGCTTCGACCCGATCTACGAGCCGATCGCGCGGCGCTACCTGGAGAACCCCGATGAGTTCGCAGACGCCTTTGCCCGGGCCTGGTTCAAGCTGACGCACCGCGACATGGGACCCCGCTCGCGCTATCTCGGCTCGGAGGTTCCGTCTGAAGAGCTAATCTGGCAAGACCCCGTCCCCGCAGTCGATCATGAGCTGATCGATGCCCAGGACATCTCGGCTCTCAAGGCTAAGGTCCTCGCTTCGGGACTCTCGGTTTCCCAACTGGTCTCGACCGCCTGGGCCTCGGCGTCCACCTTCCGCGGCTCCGACAAGCGCGGCGGAGCGAACGGAGCCCGCATCCGTCTCGCGCCGCAAAAGGATTGGGAAGTCAACCAGCCGGATCAATTGGCGAAAGCACTCGAAACCCTGGAGGGAATCCAACAGGAGTTCAACAGTGCCCAATCAGGGGGGAAGAAGGTTTCCCTCGCCGACTTGATTGTCCTGGGCGGGTGCGCCGGTGTCGAGCAGGCTGCCAAGAATGCCGGTCACGATGTGACCGTTCCCTTCACGCCGGGACGCACGGACGCATCCCAGGCGCAAACCGACGCGGAGTCGTTCGCCGTACTCGAACCGGCCGCAGACGGATTCCGCAACTACCAAAAAGCCAAATACGCCGTCTCGGCAGAGGAACTGCTGGTTGATCGTGCACAACTGCTGACGCTGACCGCCCCTGAGATGACGGTTCTCATCGGCGGTATGCGCGTCTTGAATGCCAATTTCGGACAGTCGCCGCACGGCGTCTTCACCACACGGCCGGAGACGCTCACCAATGACTTCTTCGCAAATCTGCTCGACATGAGCACGGAGTGGAAGGCAACCGCCGAAGACGACGACGTGTTCGAGGGCCGTGATCGCGCAACGGGCGAACTCAAGTGGACCAGCACCCGCGCCGACCTCATCTTCGGTTCGGACTCCCAGCTCCGGGCCCTGGCGGAAGTCTATGGGTGTGAAGACTCCCGGGAGAAGTTCCTGCAAGACTTTGTAGCGGCGTGGAACAAGGTGATGAACCTCGACCGCTTCGACCTTGCCTGATCTTGGCCGTTAGGTCTTCCTTCGAGCACCCGGCTCCGGAAGAAAATCGACATGGAGGTCAGCGAACGAACAGTGCAGGCGGTCTGCAACGGCAGCTGACCTCGGCCGACCCCGGATACCCTGATTCGGTGACCGGCTCGCTTCGAACCGGTCACCAAATCACTTAATCGACGCAAATGTAGTTATTCTTAATTCTTTACGGTGGCATTGTCATTCAGTGGTAATCCAAGGGACGTACTATAGTTGAAAAGATGAGAGGAATGGATTCATATCTTAAAGAAAATAACAGGACAGGATCGACAGGATTGTTAGGATAATGCGGCCTTCGGCCGAAAGGCCCCTCGCCGGAGGCGAAAAAATTCCTGATAATCCTGTTAATCCTGTCTAAATAAAAATAATAAAATCGAATCCATTCCATATCTCTTCATCTATTTTCATATAAGACGCGCCTCCGGCCCGAAAAGCATCCACACCCGAAGTATGTAGTGTCCCGGGTCCGGCAAAAATCCTTGACTCGAACCCGTTTGTTTTGTACATATGATTAACCTGTACAAATACTTGATAGGATACTCCAGCCTCAGTCGGAACCGGTTTATTCTTATACTTGACCACCTTCTCTCTTAAGTGTGACCTATTCTCCAGTAATCGCTAGTTAGGCTGCGAATCAAGCGCGACAAGCCATCTCTAACTGCTGTTGAAGATCTCCCGATCCTAATGAAAAAGTTATAACTAGGTTTTAAATTTCAAAACTCTTTTTCAAAATGAATAATGGTAATCCCATAATAATTCAAAATTCTCAAATTTCGATTTCATAACCTATCGAATTTATTTAGTGCAAAAATTGCTATTTGCGCTTTTTGCGCCTTTTTGCGGCTATATAAATAATGCGATACGGAAACTTTTGAAGGCAGGGGGGAAATATGAAAGAAGATCATATCGGTTTTGTTTCCAATTACTTTAGCAAAATATCGGTTGCTGCCATTGAAATGACGGAGGGGACATTGTCAGTGGGAGATAAGATCCATTTTTTAGGTCATACCACTGAGTATGAAACTACCGTGCACTCTATGCAGATCGAGCATAAATCAGTAACCAAGGTAAAAAAGGGCGATAGTGTTGGTGTCAAGGTACCGGAAAAGGTGCGAGAAGGAGATAAGGTATATAAAATTGTCGCTGATTAATCAATAATAGTGTATGAGTTGCCATTTAATGAGCTTTTCAGAGGGACAGAAAAATGGGCACACCTTAATTTTAATATCTAAGGTGTGACCCGTTTATTCTCCCCTATCCCCCGACCCAGAACGCTTTTTTTAAATCGGTGAACTCCGAGGCAGGTCCTTCATATTTGTTCCGGCCAAGCTCCAGGACGTAGACATAATCTGAGATCTTCAGGGCTTTTCGGATTTCCTGGTCGACAAGCAGAATGGTGAGTCCCTCACGGTCGCGAAGATCGGTCAGCATCCGGTAAACTTCTTCTGAAAGCAATTTGGACAGTCCGGCAGTCGGCTCATCCACCAGCAGCATTTGCGGATCCGACATGAGTGTGCGCCCGATCTCAACCATGCGCTGCTGTCCGCCGGAGAGTTCGCCGGTCATCTGCTTACTTCTTTCACCTAAAATCGGAAAGCGCACATAGTTCTCCTCTATTTTCTTCCGAACGCGTTTTTTGTCCCGGCGAAAGGTCCAGGCACCCAGCTCCAGGTTTTCCTCGACAGACATGTCACGGAAAATTCCGGGTTGCTGAGGGATGTACGCCAATCCCTTTTGGATGCGCTTGTATGTCGGCGTCTCAAGAATGCTCTCCCCGTTTAGTAGGATCTCCCCGGCATTCGGTTTTAGAAAACCAAAGACCGCCTTTAGCAAGGTGGACTTACCGACGCCATTGGCGCCTAAGATAGTTGATATCTTGCTTTTTCTGGCAACCAGCTCGAGGTTTTGAAGAATATTGAGGTCTTTGTAATAGCCGACATAGAGGTCCCTCACCTCCAGCATCTTTCGATCGTTTTGCGATTGTCCATTCCGGGTCATTGTCATAAATCTGTCCTGAAAAATACGTCATTCAGGGATGTCGATACCTGTATTGAATACATTAGAATAGATAGAATGCCATATATCTTCAATCTTCAGTCTTCAATTATAAATTCTACTCCTCTTCTTCCTCATCCCGGCCGAGGTAAGCCTCGATCACGACCGGGTCTTTTTTCACAACCTCCGGGTCACCGTCGGCAATCAGGTCGCCGTAGTTGAGCACCAGCAGGCGCTTGCTGAGGGTAAAAATCGTGTCCATATCGTGGCTGATAATGATGATTGCCTTGCCCTCGCCGTTGACCCGGTATATGTACTGGTAAATAATTTCCATTAGCTTTGGATGGACGCCGGCAAACGGCTCGTCGAGAATCATGATGTTCGGATCGAGCATCAGCAGTCTTCCCAGCTCGAGCAGCTTTTGCTGGCCGCCGGAAAGGGCCTGGGCGTATTCATTGCGCAGATGCTCCATGGTCAGAAATTCCAGCACCTCCATTGCCCGTTTACGGAAAGCCCGCTGACGGGCGGTCGGGTTCATGGCGAGCGCCGGCACGTAAAGATTCTCCAGAACTGTCATTCGTCTGAAGGCGCGGGTTACCTGAAATGTGCGGCCGAAACCCGCCTGGGCCACTTTGTATGGCGGCAACGGATCGATGCGCCTGCCATTGAGATATACCGTGCCGCTTGTCGGCTTGATCACCCCGTCAAGTATATTCGTCAATGTGGTTTTGCCGGCGCCGTTGGGCCCGATTAAACCAATCAGTTCCGGTCCTTCCACCTTGAGGGAAACACCTTTCAAAACCCGCAGCCCGCCGAAGTTTTTGTGGATGTTATTGATTTCAAGTCTTATCATTCAGCCACCGTCTCTGGCTGCGAGCGTCCAGCCTGACCAGAAAAGAAACTGATGAACGTCCCACCCGCCTTGGCGGATCCAACGTCGAATAATGAATTCTGTCATATTCAAAAAGATAGAGCGCAGCGATACCACCATTCGACATTCTTCAATCGTCATTCGTCATTCCATATAGATCCTCCGTCTGTCCCTCATTCGCGTCCGGGCCGGCGACGGCCACACGCTTGGCGACCGTTTCCTGCTTTGTGCCGGCCCGGGAGAACCACAACAGAATCGGATGAATGATTCCATTGCGCCGGAACCGCAGCGTGAGCATCAAGAGCAATCCAAAAACCACCAGGCGCCAGATGGTCATGTCGATGGTGACCGGTCCGATGGTGAAGCTGCTGCGCAAGAACTCGAGGGTGAATGAAATGATGATGGCGCCTACCGCCGCGCCCACGATACTCTCCAGGCCGCCGATAACCGCCATGGCGATGACGATGCTCATCTGCAATAGAATTAGAATGTTCGGGGTGATGATCCCGATATAGTGGGCCTGCACTGCCCCTGCTGCTGCCGCCATCATGGAGGTGATGACAAAAACGAGAATTTTGTAGCGCACTGTGTTGACCGCCAGAGCAGCGGCGGCTTCTTCATCTTCGCGGATCGAGCGGATAAAAAGTCCGAAACGGGAACGCTCGAGCCATACCATTATGGCCATGCAGACCAGGAACAACATCAGCATCACAAAATAAGGCGGCACCTTGTCGATCGAACTATATGTCGTACCAAAAATCGTCAGGCCGTCACCGAACAATGGCTTCAGCCTCAGTCCGGCCTGCCCGCGCGTAATGGAAATCTCGGCGCTGATCACCGCCCGCAAAATTTCCGAAAAGCCAATCGTCAACAACGCCAGGTAGGCTGCCCGCAGGCGCAAAACCAATGCCCCAATCAGTAAACCGAAAACACCGCCGATTAAGATACCCAATAGAATGCCCCAAATAATAGGTGGCTGGCTAACGACGACATCGGCGGGCCAGCTTTGTTTGGCAAGGTCAAGGCAGGTCAGTTGGCCCGAGGTCACCCCGATGGGATCGAGGATAACGAGGTACTTGCCGGCCAGCTGGAGCTCGCTGCATAGATTGGTGGGTGCGTCGGTCAGGTAAATGTAATTACTGAACAGACCGGTGGAATACGCGCCGATTGCCATGAATGCCATGTGGCCGAAAGAGAACTGACCTGCGTAGCCTCCCAGCAGCGACCAGCTCGAGGCCAGGATTGCATAGAAAAAAGCCGTAATCCACAGGTGCATGATAAAGTCGTAATTGGCCCGCGTGTAAATGAACGGAAATGCGAACAGGAAGGCCACGGACACAACACCGGCGATATGAGGAATCCTTTTCTTCATTGTTGACGTCCGAAAAACCCTGTAGGCTTGAGTAAAAGCACCAGGATCAGAACGATCATGCCATATGCGGGGATATAAGCGGAGGCCCGGGTCGGGTCGGGAACGCATCCTGTCCCCGCCGCCTCGATAACACCGACGATCAATCCGCCCAGGAAAGCTCCGGGCAAAGATCCCAGGCCACCCAGAACGATGATGACAAAAGACCGCAAAGCAGGAAGCATTCCCACCTGCGGCACCCATGAGAAGGCCTGCACCAGGGTGGCCCCCGAAAGCGCCGCCAGCATCCCGCCGAGGGCAAAAGCCAGCGTATTCATGGTATCAGGATTAATGCCGGCAACGGCCGCGGCCTGACGGTCCTGGCTGACGGCCCGCAGTGCCTTGCCGGTCCAGGTATGGTAGAGAAAGTATAAAAGAAGTCCCAGCATGGTCACAGATATAGCTGCGGCGATCAGGCGGGGATTGGAGATTGAAACGGTATCGAACAGGGTCAGGCTGCCTTTGCTGGTCTTTATCAGCCAGGGATCGGCCATACTTGGGATTCTGAGGATGGGAAAATCAAAATACCGTCTGGCTTTGACCGGGTTGGCACCGGCAATGGCCTGCACAAAGTACTGAATGAAAAAAGCCAGGCCAAAAGTTACCAGGATACCGTATTCGATGGGCCGATCCACTTTCCCTTTGTACATGGGCTGCAAAAAGATACGCTCGAAGGCCACACCGATGGCAAAGGTTATCGCGCAGGCGGCGATAAGGCCTAACAACGGATGGGTCCCGGGAAACCAGGTGGTCGTAAAGTAATATACCACCATGCCCCCGACCATATAGAACTCACCATGGGCAAAACTGACAACGCCAAGAATCGAGAAAATCAGTGAAAGCCCCAGCGCCATGAGACCGTAGATGATCCCCATGATCAGCCCATTGGTGAGCAGGGAGGCGACGAATCGTCCGTTTGTGATACAGGTATTGTCCGGATCAGCAAGTGCAAACGCCCAGGCCAGGATTGCGATGATGATCAAACCCGATAAGACATTCCAGATCGTTCGTAAGCGGGGGGCATAATACCACAGCGCCAGAAGTCCCACGGGGCCGGTGGCCGCACCGATGCTGGCGCCGGCCAGTCCGGCCCGGGAGACATCGAGATTTTTGCGCAGGAATATTCGCGGGGTCACGATACCGCCGACTGCCCCCCAAAAAATCAGCCACAGAACAACGCCCCAAAAAATCCCTGAATGTTCCATTATTTCACAAACACCGCGTCACCCGTCTTATATGCCTTCGGATATACCACTGGAGCTTCGGTGGAATCCTGACCGCTTTTTTGATATTGGACCATCGTCACCGCTGGTTCGGGAAATTGGTGCCACCATTTGGCATCCAGGTTTTGCTTTTCCGGCGGATTGCTCCGGTTGTATGGAAACGTGATGGTGCCAAGTGCGCCGATGTATTTGATTTTTTCAAGTGCCGTAATAATCGCTTCGGCATCGGTGCTGCCGGCTTCGGTGATGGCCTGGGCAATGATCCGGATCGAATCATAGGCCTCAAAGGCATAAGACTCGGGCACTTTTTTTCCGGTCCGTTTCTTGTAGCTCTCCAAAAACGATTTGGCGACGTCATTATAGAGCTGGGGTGGCAATCCAACGCGCATCATGAAACCGTAATTGCCATCCGGAACATTGGTCCAATAGGCCTTGCTTTCCAGCGCGATCTGGTCGCACAACATCGGCAGGTCTTGAGGCCCGATACCGACGTCGGCCGCTTGCTGAACAAAATTGTAGCTGGCCTCGCCGGTTAAGATCACAAAGATCATGTCCGGATTCTGCGCCTTGATGCGCTCGACGATACCGGCAAAGTCCTGGGTGCCGATGTCGACCGTGAACATGACTGATTTGATTCCCGCTTTTTCCAGCACCTTGACCGAAGCTTCGGCATTGGGACGACCGAAGTCGGTATTCTCAACGATCATTGCAACCTTTTTGACGCCGGGCACGGTGGTCGCGAATTTCGATTGGAAATCTGCGACCTCGGAGCTCAGCGGTGCGATGCGGAACACCTCCGGCAGCTTGCTGTTGGTAATTTCATCACTCCACGTTTCGGCGAAGACCACGGGAATGCCGCGGTTATGAGCGACTCGTCCGGCCGCAACTCCCACCGAGCTGTGATATCCTCCCCCGACGGCCACAACGTTGTCCTGGCTGATGAGCTTTTCCATCACGGCCGTTCCCTTTTCCGGCAGGCCTTCCGTGTCACCAATGAATAGCTTGACCGGGCATCCAAGCACGCCGCCCTTGGCGTTGATCTCTTCCACCGCAATGTTCATGGCATCGCGCATGGCTTCTCCACCGGTCACCGAACCGGGGGCGGACAGCGGGGCCAGGCCCCCGATTTTTATGGGGCAATCCGCAGCCGACGCGTTTCCGCCAGAGAGGATCAGAATCGCCGCGCAAAAAATTGACAACAACCGTATGAATTCAAATTTTTTCATTTTTTCCTTCCTTTCAGGTTAAGGGGTTTCAGGAAAATATGCGGTGAATTGGGGTTTGCACCCTTCGGCGATCCCGGCCAGTTCGACCACATAGTCGGTAAACACCGAGCGAGCGGCATTTTCCATGTTTTTTAACCGCTGGCTCCCGATCCAGGTCGTTAAGGATTGCCAGGTCTCGGAAGCCAGGATATATTCATGCATAATTTTGTGAAATTTCTGGCCAATGATCAAACCGGCCTGGTAATGATCGTACGGTAAGGAGAGTTCATCATACATTGATTGACTCCCAAATCTTAAAAAAAGGCCTTCAGGTGAAGATTGGCGGGAACATGAAACGGATAGAAATCCTGTCAATCGCTAGCACAGGCCGAAATGGAAGTCAACTGATTTTACAAATGGGGATATTCGGAACAGGCAGTTGTTGCGGTGATAATGCCTACAATTAAGGACCATTAGAGGTGAGAACATGCAACCCGATCTCGGCACCGGTTGGTGGACGTATATCAGATATGACCAGGAACATGATCGCCCGAAGATGAGTTGGACCCTGTTTCGTCGGGTGTGGGGCTACGCAAAACCCTATCAACTGAAGGTTATGGGATTATTATCGACCATTTTTGCCATTACGGGTTTAAGCTTGATTCCACCCCTGCTCTATCGCGATCTCATCGACAACGCCATCATGAAGGGAGACACGAGCCGACTCAATTGGCTGGCCTTGGGCATGATCGGTATACCCCTTCTGAGCGCCGCAATCGGCTTTGGGCAGCGTTACCTCAGCGCGACCATCGGCGAGGGGCTGATCGCTGATCTGCGCAATGCCCTATTCAATCACATGCAGCGGATGAGTCTTCGCTTTTTCACCCACACCAAAACCGGTGCGTTGATGAGCCGGCTTAACAACGATGTCGTTGGCGCCCAGAACGCCCTGACACGAACCTTTATCAACATCATCACCAACCTGGTGACCGTCGTCGCCACGGTGACCATTATGTTCTCGTTGGAATGGCGCCTGACCCTCTTGAGCATTGTCATCGTGCCCATATTTCTGGCACCGACGAGGCGAGTCGGTCGTAAGTTGCGCGACATTCGCCGCCAGAGCCTGGAATTGAATGCCAAGATGAATGTCCTGATGCAGGAGACGCTTAACATAGATGGGGCCTTGTTGGTCAAACTGTTTGGACGACAGGCCGATGAAAGAGAAAGGTTTCGACGGCGCAGCACCGCAGTAGCCGACATCGGCGTTCGCTCGGCAATGGTGGGACGTTGGTTTTTTATGGGATTGGGCCTGATCAGCGCAGTCGGGACGGCAGTGGTGTTCTGGGTCGGCGGGCACATGATTTTACACGGTGTCTTCACTGTGGGGACGATAGTTGCCTTCGGCGCATACTTGACCCAGCTCTATGGCCCGCTAAGCTCCATCAGCAATGCCCACGTGGAATTCGCCACCAGTATGGTCAGCTTTGAGCGCGTCTTTGAGGTGCTGGATCTTCCAATCGAAATCCAGGATAAGCCGGATGCGATCGAGCTGCCGGACGCCAGGGGTGTGGTGGCCTTTCATGACGTGACCTTTAGCTATACCGAGGGCGGCAATGACGGTCCGACATTATTGCGGTTGAGAGACGATCGATATGCACGTGAGAAAGCCCCGACGGTTTCGTTCATAGCACATAAACCGGACCGCCATTTGGCGCTGGAGCACGTAAGCTTCGAAATCAAGCCCGGTGAATTGGCAGCCCTGGTCGGACCAAGCGGTGCCGGCAAAACAACTATAACCTACTTATTGCCGCGTCTCTACGATCCTACCGGCGGTAAGATTTTGCTCGACGGATATGATCTGAGGGATTTGTCTCAGGTCACCTTGGCCAAGTCTATCGGAATGGTCACTCAGGAAACCTATCTTTTCAATGACACAATGAAGGCCAATCTCCTCTATGCTGCACCTGACGCCCGCCAGTCCGAGATTGAGGCGGCATGCCGGACGGCCAACATTCACAAATTCATCGCAAGCCTGCCGGAGGGGTACGAAACGGTCGTGGGTGCGAGGGGCTATCGTTTAAGTGGTGGAGAGAAACAGCGAATCGCCATTGCCAGGGTAATTCTTAAAGACCCGCGCATCCTGGTGCTTGACGAAGCCACCAGCAGTCTCGACAGCCAAAGCGAGGCCCTCATACAGGAAGCCTTGGAAAGAATAATGAAGGGACGCACCAGTCTGGTCATCGCCCACCGGCTCAGCACCATCCTGGATGCGGATGTGATCGTGGTTTTGGATCAAGGCCGAATCGTCGAGCATGCCCGCTGCTCCAAAAACCATTCTGCGCATGAATTGCTATTAGAACAGGAAGGGCTGTACGCGAGCCTCTACCGTACCCAATTTCGGGATGCGGATCCCCAAAAGATTTCTATGCGCTAAGAATCTGTTTGAATCCCTTTATTGATTCAAAAGGCCCTGTATTTCCCTGTGATAGTTCACGTATCGAGATAGCGTGATATCATTTTTTCCATATTTGGGAATCGTCCTCAGTATTTCTTCGAAGCGCTCTTCTGCTTCGATTTCCTCCTGTATTTGAATTGGTATTTTTTTCTCAGCCATTTGCGGTCTCCTTTCTATGAATGGGGACTTGTACGTCTCGCCCGAACGCCATGAACCCCAGAGTACCAACGATTCCAAATGCGAATGCCGTAATTAGATTCGCTTCCGGACTTATCTGCCAAAGCAAAGCCCCGCCAACAGCAGCAAACGCGACAACCACATCACGGATTAAATAGTAAAGACCAAACATGCCGGCTCTGCAGTTATCCGGGGATAGATCCATGATTAATGCTTTCCGGGTTGGCTCGCCAAACTCCTTCAGCCCCCGCAGGATAAAAGCAACAATCAGCATTTCAAAGGAGCGGCTAAAGAGCAGCACCAAAGGAAATAACGTAAAAAAGATAAACGTGATGGCAACAAACGGCTTTTTTGTGCTGCGATCTGCCAAATAGGCAACCGGAATATAGACGAGCACGGCGGTGGCCATTTCAATTGTCGTCAGTGCGCCGAAC
>JASJCE010000097.1 GCA_030066155.1 Desulfobacterales bacterium | reverse complement strand
TTCCCCGGGATCCACAAGTTCTTCACAGGTGACGACAACCTGCCGCGAAGCCTTGGCCTGCTCCACATCGGCGAATGTCAGGCCGTCAATGCGGCAGGTGCCCATGGTGTCCGCTTTCTGGACATGGATAAACGTAACGTCCGGATTGATGGCCGGGACCAGCAGCACTTTGCTGGCATCCCCCCAGTTGCCGAAGGGATTGTCCATGATGACCAGTTTGTCATCCGCCAATCTGGGATCCGATCGCCGCATTTCTTTGGGAAAACCCCAGCTAGCGGTAATATCGGACCCAAAACCGGATAAGGTCGGCATAAACGGAACGCCCATGGCGCCGGCCAGAAAGCGCAGGCTCATCATAAAATTGGAATAATCCTCCACCTTCAGTTTGCCTTCCTGAATGGCCTTGCGGAATCTGATGCAGGTGGCCGCCGTCTTGCCGTTGCCGGAATAGGCGATTTCCAGCTTGTCGACACAGCCGGCGCCGATCAATTCGTCCACACCGGTACCGTTGGAGTGGGCATAAACATGCAGTCCGTTGTATCCCTGGCGGATAATTTCATATACAGCAGCCATGGGATTGCGGTTCAGCGTGAATCCGCCGATGGAAATATGGGCGCCGTCATGCATGTATCGCCGGACGGCCTTTTCGATGGTCATGATTTTACGGTTGACACCACTCATGATTTTCCCGGCTGTTGTTAAAAAATGTATTCCAAGGGTTGATATAGCCGCAAAAAGGCGCAAAAAGCACAAAAGCCAAATTTCACCCTCAATATTTACAAATAGGTTGCGAAATCAAAATTCCTCGGGCTTTCCCTTCGGGTAAACAATATGGCAATATCGATCCCATCCTTCGAATTCACTAATTGGGATATCCAGAAATTAGTTATTTTGCTGTGATATCGGTAATAATTGCCTACCATTATATATTCTTTGCCATATTGTTTATGCAACTAAGGGGCTAATTGCGCTCCTGATTGTCGTCACCGTCAATATATCGATTTTTGGCTTGTTTTACAATTTTTTTAGGTCCGCGAATGGAATTCGGGGCCGCCACTTGCTGATTTCATCATCTTTATGAACCAGCGATCACTAGCAGAGCAAAGCTCCGGTCCTTTCGAGGGGCCTTCCTCGCACCCCCATCTCTGCTGGTGATCGCTGATTTGGCTTATCGGTTAAGTTTCCCTTCTTTTTGTCGATATAAGATGTTGAGTACATTTGTGGCAAGGTTCCGTTCAGGGGGGACCCGAATATATCTGGGAGGAATTATCTATGTCTAATTTTAGATACTTAACGATCACGGTGTATATCTGTCTTTCGTATTTTATCCTGGCCGGTTTTGGCACCCACCTTGAGATTGCCAAAGCCGGCGAAAAAAAATCACGGAGACCGATACGGGCCTACATCGTTCATAGCTACGAAAACGATCATGTTTGCGGGGTTCCTCAGGGTGAGGGCGTTGAAGGGGTATTAAAAGAAAAGTTTGGCGACAGACTGGTTATCAAAAAGCATTTTATGAACACCAAAACCGTCAACGGTACGCCAGCCAGCATGAAACGCGATGCAAGTCGGGTACTCCAGGATATTGACTTATTTAAACCCGGCATCGTTTTCACAATAGACGACAATGCCTTTCGCGAAGTCGGTTTGAAATTGGTCGACCGTGATTTTCCGGTCATTTTTTCCGGACTGAACGGCCAACCGGAAACATACAACAGGACCGTCCAATTTTTGAACGATCAAGGGCGGCCGGACAGCAACATAACCGGTGTTTATGAAAATCTCCATTTTGAAACTGCCGTGAATGTGATGAAGGGTGTGAATCCGAATTTGAGCAAGGTTATCGCCCTGCTGGATGAAAGTCCGACCGGCCGCGCTATTCGGGTCCAATTGCAAAAAGAAATTGATAGCGGGCGAATCGATATTCAGGTGACATTCAAACACGTGGGTACGATGTCAGCGTTTCGTCAAGCAATCGCAGAGATCAATGCTGACGACACCATCCAGGCCGTTTATCCGGTGGTACTGTCTGTGGCGGGAGAATCGAACGCCCGCGTCGGATTTAAAGATACGCTGAAGGCGTTTCTGGAAGATTCAAAAAAGCCGGGCATGGCATTAAATTTTGCATTTGCCCGTCTGGGTTTGTTTGGCGGAGCATCGGTGGATTTCAGTGCCATGGGGCGGCAAGCCGGCCAGATGGGGATAGAATTACTGAACCGGAAGCCCATTGGTCGCCTCCCGATTCAATCGGCCCAGGAATACCTGATTACATTCAACATTTTGCGAGCCAAAATGCTCGGCATTCAAATTCCGGATGAATTAATCGGCGCGGCAATTATTTATGACGATATGGCCCTGATGGCATCCGCCGAATAGCGAGAAGAATTTATTTTGGAAAAGATCCCTTTTAAGCATTCACTTGCATCGAAATTTTTGCTCGCCATACTTGCGCTGCCGGCCCTGCTGACAGTTGCGGTATTCTTTATCTTTCATCAGATCGAACAGCGGCGTTTGATTGAATTCTCACGCCTTCAGGTAAGCCACCTAAGCGAAGTAAATACCGATCTGATGGTAAATAAACTGGATGTTTTTAAAGAGAAAGTAATGCGCCTGGCATCTGATAACCAGATTATCGTGCCCTACAAATTGAACGTGCAATTTCAACTTTCAAAACATCTGAAACAATTGTTGATTCAAAATGATCTGAAGAACGTCACGATTCTTTCACCCCGGGGAAAACTGGTTGCCTCTGTCGGTGAGCCGGTTACCGACTTTCAAATCGATATTGATCAACTGATTGCCGACATCGTGCATAACGGATCCCGATCCTTTTTTGCAGCCCGCCACGATCAAGAAATCGGAAAGCGCTTAACCTTGGCCGCTTACGCACCTATTTTATCGGGTACCCGGGTGATCGCCCATCTATTTATATCCGGTGATGTTGAATTGACGGATGCATTCTCGGATACGATATTGATCAGCGACGGCAAAATTCAATCACAGACTAACCAGCTGCCGTACCTCGAACCGCTATTGGATAAAATCGACTCCCGCTCGGGTTTTGGACTCCAGACCTTTGCCGACTACCCGATTCTCGCATCCAAAATCAAGATACCGGGTTATGACGAGCGCAACAGCTATTTGATCAGTGCCATCGACCAGCGCAAATATATCAGCGATAATCGACGGATTATGATTTCGGGCATCCACATCAGCATCTGCATTTTAATTTTGCTGGCCGCTTATGCCCTCTATTTAAGCAAACGGCTGACAGATCCACTGTTTCAAATCGTTCGGGTGGCGGATCGCATTATAGCGAAAAATGACGATGTTGAATGGTTGCCCGAGCGCAGGGATGAAATTGGTGCCTTGAACAAATCACTTCAGCAAATGACCCAGACGCTCCAAAATACCATTGCGGATTTGAAGATAGCTAAAATGCAGGCGGTCGAGGGATTTCAGGCGAAGCTGGCCAGTGAGGCCAAAAGCGAATTTCTCGCCAATATGAGCCACGAACTGCGCACGCCCTTAAACCACATTATCGGTTTTACGGAGCTCGTTCTGGACAAAAATTTTGGCGAACTCAATGATTCCCAGCATGAATATCTCACCGATGTCTGGGAAAGCAGTCGGCATCTGCTTTCCCTGATCAACGATGTTCTGGATATCGCCAAGGTTGAATCGGGCAAACTCGAGTTGCAACCCGGACCCGTGGACCTGAGATCGCTATTGGAAAACAGCCTGACCATGATCAAAGAAAAAGCGCTGAAATACGGCATCCGCTTATCCAATCACATCAACGGCATTCCGAATACGATTACGGCGGACGAGCGCAAGATCAAGCAGATCATGTACAATCTTCTATCCAATGCAGTCAAATTTACACCGAACGGCGGGATTATCAGTATCCGGTCCCGGCCGTGCGAACTTGAAAACGTGCAAGCCGCGGATGCAACCCGGCGCCAGGAGTGCGGCATCAAAGTCAGTGTGCTGGATACCGGCATCGGTATAAAATCGGCGGATTTAGATCGAATTTTCAACCCCTTTGAACAGGTGGAAAATTCAAAGGCCCGGAAATTTCAGGGGACCGGTCTGGGGCTTTCACTTACTAAAAGTCTGGTAGAGCTGCATGGCGGCAGAATCTGGGCGGAAAGCGACGGGTTGGGCAAGGGATCGGTTTTTTCATTCATTATGCCGGTTGATCCCGCAAATAGCTCATCGACATCGTTAATGCGGCAAAAAAAATAAGATCGCAATAGAGTTGGTTTAATATGAAAACTTCAAAAATTCTGGTGGTAGAGGACAACGAGCTAAACATGAAGCTGGTGAGAAGCCTGTTACTTCTCGGGAAATTCGAGATTCTCGAGGCAATGGATGCGGAAACCGGTATAAACTTGGCCAGGGAAACCATGCCGGATCTCATTCTAATGGATATTCAGCTTCCCGGCATGGATGGCCTGGAGGCAACCCGGATCATAAAGCAAGATCCGGTATTGAACGGCATACCCGTCATCGCGTTGACTTCATATGCCATGCAGGGAGATGAGGAAAAAGCCAAATTTGCCGGATGCACCGGTTACGTTGCCAAACCCATTGATACCCGCAGTTTTCTGGAGATTATCGATGGGTACCTAGGTCCCAGGTCAGGCCTCGAGGAGCAATCCTAAAATAATATGAAACGGAACTTAAATAATTGGGTTTCGAATGCCGTAACCCTTATGCAGGGTAATATTCCCGGGGATTCAGATGTCGGCCTGCGACGCACGGTGATCATGGTCAATGTCATTATCTCGGTTGCGATCATCAATCTGGTGCCCCTGGGAATCGCCGCCTTTTTCGAAAGCAACATCACCCTTTTCCTTTTGGATACGGGGGTTGCTGTGCTTCTGACGGTATGCCTGATTTATTCAAGAAAGACCAACCGATACGATTTTACGATTTATCTGGGAATTGTGGCGACAGGTTTATTGTTTTACTGGCTGCTGGTTACTGGTGGCATCAAATCAACCGGCCACCTATGGTGCTACACGTTTCCTTTATTTTCATTGTTTCTACTCGGTCCGCGAAGGGGCGCAACGGCTTCCCTGGCCTTATTCGTCGGGGTGACGGCATTTTTTCTGATTGATGTAAACCATCCGTACTTCGCAGAATACTCTTTTGAGTTCAAAATCAGGTTTATCCCCTCGTTTCTAGTCGTATTGGCTTATGCCTATTTGTTTGAAACCCTTAGAAGGAAAGATGAAACGGCCTTAACGCATAAAAACGAAGAGCTCAACGTTTACATCGCCAAGCTAAAAGATGTCAAAACCGATTTGCAGAGGAGTAAACTAGACCTTGAAAAACAGGTTGAGCGGCGCACAACCGAGCTATTAACCGCCAACGAAGTTCTTCGGGGCGAAATCCAAGAACGGAAGAAGGCACAAATTACAACATACGAGACCCACGAACGGTTTCTGACCGTATTAAACAGCATTGAAGCCGATGTCTACGTGTCGGATATGCAAACCAATGAGATTCTGTTCATGAACGAACATATGCGCATCAGCTTTGGCGATAATTTTGTCGGCAAAATCTGCTACAGCGCCTTCCGCGGTCAGTCAGTGCCGTGCAGCCACTGTACGAATAACAAACTGTTGAATGCCGACGGACAACCCACAGGCGTGCATGTCTGGGAGTGCGCCAATCCTGTCACCAATAAATGGTATACCAATTACGATCGAGCGATTAAGTGGGATGGCAATCGCTATGTCCGTCTGCAAATTGCAATGGATATTACCGAAAGAATAAAAGCCGAGCAGTCATTGCGCGAGGCCCACGATGAACTGGAAAAGCGCGTGGAGGAGCGGACAATTGAGCTGGCGCAGGCAAAAGAACAGGCCGAGTTGGCCAATAAGGCCAAAAGCGAATTCCTGGCCAGTATGAGCCATGAACTTCGGACGCCCCTCAACCACATCATCGGTTTCACGGAGCTTGTGGTTGACAAGCGTGTCGGTGATTTGAACGAAATTCAACTGGAATATCTGGGCGATGTGCTGCAGAGCGGCAATTATTTACTTTCCCTGATCGACGATGTGCTGGATCTATCCCGGGTTGAGGCCGGGAAGTTCAAGTTGGAGTTTTCGGAAGTTGACATACCCGGTCTGATGGAAAACTGCGTGAATATGGTGAGCGAAAAAGCCAGGAAGCACGCCATTCAGATATCCCTGAACGTGGAACCCGACCTTCGCACGCTGACCGCTGATGAGCGCAGATTAAAGCAGGTTCTGTACAACCTGTTGTTCAATTCCATTAAATTTACGCCGGACGGCGGAGCGGTCGATGTCGGTGTCACATGCGTTAAACGTTCAATCGGACCGGGTCGCCGCCGGGAAGACAGCGAAGCTCTGCAGGTAATTCTCGATCCGCTGCTGACTGACAAACTCCCGGACCAGAACTTAAAAAGATGCGTGGAGTTTGCCGTCCGGGACAACGGCATCGGTATAAAACCGGAGGATCAAAAACGCATTTTCAATCGGTTCGAGCAGGCAGACGGGTCATTGAGAAAAAAATTTAAGGGTACGGGTCTAGGTTTAGCTTTAAGCAAAAACATTGTGCAACTGCATGGCGGACACATCTGGGTTGAAAGTGAGGGTGTCGGAAAAGGCAGTACGTTTAGTTTCGTTATACCGGCTTAAATTGGATCAGGGGAAAATTATATGGCTGGATCAAAAATACTGATAGTCGACGATGAAATCAAGAATATCAAGCTGTTAAAAGGCATCCTGTTCTCAGAAAATTATACTTTCTGCGAAGCTCAAAACGGCGACGCCGCAATTGAGTTGGTCCATAAAATCAACCCTGACCTTATTTTATTGGATGTGATGATGCCCGGTCTCAGCGGTTTCGAGGTCTGCCGTCAACTGAAGCAGAATGGGAAAACCAAATCGATTCCAATCGTGATGGTAACGGCTTTGAGAGAAAAAGAGCACCGTTTAGAGGCGATGCAAGCCGGAGCCGATGATTTTCTGAGCAAACCGGTGGATAGTACCGAGGTGGTGGTCCGTGTTAAATCACTGCTGCGCATTAAATCCTATCATGATGAAATATCCGATAATTACAGGGAGATTGCCGCCAAGAATGATAAACTATTGGAGCTGGAAAAAATTAAAGACGGATTAATGCACATGATTGTGCATGACCTGCGCAATCCCCTCGCGGCCCTATCCGGATATCTGGAGTTGGCGTTGCTGGATCAGGACAATCTACTCCAAAATCAAATCGAATGCCTGCAAAATTCTCTGGAAAGTTGCCATGAGCTAAATGACATGATCGGCAGTCTGCTGGATATATATAAGATGGAACAGGGGCAAATGCAGCTAGACCTCGAACCGGCTGCGCTGGATAGGGTGGTTGTCGAGAGTATTGAGCAATTTCAGTTTAAGGCAGCCGACAAGCAGATAGCTATTAATTTTGAACGAAGGGATCGCGATCTTACCGTTTCTATCGACCGCAAGCTGGTGAAACGCGTCTTCGCCAATCTGCTAAACAATGCCATTCGACATACGCCGGCCGGCGGAAAAATCGATATCTCAGCAGGATCCGATCCCGCAAATGAATCACTGCATATTGAAATAAGAGATAATGGCCATGGACTGGCGCCCGAATATCATCAGCGAGTATTCGACAAATTCGAGCAGGTCAAACTGGCGAATCGGTCGGGCCACGCAATTGGTGCAAGCGGTTTGGGTCTGGCGTATTGCAAATTAGCCGTCGAAGCCCATGGCGGGAAGATCTGGGTTGAAAGCGATGGCATCGGTAAGGGTGCGAATTTTAAATTTTGCCTTCCGATGAAGTAAAAAGTGAGCTGTTCATCGCAAGATTAAATGCCGGGTAAATCATATCAAATTTAATGTTGAAGCCCGATAGGGGAATCCAAATGAGACTGCTAGTCGTCGATGACAATGAAAAAAATCGGAAATTACTGACGGCCATGGTTGGTAATCTGGGTCTCTGCGATGCGGTTGAAAGCGGAGCGCAGGCCGTTTCGGCTTTTAGGAAAGCATGGGAAGAATGGAAACCGATTGATCTCATATTGTTGGACTATTTAATGCCGGAAATGGATGGCCAGCAGGTGATTCGGGCCATACGGGGTATTGAGGCCGACAAAGAAATTTCAAAAGAACATCGTGTTAAAATCGTTATGGTAACCGCAATTTCGGAGAAGAGCAAGGTGATTGACTGCCTGCGCGACGGTTGCGATGACTTCATCCTTAAACCCGTAGACGGCCAGTTGTTTTTCAAGAAATTGGCCAAATTGGGACTCTTGGATTCTATTTGAGAATTTGACAGCTTTGCCGTCATTTGGTATCTCCTTTTTAGTATCCGTTCAGGGGTTTAGGGTTCCCGGTTCAAAGTTTAGTGTTCAGGTCCAATTGAGATCATTGATTGGCAAGCCCTGAGTTAAACCCCTTAAAAACATAGACAGTCAAATGCGTTGGCACCCGGTCGCCAAAAACCGTGCGGCTAAATCTGTAAATGCCTATAAACAAAGGCAACCCTGAACGGTGAACCTTGAACCTGTGAACGTTTACCCTTTTTTTAATTATTGGATAAATTCATGACCCGGCTCGTCATTAAAAGCGGCCCTCAATCCGGGGAGAGTATCGAATTGAACCGGAGTGTGAGTATCGGCCGTGGGAAAAATGCCGACGTCAGACTGGCGGACAACACCCTGTCCCGGCGTCATGCCCTGGTGGAGGTTATCAATGGCATCTGGCAAATAAGAGATCTGGACAGTTCAAATGGAACGTTTGTAAATGATGTGATGGTGCAAGATGCGACTCTGCTTCGCGATGGCGATGCCGTCCGTCTGGGAAGTCTTGTGCTGGAGTACCATGCCGAGCCCCAAAGTGCTGACGCGGCGTTGGCCGGCATTACATTGGAGGCTGGCGGCGAGGCCACCACCATTATTGCAAGCGTGCCTGTGGACGATCCGATCGCTCCTATATTGCCTGAGGGCATCGAAGCCGAGGCCGGGCGGCTGGTGCTGAAACGGCTGCAGTTATTGTCGGAAGTGGCCGAATTTCTGGGCAAGGTCATCGAAGGGGATAAACTATTCCCTGAGATCCTGGAAAAGCTTCTGGCGGCCTTTCCCGATGCTGAGCGCGGCTGTATTGTGTTGTGTAGTCCAGACGGCTCGAATCTCGATCCTGCCGCCACCCTCGTCCGTCCGGGAGCCAAAAGCCAGATATCCGTCAGCCAGACCCTTGCCAATGAGGTGATCGCCAAACGAGAGGCCGTGCTCAGCGCCGACATCAGCGGTGACGATCGCTTCGATTCCGAACATACGCTTGTGCGCTATGGACTGCGAACCGTGATGTGCGCACCGATGATATGCGAGGACATGGTGCTGGGCCTGATGCAATTGGACAGCTCCCATCCGCACAG
The DNA here is from genome assembly GCA_030066155.1 of Desulfobacterales bacterium. Lineage (GTDB taxonomy): Bacteria > Desulfobacterota > Desulfobacteria > Desulfobacterales > JAFDCJ01 > JAFDCJ01. The sequence continues at coordinate 9,284 of JASJCE010000097.1, read as the reverse complement.
TAAATTTTCCAAAGCGGATCTGGCTCTGCTTTTGGGCATCGCCGGGCACACGGCTCTGGCGTTGGGTAAAGCCAAACTCCATGAGAAACTGTTGGCCCAGCAATTGTTGCAAAAAGACCTGGAACTGGCCGAGCGGATTCAGCATTGCTTCCTTCCCAAGACATCTCCCCCGGTACCGGGCTTCCGTTTTGCACAAAGCTATACGGCCGCACAGCACATCGGGGGAGATTACTACGATTTTGTAGAGATCTCCGATACTGCTTTCGGCATCGCAGTGGGAGATGTTTCGGGCAAGGGCGTATCTGCTGCGCTTTATATGGCCAAGCTGAGCAGCGAGATGCGGTTTCATGCCAGGGGCCGCCTATCACCCGGTGCTATCCTGACGGCTTTAAATCGTGGGATTTCGGCAGAGATGGAAGGCGGTATGTTTGTAACCCTGATACTGCTGATCGTTGAGCCTGAAGAGCACAAGGTCAGCATATCCTCGGCCGGGCATTTCCCGCCCCTCCTGCGCTCCGCAGACAAATCGGTTTCCGAACTCGAAGTAGAAAACAATTTTCCGGTTGGAATTGTGTCCGACAACGCGTACGCTGATCGCGAGTTTGTGCTGAAGCGCGGAGACCAGATTATCCTGTATACGGACGGCGTAACGGAATCCATGAACAAAGAAGGTGATTTTTTCGGGAAAGACCGTCTGATTGAGGCTGTCGCCCGTGGCGGCGACAGTCCGAAAGAACTTCTAAGTATCATAAATCAAGCTGTTTCTGGGCATTCCAAAGGCCTCCCGCAAAATGATGACCTGACCATTGTGTGCCTGGCTGTCGACTAAAAAACTTATACTATTGAGAATCTGGTCTTCAGGGCCTGGTCAAAAATAGCCGACTCATTCATCAGTCAAACGTACTGTTGGTTTCAGGTGTCAGGTTTAAGAGAATACCGAATCTTGCTCCTTGATCACTTATGAGAGCAAAACTGAAGACCAACACCGGTTAAATGCTGTCCCCATTATGGGTGACACTGACCTGGCTGGTCGAGTTTTTTGCTAAGACCTGAATCCCGACACCTGAAACCTAAACACTGGCTGTTAAGGCGACTAACGTCTTAAACCCTTATGGGTGGGCCAAAATTCGGCCTTGCGGATTAGGTTGCTTTACTCGGAGGAAAACAGTGAACTCATTTTCATTCCCGGGTGTGGGCAATATCTACTTTGGCGTCGATCGTGTCGATAACCTGGCAGAAGATATTCTGACGCTTGATTATTCCTGCGATGCGATTGTGTTAATCAGTGATACCGGAGTCGCTAAAGCGGGACTCGTCGCACGCGTCAAATCGATATTGAATCGAACCGGATTAGAGACAATCGAGTTTACCGATATTAGAGGGGAGCCGCTGGCTGTGGAAGTTGAAGCCGCTGCGGCAATCGTACGTGATTGCGAACGCCCTTGTGTTATCGGATTGGGCGGCGGTTCAGCAATTGATGTGGCGAAAATTGCCGCCGTCATTGCCGCGGATGATTGTCCGGTTGAAGACTACGCCCTTTCCGTCCGGCCGTTCCCCAGCCCCCGAAATTTCCGGATCATGATTCCGACCACGGCGGGGACCGGATCGGAGGTGACCCGATCCGCGGTATTTACCACCCATGACAACCGCAAGGTCTGGACCTGGGGATATGAGCTGGCACCGGAGTTAGTGATACTCGATCCGCGTCTGACGGTCAGCTTACCGGTTCAGGTGACGGTTGCCTCCGGGCTTGACGCCTTCGTGCATGCGATCGAAGCCTGCACCTGCCGCCAGAGAAACCCGTTCATTGATTCCTTCGGACTGCAGGCCATTCGACTCGGAAAACAGCATTTAATCAAGGCCATAAACAATCCGGAAGACCTGACGGCGCGCAGCGGAATGCAAATTGCTGCAACCCTGGCCGGCATTGCTTTCGCGAATACCGGTACGGCGGCCGCACACTCCATCGGACATGCGCTTGCCACGCTGGCCGGCATACCCCACGGCAGAGCCGTGGCCATCGGGCTGGATGCAATCATGGCCTGGAACGCTCAGGCATTGCCCGGGGCCTTCGAGGCAGTGGCGGAGGCTCTCGGATGTAAAAAACGTGCACAAGACGCTGCACCGGCCTTCCGAACGTTAATTGAAGAGACCGGTCTGAAGCGATCTCTGGCCGATAACAACATTGATCCGAAAATGCTGGCTGATGCCATGATGTCCGAGGAAAATAGAGCCATGCTCGATAACAACACGCGTCCAGTTTCTTCAAAAGATGCCCTGGTGTTGGCCCGAAATACCTTGGGCCTTTAAAGCAACGCCAGGTTTATGGCGGTTGGCACTCATTCATTTCGCCTATTTTGGTTTTTAAAGCGGTGTAGCGGCGGGCTTTATGCCCGCCTATTCGGCTTATCATCGATCCCCGAGATTTTAGTCCGGAACGCAATTCTGACAATTAACACAAGTGAAAACAAACAGGAGAACAGCAGGTTATGAAAATTACCGATGCGAAAACCTATGTCGTGGGGAATCCACCCCCTCATTTTGGAGGTCGGTACTGGATATTTCTCAAGCTCACAGCTGACAGCGGGGTAGAGGGCTTTGGAGAGGCATACTCGGTACCCTTTCATCCGCATGTTGCTGCGAAAATGATCGCAGATGTGTGTGAACGCCACGTAATTGGTTTTGATCCGTTCAAAATAGAACGGCTCTGGCGCATTATATTCTCCAGCGGTTACTCCCAGCGACCTGATCTGTCAATCATGGCCATTATCAGCGCTGTTGAAATGGCGTGCTGGGACATCATCGGCAAAGAACTCAACAAGCCCGTATATGAATTGCTGGGCGGGCAGATTCATGAGAAGCTAAGATCCTACACCTATCTTTATCCCAAAGAGAATGACGAATCGGATGTATACCGCGATCCTGAATTGGCCGCAGAAAGAGCGGCCGAGTACGTTCGGCAGGGTTTTACGGCCGTCAAATTTGATCCGGTCGGGCCCTATACCGCCTTTGATCCCCGACAGCTGTCTCTGGAGGCGCTGGAGCGTTCCGAAAAGTACGTCAAGAGCGTTCGAGAGGCGGTGGGCAGCAAATGCGACTTGCTTTTTGGAACTCATGGGCAGATGACCACATCGAGCGCCATACGTCTGGCCCGGCGACTGGAAAAATATGATCCATTGTGGCTTGAAGAACCGGTGCCGCCGGATAATGTTGATGAAATGGCCCGGGTCGCAAGTTCGACCAGCATCCCCGTTGCGACCGGTGAGCGGCTTGCCACCAAGTATGAATTTGCCCGATTGCTGAACAAACAGGCGGCTTCGATTCTGCAAATGGCTCTGGGGAGAGTCGGCGGGATCCTCGAGGCAAAAAAGATCGCCGGTATGGCAGAGGCGCATTACGCCCAAATAGCCCCCCACCTGTATTGCGGTCCGATTGAAGGCGCCGCCAATATTCAACTTGATACCTGCAGTCCCAATTTTCTAATTCAGGAAAGCATCCAAAAGTGGGATGGTTTCAGCGCCCAAGTCCTGAAAGAGCCCATCCAATGGGAAGACGGCTATATCATTCCGCCAACCAAACCCGGATTGGGCGTTGAGCTGAACGAAGACGAAATCGTTAAATACCCTTACAGCGGTGACAAGCTGCATCTCGAAATGCTGGATAGACCGGTTTGATGAACGAATTAGGACAGACTGGAGTATTGGAGTGTTGGAGTTTTGGAGTGGTGAAATATGGAAGGTAAAGGGTATAAGGTCTAAGGTATAAGGCCAAGGATCATCATCTTTTATTAAAATTGACGGTATAGAAAAAAGTCAAAATTGTCGAATTTCGACTTTGTAACTTATTGATAACACTGATAGGGAAAATTAACTTTTGCGCTTTTTGCGCTTTTTGCGCCTTTTCGCGGCCTTATCATACTTGAATCCCTAAATTCCTTAATCCCTAAATCCCTCCATTTTTTATTTTTCAATTTTCATTCTTACTTTCCGCTTTGGGCTTACCTCGTAGCCGGCTTCTTCCGGCTCATCATCCGTCATTTCAGCCGGAAAGCCGGTGCCTGATATGCGGACGCCGCAGGCCTCCTCCAGACGCCTGATAATATTGGGCGAGAATTCGCGTGGTCCATAGCGATCCCGGCCGTTTTCAAATATCTTCAATATCAGCGGCGATATCTCAACCGGAACCTCTTTGACCCGGGCCAGCTTGTCAAACAGTCCGACGTCTTTGACGACCAGATCCATGGTAAAGTTGATATCGCGGCTGCCGTTTAGAATGACCTGAGATTCGGTTTCATGAACAAACGAGTTGCCGGATGAAATGCGGATGGCTTCGTAGGTGGTGTTCATATCCATGCCGGCCTTCTGTGCGACGACAAATGCCTCGGCCAAAGCAGCCAGGTTTGCGGTCGCCAGGTAATTGGTGACAACTTTCAGGACGGATGCGGATCCGATGGGGCCGGTGTGCAGAATGCGGCGCCCCAGCGTGGTTAAAACCGGGAGTACGCGGTCAAAGGTCTGACGATCTCCACCGGCAAAAATTGAAATATTGCCCGTGGCGGCACGATGGCAGCCACCCGACACCGGGCAGTCCATGGCCGCGGCCCCCTTTGATTCGACTGCTTGCGCCAACCGGACAATCTCTTCTGCGTCAGTCGTACTCATTTCCAGCCAGATTTTGCCTTTGCTGAGACCGGCAATGACGCCATCCTCGCTTTCCATTACCGTGGCGCAGACTGCCGGTGACGGCAGACAGGTAATCACCAGATCCACCTTTTGCGTCATTTCTCTGGGCGAGGCGGCGGCGGCTGCGCCGCGGTCAACGAATGACCGGACCAGTGCATTGTCCAGATCCCTAACCGTCAGGTCGAATCCGTTGCGCAGCAGGCTGCCCGCCAACTTGCTACCGACGTTTCCAAGACCGATAAAGCCGATTTTCATATTCTTCTCCCTTTTTGGATTTATGGCGGGAATTTACGATGTGATGCTTTGCATGTCAATGCCCTTCAGCTTGACACACCTCACACTGTGACATAGTTATTGACTGCAAAGTCACCGGAAAGTCGCCGATTGAAACGCTGTGATGAAATAATGCTTGAGACGGAAACAATTCAAAAAAACCTTCGCCGCCATGTTCACCATCTTTCAGAGACAATTGGCGAGCGGCATATCTGGAAGAACGGTTCTTTGGCTAAGGCCACCGAATACATCGATGCTGTGTTCAGAGAAAGCAATTTGTCCGCTGATCACCAAAAATTCAGCTGCTATGGCGAAACCGTTTCAAATCTGATCGTAAAAAAAGAGGGAAAGAAACCTGATCTCGTCGTCATCGGAGCACACTACGACACCGTACCGGGTTCACCGGGAGCAGACGATAACGCATCGTCCGTAGCCGTCATGTTGGAAATTGCCAGGTTGTGCAAAGAAATACAAAACGAGCATAGCATCGCCTTTGCCGCGCTGGTCAACGAGGAATCACCATGCTACGGCACAGAAAATATGGGCAGCATGGTGTACGCGGACCGCCTAAAGCGTTCCGGCGTTCCGGTGAAGTTTATGATTTGTCTGGAAAGTGTCGGGTTTTTTACCACTGATGAAATTCAGAAATATCCCTTTCCCGGAATGAGACTCTTTTATCCGAGATCAGCCGATTTCCTGGGAGTTATTGGAAATATAAAATCCCTGCGATATGTAACGGCGCTTGCACGGGCGATCAGGAAGAATGCCGATATCGAGGTGAGGTCTTTGGTTGCGCCTGAACATGTAGCCGGTATCAATCGATCCGATCACTTTGCATTCTGGCACTTTGGATACAAGGCGGTGATGATTACGGATACGGCAAATTTCAGAAATAATAATTACCATCGGGAGACCGATACGATTGATACGCTAAATTTCGACTCAATGGCCGAAATAGTCAAAGGCTTGTTTAATGCATTTAAAAAATTCTGAAAGTGGTTTCGAAACCTCGAATCGTGCTCCAAGATAGGGCGCGGGAAGATTAAAAAGCGCAGCATAAACGGCAGTACGTAAGGATGTCGAAGACACCCGCAACGCCGGATATAGAAGTTAAATGGGTTTTTTCGATTTGCCTGCCGATCTTGTTAACTTGGACTACGACTTGTACAGTAAGGGCAAAGACGAGCAAACATCGGCCCAGTTCGTGTCAAAGAATGCCAGAGACGATATTGTTCGCGTCAACGATGGAAAATATTATGAGGTTGCAGAAAAGCCGCAATTTTCTATTCTGACCACAGCCCAAAAATTATCCAGAGGCCAGTCGAGTCGGGAGATACTTGTCAGTATTCTCATAGGCACTGACGAATATCGCTTTCAGCCGTGCAAGGGGTGCCGACTAGTCGGCGTCCCCTTTCGATTTGAACCGCCTCGCGTCTGCAAGGTCCGTCTAATTGATCGAGCTCAATTGCCGTCGTCCTTGCTGGCGTCCGGCTTCGAAGACTCGTTCTGAGGCGTCTGCTCCGGCGGTTGCTCAGTTTGTTTTTCCCTCATCTTGGCCTTGTAGTCCCGAACCTTTTTTTCAACCGCTTTGGTCCTGCGATCCGGGATGAGAGACCCTTGCGGCACATCACTGTCTTCCGCCGGCACTATTATGACGGCACCTCCCGCATAACACGCGGGATTTACCGATAACAGGCCAAGCAGTATTCCGATCCCAACAATTGCGCCTAATATAAATTTGCAGCTTTGGATTGACATTTTGATCCTCCTGATATGTTGTAATAGTAGCTTAACTTTTAGTCGGTGGTCCGGCACTCTCAATTACGGGTGAATTAGCTATCATCATCATCGTCATCGTCGTCATCATCATCGTCATCGTCATCGTCGTCATCGTCATCGTCATCGTCGTCGTCACCGTCAAAGCAGGCGGCTATAAATCTGGCTTTGAGAAATTGTAGCCGTTTTATCATCACTTTTTTCGGTATTTCAATTTCTGCTTCGGCCAATTGTTCCAGGTAACTTTTCAGCGTATGTTTGAAGTTGCAGACCGATTCGCCGGGAATACGTGTAAAAACCATATCCTGGCGGTTGTCGGCTTCAAATGCCAAAACATCATCCGGTGGGTTGCCCCTCACCGGCAAGCCGAGGTTATTGGTGCGCGTAAAGGCGCACACAAAGTCGTTGTCGGTGGAGGTGCAGTTGACGTAGTCGCCGGGGAAATACCCCCGGGCAATGGGCGCTTGACGCAAATCAAAGGACTCGGGTGTGACGCGCTGCTCTTCAATGAAATTAAGGTCTGGATCGTAGGTCTTAAAAAACCAATCATGGTGGTACGGTCCGGCTTTCACGCTGCCGTCCGGTAAAATCGTGAAACATTCCGGATCATCTTCGTTGCCGAGATCAAAATCCGGGCAAATGACGTCATTGCGATCGTCAAAGAAAATGACGCCGACGGTGCCGTCATCCGCGACATGGACCGCCGGCAGTTGGGCGAAGCTCGAGAAACCGTCCGGCGTCAGATCTCCCCCGCCGACTGTGATTTCATCGGACCATGTATCGCCGCCGTCTTTGGACATCGACATAAAAACGCCAATGAATGAGAAGGTGGGATCGACATTTTGCCACACCACATACATAAAGCCGTTTGTCCGGTTGACGGCGATGTCGGGGATGCTGCCTGCAGATCTGACGGTATTGGCTATAGTCCCCCCGGAAGCATTAAACAACTCGGCATCAAACGCGACGAACCCCCCAATCGTTGTTGACGGAATGATTTTACCCGTTTGCTCCCAGGTATCCCCATTGTCAAATGAGCGGATGATGGTCCGTTCCAGGAAATCCGGTCCGGGTATGCTGAACCTTGCCTGGGATACATTCACCAGGCGACCGTCGGGCAGCACCACAATCTGGTGACCGATGTTTTGCGCGCCAAAGATCGGTGTTACGCTGGGATCGATCCCTGCGGCTTCTAACAGCGTTACGTCATTGCGGATTTTGTAGATGGCGCGCGCCGGCTCCCAGCTCTTTCCCGTGTCGTTCGTGCGGATAAAAAAGGTGTCGCTGTAAAAAAATTGCAGCGGAATGGCGCTGTCGTCGGTTGGCAAGACATCCTTCAAGAGCTGCCAGGTGCCATACACGAACTGCCGTCTATAGGGGTCCGCCGTCAGCGTGTTCTTGTCGTTAAAGGGCGCGCCGGGCTCGAACTCCGTGCGGTTGCTGACAACGATCGGATCTGACCATGTTTGACCGCCGTCTGTGGAGCGCAGCATCGAATATGCGCTTCGCAATTCACCGGTAAAAGGAGGCAATCTGTCTGTCATCAAACTCATTTGATGAAATACCGCGCCCCTATTTTTTTTGCGATAACCATCGTCTTCATCGTTATCGTCGTGACGGCCAATTTTGCCGGGAGTTACGGTCAGCCAGGGATCCGAGGCCCGGTCGAAGGATTCCGGCCCTGTTTGCAGCCCGCCCGAACAGCGCGTGATGGGTGTAAAGGCGAGATCCCAGGTCATCCCGCCGTCTTCAGAATAGAATGTGGCGGTGCTCTGCGCCGATCCGTTGCTCCAACGGTCCTGGTGGACGATAGCGGCCATCCGGTCAGGGCGGCCAAAATCCACATCCATGTAGGGTTCCGTCTCGCTGTTGCGCCAGACCGTCCCGGTTTGGGGCGTTTCATTGCAATCCACTCCTTCCGGGTATGGGCTTAGACCTGATATCGGCACGATCGGATCCACGTCGGCAAATACGCTGTGCCCGACTCCCAACATGCAAAACGCGGTGAAAAGAAGCAGGTAGATCGCCGGATTCCACCTGCCGGGCTTCTGCAGTTCAGTCTCAAAAGCGTTCATTTTCATTTCCTCCATCGGTTGAGATTAATATAACGCGCAGATCATGCTGCGATGAATTAGCGCAAATTCATTGATGGTTGAAGATGTGACGAGAAATGGCTTTTCCGTTTGAGAGTATAAATTAAAGGGACTTATGAAATTTTAGTTGGTCATTTGATTAAGGTTTGTTGATCTATCTTTGAGTGTTGACCGCAGCAGGTGACATTCAGCTTGGTACAGAAAAATTTTGAGTTTTATCTCGGATGGGGAATTTGGATATTTGCAATCAGTGCAGATCGAACGCCAACTGAAACTCTCCTTATTGAAATGGCGGGGATTTGTCAAGATTAATTATGGTCTATGGGGAATATCAGGCACTGTAGATTCGAGGTCCTGAAGCTAGCATGACCACGGCGAATTCTATTTTTTCAATACTCTGGCAAGGGATTTTGTATAAAACCCGGGGGATATGACGAGATGTATTTCAAGACAAACATAT
>JASJCE010000096.1 GCA_030066155.1 Desulfobacterales bacterium | reverse complement strand
AACGGGCGTAAAGTCGGCCGGGTGAGAAAAGAACACCAGCCAGCTGCCTTTGAAATCCTCAAGCTGAAGCGGACCAAAGGTGGTTTCGGCTTCGAAATTAGGTGCCGGATCTCCAATTCGGGGAATGCGGGGTTCGAATGATTCCTGGGTGTTTTCAGACATGACATCCTCCTTTTTCCTGAAGTGAGCGCTCGAAATAAGAAAATTTAATCACCCTATTCTTTATATTGCCGCAAAAAGGCGCAAAAGACACAAAATTCAATTTCCAGAGACAGATAATTCGAAGAATAACAGTCAACATGCGTTGATTCAAGGCTGTTTACGAATTTGTCAATCTTTGCGAATTCTAATTGCGTTCAGTGGGGTGCTGCGTTGCAACGAAATAAATATTTAACGCTTCTTTCCGGCGCAGTTGCTGAGGCCGGGAGAAAGAGAATTGAAAAGAATTATATGAAAAGGTTGTTCTGAATTTTTATCTTGTCAATGTTCCGTTTCTTTATGTTAGTGGAAAAGAAAATAATATGCGAAGCATAGAAGAATTAAGACGCCGACATTTCAATCTGACAAGGTTTTTCATTTAATCGGCCTAATCTGCAATTCAGTATAGCTTATTTTTAAGGCGGATTAATTGCGGACTAATTAACGATGCCCATAAATAGAATGTCGCATATGCTTGCCAGCCTTTCCAGGCTTCCGAATATCGATATATTTCTTCAGCAGTCGGCTTCTTGGTCAATCCAAGTTGCTGTTTGACGGCATTTTGCAGACCGACATCGGCGACGGGAATTGCGGCGGGATCTTTGAGGCATCTTAGACTGACATAGTCGGCCGTCCATTGGCCGACGCCTCGGATGCGCAGGAGGTCTTTTCTGGCTGCATTAAAATTTTTGTGCCGGAGAAGTCCCTCGCGGGTTAAATCGCCATTTTTCATTTTTTGGGCCAGCGCGATAATATATTCCGATTTTCGGGCGGTGAACTGCAAGCCCCTGATATCCGCAATTCTTAGTGCGGCTATCTTCTGCGGGGTCGGAAACAGATAATAGTGCCGCCGTTGAAACGTTAATTCTTCACCGAAGGAATCCACAAAACGCTTCTTTAGCGTGTAGGCGAACCTGAGATTGATCTGCTGAGCGATGATGGCCCAGGTTATGGCCTCAAACAAATCCGGAATTGTCAATATCCGGAGACCATATAAATCTGCGGTGATTTTCTTCAAGACGGGATCTTCGCCGGCCATGCGATAGAACGGGCGCAGATCGGTATCCAGGTCGAACCAATGGCGGACATATCTGGCGGCTCTGGTTCGAACGGATTTCCCCGGCCGTGGCGTTAAGAATTCAATTCCGATCGATTGGTCCCGGCAGCACCCGATCTTCATCAAAACCATTTGCCCATCAAATTTTTCCAACTTGTAGAGGGTGTTGTTCTGTACTTTATGGCAGGGTTCGAGGGGAGAGCGGGAAAGAAAATTCAAACACTGCGAAAAGTTGAACTCTTTCGGAGTCTTTAATATAATCAGAAAATTTTCGTCAGCCATTAATCTTAATTCTTTATTTAGCCGCAAAAAAGCGCAAAAGGCACAAAAGTCAACTTCGGCAATTCACTATCTCATTATTTTCCAAGCAATATTAAGGTTTCATTAGACGACAGTTTCGAATTCCGGACTGTTGGTCTTAAGATATCAGATGAATAATTTCACTTTCTAAGCCGTTTAGCGTTATCGTGATTTTTCCGATGGTAACGGGTAACTTAAATCTTCTGGGTCCGGCACTGCCGGGATTGAAATAGAGCACGCCCTCTTTTTGCCGACGTTCGGGTTCGTGGGAATGGCCGAATATGACGGCATCGAACTCCCCCACCGGATCCAGATCCAGCGCCTCCAATTGATGGATGACATAAATAAATTTGTTCGAAACTTCGACGACTTCTTTGTCCGGCAGTTTTTGAACCCATCGGCCGTAATCCACGTTACCGCGAACCGCAAAAGTTTGCGCAATCGACCGCAGGGTCTCCAGTATAATGGGATTTCCGATATCGCCGGCATGAATTATCAAATCACTGCCCTTCAGATGATCAATTGCCTCCGGGCGAAGAAGACCGTGGGTATCTGAGATAACACCGATTGTTGTTTGCTTCCGATTTTCAGCCATGATAAACCGCTCTTTTCATATTGTAAAACACCTTGAAATTATGACTATTATTGTTTAATGTCAAACAGTTAGTGTTAGTGCGACTACAGTCCTTTTTTATTGGTCTGAGTTCTTAATTCCGGCCAGAGATAAACTATATTTTTCTCTGGCAGTTTAGAGAAAAATTAATGAAATGGATTGAAGCCAAAGTTTCATTCGATCATTCCGACAACATGTTGGCCGCAGATCTGATATCGAACGTTTTTTACGATTTTGGGCTGCAGGGGGTTGTTTTAGATGACCCGGGTCTGGAACCGGAAGAGGAATGGGCCGAGGATGCCGTTGCACGACCCACCCGGCACGCCATTACCGGTTATTTTCATAAAGATAACCAGACCGATAGGCGGTGCCAAACATTGGAAACCAGATTAGTCCGACTGAAAGAGAAGCTGGGATTTTTCTATCGCATCAGCTACAAAGAACTGGACGAACGGGATTGGGCCCATGCCTGGAAAGCTTACTTCTGGCCGCAAAAGATCGGTTCCCGGATTGTGATCAAGCCGACCTGGCGAAATTACCAGGCCATCGATGATGATATCATTATCGAACTGGACCCGGGTATGGCGTTCGGAACGGGAACCCATCCCACCACGGCCCTTTGCATCAGCATGATCGAAACGCATCTGCGCCGGGGCGATTCCTTTCTGGATGTCGGAACCGGATCCGGCATTTTGATGATCGCCGCCGCCAAACTGGGTGCCGGCAGACTTTGCGGAATCGACAAGGATGACGTCGCTGTGGAAGTTGCCGGCAAAAATTTAGCATTAAATCAGATCGACCCGAGCCGTTACCGTCTGGCAGTTGGCAACCTTGCAGCTGAGATCAATGCGTCCTTCCGGTTTGTCGTTGCCAACATTTTTACTCATGTTATTTTGGAATTGTTGCACGATATTAAACGTATACTCGAGGCCCGGGGAATACTAATCTGCTCCGGTATTATTTGTGAAAATCAGCATTCTGTCATATTTGAAATGGAACGTATCGGTTTTGAGATAATAGACAAAAAGCATAGGGAGGAATGGGTGGCGATCGCAGGCAGGTTGAAGGCAAAAGGTGAAAGGAGAAAGGTTAAAGGATAAAGGCTAAAGGTTGTAAATACCGATCTCAGGACGAATGAAGGCGGAATGCAAAGGGTAAAGAGCAGAGGGCAGAGAGCAGAGAGCAGAGGGCAAAGAGCGTTGGGCATAGGGCAAAGAGCATAGGGTTAAAAAATGAGAATATTGCTGGTTGAGGATGATGTTCGAATTGCATCATTTATTATCAAGGGATTAAAGGCTGAAGGATTTGCGGTCGATCATGCCCAAAATGGCGTCGACGGACTGCATCTGGCTATAACCGAACCCTATTCAGCCGGCGTCATAGACATTATGTTGCCCCAAAAGGATGGTCTATCCCTGATTGAAGAAATGCGCCGGGAAAAAGTCAAAATTCCGGTAATCATATTGAGCGCCAAAGGTTCGGTGGATGACCGCGTAAAGGGGCTTCAGATTGGCGGCGACGACTATTTAACCAAGCCCTTTGCCTTTTCGGAGTTGCTGGCTCGCATACAGGCCTTGATTCGACGCAGCAGCAACCAGGAAGAGCCCACTAAACTTAGCGCGGGCGACATCAGTATGAATCTGATTACGCGGGAGGTCGTAAGGGCCGGGAAAAAGATCGAACTTCAGCCCCTGGAATTTTCCCTGCTGGAATACCTGATGCGCAATGCCGGTCGAGTTGTCTCCAAGACCATGATTATGGAACACGTCTGGGATTACTATTTCGATCCTCAGACCAACGTGGTGGAATCCAGAGTTTACAAGCTGCGGGAAAAAGTCGATAAGGGATTTGCGACAAAATTGATTCACACCGTCCGGGGAGTGGGCTATGTCCTTAAAGAAAAGGCTGATTGATATTTACTATACCCTGGCCTTTCGCCTGACCCTCTGGTACGCGGGGATCTTCATACTTTCCGCCTGTATCGCTTTTTTTTTCTTCTACTTCCTGATTACCTCCGTCATTCGTCAGCAGACCGATCAGGATCTATTGAGTGAGGCGAGAACCTTTTCTTCCATCCTTGCTGTTCAGGGACCCGATGCATTGAAGCGGCAGGCGTTTTTGGAAGCTCAGGCCGGTGGGGAGAAAAAGATTTTCTTCAGACTACTTTTCATTACCGGGCAACTGTTTTCTTCATCCAATATGTCTTACTGGCGTGATATCGGGGTAAAAAAGGAAGTCATAAATCGGCTGCTGAATGATTCCGGACCCATTTTTGACACCATCAACATCCCTAACCGCAAACACCAGGTCCGCATTTTATATGCCGCGCTCGGGCCCGGCATGATCGTTCAACTAGGGCGCGCGATGGATAACTACACCCGCATCATCGAAGCCTTCCAGAGGATTTTTGTGATCACGATGGCCGCGCTATTCATTTTAGCGGCCGTTGTCGGCTGGTTCATGGCCAAACGGGCCCTGGCCGGCGTAGAGACCGTCACCCAGACTGCCCGCCGCATATCTGACCGCAGCCTGGATGAACGCGTGCCGGTTAAAACCCGGGTCAATGAAATCGATCAGCTGGCAATTACCTTCAACCAGATGCTGGATAGAATTCAGAAACTGGTGACCGAGATCAAAGAAATGAATGACAACATTGCCCACGATCTGAAAAGCCCGATTACCCGGATTCGCGGTATTGCGGAGGTTTCAATGACCACCGAATCAACCCTGCAGGATTATGAGAACATGGCCGGCAGTACCGTTGAAGAGTGCGACCGCCTGTTGGATATGATCAACACCATGCTAATCATATCCAAAACCGAGGCCGGTGTGGGCCAGTTCGAAAGTAAAGAACTGGATGTTGCCAGGGTGGTGCAAGACGCCTGCGAACTTTTTCTCCCTATGGCTGAAAGCCATGGAGTGAACCTGATCTGCGATGCGCCGGAACGGTTACTGATAATCGGGGATGTTCGCATGATTCAACGCATGATATCCAACCTGCTTGACAATTCAGTCAAATACACGCCGGAAGGGGGGAATATCCATGTTGCAGCGCATTCGGACAAACGTCAGTCCATTCAGATTTCTGTCAGAGATACCGGCATGGGGATCTCGCCCGAAGACTTACCGCACATTTTCGAGCGGTTCTACCGCTGTGACCCCAGCCGGTCTTTGGCGGGCACCGGACTGGGGCTTAGTTTTGCCAGGGCCATTGCCAGCGCCCATGGAGGGGAAATAACGGTCGCCAGCGAAGTCAATCACGGCAGCACTTTTATCGTTGAATTGCCAGGAAAAATTAGTTGATTAAGTAATTGAATTTATGAAGTTTATTGGTTGATTGACTTAATCAACATATTCAACCACCCTTCGGGAGAATCATTTATGGCGGGATTTACAGAAAGATATTTAGGAGACACCGGTTTAAAGGTGGGGCCTCTCGGGATCGCAGCCAGTTATGGGGCACCTGCCGAAGTTTTTGAGACGGCTTTTGAGAAGGGCTGCAACTTTTTCTATTTAGGTGGCGGGTGGCGTCGGGCAGCCATGAAACAGGCCATTCGCAACCTGTGCCGTAAGGGACTGCGAAACCGCCTGGTCGTCGCGCTCCAGAGTTATGCCCGATTCGGTTACCTGATGGAGTGGTTTTTCAGGTACAATCTGCGTTCGATGGGGATTGAACAGGCCGATGTGCTCGTTCTGGGATGGCACAACCGCCGGCCCTCATCTGGGCTCGTAAGGCGGGCTCAGGAAATGAAGGCCAAAGGCGTTTGCCGGTTTCTGGCCATGACCGGGCATCAGCGAAGCCTGTTTCCGCAACTAGCCAAAGAAGCGCAGTTCGATCTGTTTCACATTCGTTACAATGCCGCCCACCGCGGTGCCGAAGATGAGGTGTTTCCACACCTTAAAGGACGAGATCGGCCAGGCATTGTTTCTTACACCGCCACTCGATGGGGAGAGCTTTTGAACCCGAAAAAAATGCCGGCCGGGGAATCCGTACCGGCGCCCAGCGACTGCTACCGATTTGCTCTGTCCAATCCAGCGGTGGATGTGTGCATGTGCGGACCGAAAAATTTGGCGGAGATGCAGGCAGCGCTGCCGGCTCTGGATTTGGGACCCCTCGATGAGGAGGAAATTGGGCGTATGAAGCGGATTGGGGATTATGTACGCCGTAATACCAGGAAGTTTTAATCAGTTAAGTTTAGCCGGTTAGCCTGTTTTCCCGTTAAACCATAACAACCATGCGGATGATATCGGAAATTGTTTGATGCTGTTGATTGACTGCAATACCCGATTAATTAATCTGCCTACCAAAATCTCTCATTCGACTTCCAGGGGACTGCCCTTTTGTGAGCCAGACAGCCTTGATTTACCTATGGCGGAACGAGACACGATGAATTTCAGCAAGATTAAAAACACCTTAAAAACAATGAAGCCAATGACAAAGTAAGCAAAATATGTTTCCACCGAATTAAACATTTATCTCACCTCCATTCTCATTTCAGCATTCGTGCGATCCACCGAACACTAAATTTACCAATACCAAACTGTAGTGACGCAATATTTGTGCCACCACTTTGTGGCATAACCGCCTAATTCTATTAATTATAATGATTTTAGTGAATTACCTCGAATTTTATTGCAGTAGATGAAAAGCGATGAGCCGGTAGAAACTGGAAATTATGGCAAGAAAGTTTACACCTCTATTTCAGAGATATTTCGAAAACTTCAGTTTTGGACCTATAGAGGGCTGGTTAGACACTTTACACAAGTATGTAAACTGTTTTGGCACCTGGTTCGATACTCATAGCCACCAGAACGGCGCAATATTACATCAACCCATCCGGCGTCTAAGGTAAACGCACTCCTCTCTCCGAGCTGTAGGCTCTACCCTCCGGCCTGTATGCCCTACTCTCCGACCCGTAGGCTCGCGTCTACGAGCCGGAGGCGGGGACGGAAGCTGGGCCCGGATCTTTACCGATAATTTTGCGCTAATCGGTCCCAAAAGTCCTGGCGATTATGGATTCGAAAAGACAGGAAGGTAAAACTTTCTTGAGCGGCACGGCGATTCTTTGAGAGAATCTGCCAACCGTGTAGCGAAGACGTGGTGAGTTCATGGAAATTATCTTATTGACGAGGATTGCAATTGATTCCGGGTTTGGACCATTTTGTTCCCCTAATTCCACCTTGCGCATAGCCTTTTTGAATCTATCTAGATAGCCTGAGTTCGACATGGACTGTTCGGTTTTTAGTCGATGCTCCGTGAGCTCTGTTTTATAATCACCCGGTTCCACCAGTATGACATGGATACCGAAGGGTCGAACTTCGAGCCGCAGGGTTTCCATGGCGCCCTCCAGCGCAAATTTACTTGCGCAATAAGCACTTTGAAACGGCAGCCCAATTAATCCACCGATGGAGCTGATGTTGACAATATATCCCGATTGCTGGTTCCGCATGATGGGAAGAACTGCCCGGCAAACCCGCAAAGCACCGAAAAAGTTCGTCTCAAACTGAGATTTTGCCTCCGTAATTGTCGTGTCCTCCATCGACCCCATAATTGCAAAACCAGCATTGTTGATAACAACATCGATACGTGACTCGCGAGCCATGATGCGGTCAATCCCCTGATTGACGGACGATTTATCGTCTACATCCATTTGGATCATTTGAATCAAATTTGTACTGGAAGACGTTATTTCATCAGCCGTCGAAATGGGTTTTCGACTTGTTCCATATATACGAAATTTTTTCTGAACAAGGTATTCAGCACAACATTTGCCGATTCCGGACGATGCCCCGGTGATCACAACAACTCTATCATTGCTCATTTTTTCGATACCCAACTCTATAGTGCACTTTAATTGAAATCGATAAGAATTTGAATAGGAAGGTATGAAAGTTGATTTTGGTAGTGTCCGTAGCGTGAAGTATGATTTTCAAATTCGGAAGATCGTCAAACCGGCTTCATTCAAATTAAAAAAGAACTTTAATCGTTCAGGTATGTTGGCAGAAGCGCTAGTTGTCATTTAGGTCGACCGATTTCTCAGCCGTGAACTCTATCGGTATATGTTGCGAATAGCCGCCCTCGGTCTGCATAACGAACATGATCTCTTTGCCCCGCAGTTTTCCACGATAGCGATGCACCACATCTCTTGGATTTCGGGAATCTCCACCGAGGTGCTCCTGGGTTCGTGTAATAAATCGGATCTCATCCTTTTTTACGCTTCCCTCTAAAATCCCTCTCTTAACCTCGAGAAATGAAGCGGTCCCGTACACTTCGTTGCCTTCGCCACGGAAGTCAAATTTCTCAACATATCTGGCATTCGGCCAATCATAAGTGACATCGGCCGTCCAGTCGCCGTTAATGTCAGGTCGCAAATTCTGATTAATTAAACCCGAAGTATTTTTCGCAACGTCTGCAGATAGGGTAGCGCTCTCACCCGTATCGTCTACGATGGTACGAATGACCCCTATCAAGGTCTCGATATCGGCGTCAAAGCGGCTGTTGCTGACCTCAAGCGCGTTGCGCCGGGCCAGAGCACGAAGCGGTTCCGGCAGTTCTTCTTCAGTCGGCATGTTGGCCCCATCGAGCAATATGGGAATAACGCGAATGTTGCGCGATAACGCAGCCGCAATTTCAAGGCGTACAAAATCCTTCGGGTCATGGATGCGCGGCGCTACCCCCGCTTGTTTGTCCATCCAGCGTTTGCCAATCACGACGAGAAGTACTTCACATTGGTCTAAAGCGCGCTGAATGGATTCGTCAAATGGAATTCCGGGCTCAATTGCATCCACATCCATGAAAACACGCTCTTTGGAGAATTGCCGGACGAGTCGGTCATAGAGTGCTCGGGTGTAACCTGCCGGAATCATCGCGACGATAGCTGATGAAAATCTGACCATTGCTCATGTCGATTGTCTCTCTTCGGGACTATCCGCACTTTCCCTATCGTCCCTGGTTGCACTCGACTTTTATAATTCATATATCGAGTTGTTTCAATCTATCTTTTCCACTTTGCGTTTTCATCAAAAAAGTGTTCCACAATTTCCATATAGCGGTCAAGCTTCAAAGTGCGGTGGACCTTCTTGCGGATTTTACGGCCGTCTTCGAAGGCCTGGGAAAAGTAGAACCAGAATCCTTTCATTCGTTCCAAAAGGTGGCCGGGGCCGGCGAATACCTTCTGATATTCTCCAAATAGATCTTCGTAAAAGTGCCTGAACTTCTCGACCCGACCGGTGTAATTATCTTTGCCGGCTTTGATAATTGACGGCAGGAATGGATTAATAATGGCGCCGCGGCCGATCATCCAGTGCTCAATCCCCTTGAATCTGCCGGCCAATCGTTTAAACGTCTCCAAATCGTTGATATCGCCGTTGTATATGATTTGATGATCGGTTGCTTCCAGACATTGCTGAAATGTGTCCAGATCTGGTTCACCGCTGTACATTTGGACACCGGTTCGCGGATGAATGATGATTTCTTTCAGGTGATAACGGTTGAAAATGGGCAATAGCTGGAAAACCTCATCGGGACGCTTGCGGCCCAGACGAATTTTGACAGACAGTCGGTTGGGGATGGCGGGTATTGTTTTTTCAAGGAAACGGTCGATTCGGTCCGGATGGGGCAGCAAACCGGAGCCGCGTTGTTTTTTGGCGACCATCGGAAATGGACATCCGAGATTCCAGTTGACGGTGTCATAGCCCAGATCCGACAGCTGCCGGGCAAGCGGAATGAAATTTTCATGGTTGTTACCGATGATTTGAGGCACCACGGGCATCGCAAGATTATTTTCGGGCAGGACATCCTTAAGGTGCGATGGTTTGGCGCGAATCGTTTTCAGCGTCGGAATAAACGGCGTAACCGCTTCGTCAAACCCGTCGAAATGCCGTGAAAATGCATTCCGGTAAATGTAGTCCGTGAAACCCCTTAACGGTGCGAGATACAATTTAAAGGACATAAACCCTTCGTACTTATTGTTATAGGAATTTAAAAGCGAACCGCAGAATACCCGCCTGCCATGCGTGCTGCACTGAATTATTGTAAACTTAGATTTATCAACTCAAAGCCGTATTTCGCTCAAAGTTCGGGTCAAGACATTGCGGGCAGGTCGAATACCGAATATCAAATTTCGAAGGGTGAAATCGCTTTGCTAATTTACTTACCCGCTGGACCTGGGATATGCAAGTCCAAAACGGGAAGATCTTTGGGGCCGCTTTTCCTCATTTCAATTATGCCTCCCAATATTCCGACAATTCCGCCCACCAGGTGGGAAAGCGGTACCGGGACCATTTCGGTATGGGCATTGTTAACAAAATACGTCAAGCCGCTGGTCATTTCGTAGATGATCTTGGCCGGAAGCAATATCAGCATAACGGCATAAAAAATTTTCCAAATGCGATTCCGCGACGGATTTTCCAGCCGGATAACCATAACAATCAGCAATGAATAAAGGGCGCAATCCAACCCTGAAAGTCCTCCATAAACTTGAAGGTCCGGCGTGCCAACCCAGATGGCAGTCGGGATTAATATAGAGGAGAGACCGACGGTTAACAAATATCGTCTGCGGTTAATGATCTCGCAAATAGCGCCGAGCAACAGAAAGGTCGAGGTCGACCACAGAAGATGATCCGTGTTCAAATGCACCCAATGGCAGGTCAACAACCGCCAAAATTCGCCATCGAGCAGATTCGCTCTGGTGTAAAGCAAATGGGGGCGTACGGGATGGAAAATATGAACAGCCAGAGATAAAGCCGTGAGACACAAGGTAACTAGAGGCAAACGCTTTGCAATGTATCGAATGGTTGATTTCATGTCTCGAAACCTATTTTCGGTTTTCTTTTAAAATGCAAGAATACATTATTCGACGTTGGACGTTCGATGTTCGATGTTGGACGTTCATCAGTTTTACTTTCGATTGACTGGCCGCTCTGGGGCTGTATGCGGGGCTGAATTCTGAATCCAGCCCCAGCCAATTATAATCTATTTCTTCCTCCGCGCCATCAGCCTAACAGCTGCGATAATTGAGAAGAATAGGGCTATCCCACCGGTCAACGGATCGATGGCGCCGCCGCCGCCGCCGAGACTGGGAGCTTTAAATTTGAAGGCCGGTTTGTCTTTATCAACCCGATGATGTTTCACCGGCTGTTGGGATCTTGTAGACCGGGCCTGTTGTTCGCGAGCGATTCTCGTCTGGTTGCGACGCTCGATTCCCTTTTCGGCAAAAGCGCTGTCGGAGAGAACCACCATCGAAGTATGATCGGTCACGATCTGGTAAGCGAGGCCCAGATCCCGAACAGCGGTCTGCGATTCGGACGGGGGCATCTGGCCGATTCTTTCAAGGGATTCGATTTTTTCGATAGTGGCAAGCGCCCACAACCGCTCCAGCTCGGGGTTGTCCCGCTGCAGATCCGGAAATGTAAAATCTGCAGAATAGGTTTTGTCCTGACCGGTCAGGTTGGCTTTGAGGGTCACACGGGCATCGCCGCCATTTTCATATTTGCCGAAGAAAACCAACTGCTCACCGCGATAGACTTTCCTGAAGGTCTCGTCGGTCAGGTCGAACACCTTGATCCCCGATATCTTGACTTCAGC
Organism: Desulfobacterales bacterium; assembly: GCA_030066155.1. Taxonomy (GTDB): domain Bacteria; phylum Desulfobacterota; class Desulfobacteria; order Desulfobacterales; family JAFDCJ01; genus JAFDCJ01. Next base: position 6,756 of record JASJCE010000096.1, on the reverse strand, counting down.
GTCAAGCAGGGCTTCGTATTTAATTTTGCCGCCGGCCAGCATAATTTTGCCCATAATGTCATCGGCATTGGAGACGGCATCATAAAATCCGCCGGAGGTTTCCGCGATGGTTTGCATCAGCGGCCAGTTGGCACTGTTGCCCAGCAGGAAGCCGAAAACACGGACATCAAATTTTTGAAGCAACTTGTGAAATTCCCGGGGATTGACGATTCCGGTGTTGGTTACCGCGTCGGTGACGAGAACCACGTTGGTGGCGCGGTCGTCATCGAGCCGCTTGAGTGCCAGGGAAAGCCCGTCATAGAGGTTGGTGCTGCCGTTGGCATTCAAGGTATCGAGAATTTCCCGGGCTTTAATCAGCGATTTTTCGTTTACCGGAATCCATTCTGTTGTCAACTCACGCGCATTGCTGGAAAAGGCGACAAATCGAAAGCGGTCACCGCTTTTGAGCTTCTCAAGTGCTTTGATGACGCCTTTTTCCAGTGTATGCAGCTTGGACTTCATACTGCCCGATACGTCCAGCACAAAACAGTAATCCGCTCCGTCGGTCAAGGGCTTGAGATCAATACCCGGGGTAATGACCATCATGAACGTGCCGGCTTCGGCGGGATCATCGCGGAAGGGGATGACTTCGATGCGTCCGGGCAGATCATCCTGCAATCGGTAGTAAAAGATAAAATCGCGGTTCAAGCTGGCATCCGTCAGCTGCAGGTCCAATTTGATATGGCCCTCTGTCAGCCTGTCAATCCGGGCGGCCGCCTCGAATCCGGGCGCCCGCACGTCCTGCACGGGATAGGCGGATTTTAATTCCAGATTCAATGATACCGTGTTCTCAACTCTGGCGTTGGTGGTCCAAAAACTCATACCGACATCATCCGTACCGCCATCCTCGAGAGGGTAAAGATATCGGCCGACTCCGGTATCGATTTTCAATGGCTGATAATATAAAAATCGAATTCTGGTTTCGTCGTGGGCCGGTACCGGGAAAACCCTGAATTCAAATGCGTAAAACTCGTTTTTTTCGGCCAGGCCGGAGTCATTGCCACGACTTTTTTCATCTTCGTAAATCTGGCGGGCCTTCTGTTTTTCCAGGACTTCGCCATTTATTTCACGCTCTCCGGCATAGATGGTCACTTCCGAAAGACTGGCACTTTTGGGCAGCGGAAAGCTGTAAATTGCCTCGAGTGTATCCGGGTTGGGGTTGTAAAAGGTTTGATGGACTTCTGTCATGGCGAAACCGTTGTTGATCACTACATTGACGTGGTGGTCCCGGATCTGGATGGGTTTGTTGGCTGATCCGGTAGGGGTCAAGATGCCGGCCGCGTGACTAAAAGAGGCGGCCATTCCGATTGTCAAAATTGTAAGAATACGAATCATGTGTTTTTTCATATTGCACCTCCTTATGCTTTTGAACGACAGCAATTGGAAGAGCAACGCCTGTGCCATTTTCAGACTAATGTGTCTCTGTTAACTTTAAATCTATGAAAATATTCAAAATAGTGTTTTGAATGAGATGCTCCAGTTGTCTTCATGCAGCCTTATTAAAATGTTGTGTGTATTCATAATATGTTTAGTGTATAGCAAGAAATGTATATATTGATATATAAAGCAATAAAATATTGAATTTATATTTGAAATAGAATATATTTTTGTACAAACTGCTTCTAAAAATTAAGATACTTGGAAAAGAAATATATAATTTTATAATTATTAAAAGTAATTACAATATATAATATGATATATACATAAAATGTACATTAATCCACTGGATTATTCTGGCCTGAAAGAACCGTGGCGCGGGATCAGAGGTAGGCGGTCATGCCAAAAGCCGAATCCGCTTTGAAGTAACTTTCAGGCATTGGATTCAGATACTGGGTCAACCATTTCAACCGGATTAAAACGTCATTTTAAAACTTCGGGAATAAGTATTAGAGCGTTTGGGGCAAGCACAAGCGGTATTGATAATCAAGGAAGATTCGCAAATCCGTCGGTATCGGAATGTTCTTTTGACAAGCGCTCTAAATATGCCCGCAAAAAGGCGCAGAAATTGCAAAAATTAAATTTGGAATTGTCTGATGGCGATATTAAATACCGAGGATCGCGGATTCCTGGAAATTGTTGCAAAAGTCAGCTATGCCAATCCATTTCTTGCCGAGCGCATTGATTATGAGCGCCTGGCACTGGGATCTGAATTCGACGAATCTCAGGCAAACTGGAATCTGCTCGGTGACGATCCGGAAACGCACCAGGCCAATACCCGCCTGATAGCCGAAAGGGCCTATTCGATCGTCGCCGGCGTGCAGCAGCAATTAAAAAAAGGGGTAGCCGCTAGCCTCACAGAACTTCAACTCTATGAAGATACCGTGTTGTTTCTACTGTACTACTACTACGCCCAGCGATTCAAAAGTAGTATTATCAATCCTCAAAAGGAACAGCGTTATGAATATTTCAACGAGTTCGTTCACTACTGGCGCCACTTTTTTAAACATCCCGCGAGAAAACTGCCTTCTCTGAAAGAGGCCGCTCACATCTTTGCCTGTTTTTTTCAGGTGCGCCGCGCCTTTTATTTTATATTCAGGGCGATCATCGGGCGTTCGACCGTGGCGGCGAACCTCAGGGCCATGGTGTGGAATTCCATCTTCACCCATGATATGAGACGCTATCGCCGGTCATTTTACCGGCGGATGGGTGATTTCTCCACGTTGATTGTCGGTCCCACCGGGTCCGGTAAGGAACTTGTGGCACGCGCTATCGGGCTTTCCCGATATATTTCTTTTAATACGAAATCGCTGCAGTTCGAAAAGGATTTTTCGGATACATTTTTCCCGATCAACCTCTCGGCTCTGCCATCCACCCTGGTTGAGTCGGAATTATTCGGTCACCGGCGCGGGGCCTTCACCGGCGCCCTGGAAGATCGAAAGGGTTGGCTGGAAGCCTGTCCGGCGGAAGGAACGGTTTTTCTGGATGAGATCGGTGAACTGGATCCTCTGGTTCAGGTAAAATTGCTCAGGGTTATCCAGGCCCGGACCTATCAACGGCTGGGGACTACAAGGGATTCGAAGTTTCGCGGCAAAATCGTTGCGGCCACGCATCGGGATATTCATCGCGCAATGGAATCAGGCGATTTCAGGCGCGATTTTTACTACCGCCTATGCTCGGACATCATCACCACGCCGTCTCTCCGGGACCAAATTGCGGAGACTCCGGAAGTTCTTGGCGATCTGGTAGCTTATATTGCTCAACGGGTTGCCGGACCGGAAGGAGAAGTGGTGGCGGCGGAGACACTTGCATGGATTCGGGATAAACTCGGCATCGATTATCCCTGGCCGGGGAACATTCGTGAACTCGAGCAGTGTGTCCGGAATGTCATGATTCGGCGTGAGTACCACCCGGCCATGGTACCGCCCGGCGGTCAGGAAAATCAGCTTCAGGCTGCGCTGCAGGAAGGCTCGCTGACCCTTGAGCAGCTTTGTCGCGCCTATTGCACCCAGATTTACTCGCGGGTCGGCTCCTATGCCGAAACTGCCCGGCGCCTTCAAATCGATCGCAGAACGGTAAAGAAGTATATAGAATAATTTCTCCGCCCAAAATATATTAGAAATAGTGCAGCATTTTTTACGGTTAACGTATTTTGTCAGATTTAGAGCGTCTTACGGGCAGAAAAATTATGGGTTTTATTCCATCATGAAAAACCTGGTCCTTTAGGCCAGGTCAGAAATAATTGGCTTTGTCGTGAATACATGCAGCGGAATGATGGAATAGTGGAGTGTTGGAATAGTGGGTTTAGTGGAATAAGATCTGATCTTATTATGTTGGTGCTGACCAGAATTTATAATCAGACTTTCATCCGTATTTAATTCCCAATATTCCATTTTTCCACCATTCCATTATTCCATTCGGGCTCCAAGGTAAACGCCACCCCTCTGGGGTGAAATCAAAGCCGGGTTCTCTGGGCCCGGATCTTTAATTATCAGGTTGGATAAATTACATTAAGGTACTCTATGAGTATATATAAAGCTTTCTACAGGTCACCTCTGGGCGCGATCGAGATCGTTGGATCGCAGGATAGTATCCTGTCTCTGGAATTTGTTGACAGCGAGCAGGCAAGTGATGTCGATCTGCCCTTCTGCCTGAAAGACGGCCTGAAGCAAATTGACGCTTATTTTAAGGGGAAAAGAAAAGAATTTTCACTAAAGCTGGATCCGTCGGGAACCAAATTTCAAAAATCCGTATGGCAGCAGCTCGGGAGAATACCTTATGGCAGCGTGACATCCTACGGGAAGATCGCCCGCATCATCGGCCAACCGACGGCCAGCCGGGCCGTGGGAAGCGCCAATGGTAAAAATCCGATTGCTATTATCATTCCCTGTCACCGGGTTGTAGGAAGCGACGGGAATCTGACCGGATATGGCGGCGGCCTATGGCGCAAAGAATGGTTGATTAAGCACGAGAAGGATCATTGCATTTAATATAGATACCGGGGCTCAAGCAGCAAATAAAGCCCGCTAAGAATCTCACGGACACGCCCTTTTTCAAGAGTACCTATTTTTTCATCAAGCATATCCTTGTCGATCGTATATATTTGGGACACATTAACGACGCTGGGCACTGATAGATTGGCTTCGTCCTTTTCCAGTAGGACATTTCCGGGGGCTTTTGCCCTTTTCAGGTTGGAAGTGATAAGGCATACGATCACCGTGCGAATGAGCGAAACATTGGCAGCGTCATTTTGAATTACAACAAATGGATTTCGAAAACCGGGTTCAGAGCCACGCGGAACTCCGAGATCGACCCAGTAGACATCCCCCTGTACTATCGCCATGCATCCCCCGCATGTCGTCGCATGACAGATTTCATCGCTGTTTGAGTTTTGATTTCTTGGTCGTCCAGACCATCCCCATAAGCTTCATCCAATTTCTCAATAAGTTCCTGGGTTTCAATTTGATGAAGATAGGTCTTGGCGGCCAACGAAAAGAATTTACTGCGGCTTAAGCTCATATTTTTCGCAGTTGCATCTATTTTCTCAAGCAGCGATTTTTCGACTGAAATGGCTGTTTTTACGCTAGACATATAGTATCACCTCTGATAATGATATAAGTATGATCAATACGACTACCGTTGTCAATAATTTTTTGACCAAACGAGGTGGCAGCTTCGTTCCGATTGGAATGCTGGATTATTGGAAAATGATTTTAAATCGGAGCTGTAAGGCTATTGTAGTCGTTATCAAAACAAAGTTCCAATATTCACTGCATAGACGCCATTGATAATTTTGGATTTTTGAATTTGGAATTTAGATTGCCGGTATCGCTTCGCTCCATCAATTAATAAAATAGAAAGAATACATTAAATCCAAAATCCGCAATCTAAAATCTAAAATTGCCCCATAGGTTACCAGTGCTTCGAAAGATTATCTCAAACGGATTGGAAATATCACGATTGCTATAGATAGTTGATCAGTAACCAAATTTTCGAATGGCACGGGTATCCTTGCGCCAGTTTTTTTGAACCCGCACGAAGAGCTTCAAATAGACTTTGCAGTCCAGCATGCGTTCGATCTGTTCACGGGATTGGGTACCGATCTGCTTCAATTTGCTTCCCTTTTTGCCGATGACGATGCCTTTCTGGGAGTCGCGTTCCAGATTAATCGTGGCCTCGATATTTACCATCTGGCCCCCTTTTTTTTCCTTGAACGTGTCGACGACAACGGCAGTGGCATAGGGTATTTCCTCGCCGGTCAAACGAAATACCTGCTCGCGGATTAATTCAGCCGCTATAAACCGCTCGGTTACATCCGTTAGGGTATCTTCCGGGAAATATGGCGGGCCCGAAGGCAAATTCTCCGCCATGGCGGCTATCAGCTCTTCGATTTGTGTCCCCTGACGCGCGGAAATTGGAACCAGCGCCTTGAAGCGATATAAGTCAGACCATTTTTCGATATTTTTCAGAATGTTGTCTTTAGCGATTAAATCGATTTTGTTCAGCGCCAGCAGGACCGGTCTTGCTTGACTTTGAAGCTGTTTGACCAGAAAGCGCTCCGCATCCGGTTCTGGATGAGCGACATCGATGACCGTTAGAATCAGGTCCGCATCGCCGAAAGTCGAGAGGGCGGCATCGACTATACGAACGTTGAGCTTGTCCCGGGCTTTGAACACCCCGGGGGTGTCGAAAAACACAATTTGTACGCCGGGCTGATGCAGAACGCCCAGAATTCGGTTGCGGGTCGTCTGGGGCTTTTTGGAAGTGATGGAGATCTTCTCGCCCAGCATACGGTTCAGCAGCGTGGACTTGCCGGCATTCGGTGCCCCCACAATCGCCACGTAGCCGGATTTGAAGTTTTTGTGTGGATCATCATTATCTTGCATATCACGTCTCAATCGGAATTACGGTCAAGCGTCTTTTATGAAAAAATAGGTTTCAGGTTTTAGGTATCGGGCGTCGGGTCCGGGGTTAAGGGTACAGCACCGCCTCCGGCCAAAAAAACGGCCAGTCTGATCGGAAAAGAAACTCTGAAAAAGCGAATCCTCCAAAGGCGGATAAATATCGAATATCGAAGTGAGGTATTTTATCGATTTTATAAAAAGATCGAGCGAAGCCTCCGGCTCGTAGAGGATGTGGCGCCTACGCCTCGGAGAGCGAAACCACCCTTCGACATTCAATATTCGTTATTCGACCTGCCCGCAATGCCTTGACCCGAACTATGAGCGAAATACGGCTTTGAGTTGATAAATCTAAGTTTACAATAATTCAGTGCAGCAC
>JASJCE010000004.1 GCA_030066155.1 Desulfobacterales bacterium | reverse complement strand
GCGAGATCGGCACCATTCCAACCGCACCGGCCATCGCCAATGCCTATCGCCAATTCGATGGGATACGCCGCTACAGCCTGCCGCTGACACCGTTGAAGAAGAGACTGAAATAGAGTGCCTAATCCGCCAAAATGACGGCGGACGGCAAAAAAATAGAGTTAAAAAGAACGAACGTTGAACATCGAACATCGAACGTCCAACGTCGAATAATGTATTCTATCTAATAAAAAGTGAGCGAGCAAAGCGAATATCGATTAAGGAATATCGAATGACGAATATCGAAGTAAGGCATTCTTTCTATTCTTATATAAATGACTGAGCGAAGCGATCCCACACTTCGACATTCTGCGGTTCGATATTCGATATTCTGCGGTTCGCTGTAAAACCTGGCTAAGCCTATGCGAATCAAAATACCAAGGAATTTTTATCACTTCACTCCTCAACAGACGAGGTTACATCCATGACCCTGTATTTAAAAGACTGCACTTATGTGAATTGGGATAGCCTGGAAATAACAAAATCGAATCTAGCGGTTGCCGAAGGCCCCCGGGCGGGAATATCATTTCCGGCAAGTGTGCCGCGATCGGAAGACCTCGGTCCCGAAGACCGGGTACTGAATTGCGCCGGCAAGCTGGTTACCCGGTCGTTTGGTTGCGGTCATCACCATATTTACTCCACCCTGGCCCGGGGAATGCCTGCACCCCCCAAAATTCCGACCAATTTCCCGGAGATCCTGCAATATGTCTGGTGGCATCTCGACAAACGCCTGGATCTGGAGATGATCGAAGCCAGCGCTCTGGCATCTGCCATTTACTGCGCCAAGAGCGGCGTAACTTTTGTCATCGACCATCACGCATCACCCTTTGCCATCAAGGACTCTCTGCCTACCATCGCCCGTGCGTTCGACCGGGTGGGCATTGCGCATTTGCTGTGCTACGAAATCTCCGACCGCGACGGCCAGGGTCCGCGAGAAGAAGGGCTTGCCGAGACGGATGCCTTCCTCGCGTCGGACCGCCAGGGCCATATCGGGCTGCACGCCTCATTCACCGTCGGCGACACCCTTTTGGAAGAAGCGATCACACTGGCTAGCAAATACAACAGCGGCCTGCATTTGCACGTGGCCGAAGACCGGACCGATCAGGAGGACTCCCTATCCAAATATGGGAAACGGGTAGTGGAGCGTCTCCAGGACAGTGGCGCCCTGGAACTGCAGAAGTCCATACTGGCCCACTGCATTCACCTCTCGGAGCGGGAAAAAGAATTGGTACGCCGATCCGGCGCATGGGTGGTTCAGAACGTGGAAAGCAATCAGAACAATAATGTGGGGGTAACGGGCTATACCCCGCTAACCGAAAACGTCATGCTGGGTACCGACGGCATGCATTGTGACATGCTGCGCAGCGCCAAGGCCGCCTTCCTGGCCGGCCAGGCCACCGAGGGTCTCGACTTTGGCAGCGCCTATCAGCGTTTCCGCAACGTCCACCGTTACATCCAGGCCTTCGGGGCGCACGGCGACACGGACAACAATCTTGTCATTCTTGACTACGATGCCCCCACCGAGGTTACCTCCAACAACTTTCCGGCCCACTTGGTTTTCGGACTGGATACCCGCCATGTGGAAACTGTGATCTGCCAGGGGCAAGTCATCGTTGAGGAGCGACGGATAACGACAGTGGATGAAAACGAAGTGCTCACCTTCGGACGCGAGATGGGCAAAAAGCTGTGGGGGAAGATGTGAGATCCTTGTAATTGAAAATTGAAGACAGCTTGTACAATTGACTATTGAATATTGAAGAATGAATAATTAAGGAATTCTGCCTATCTGATTATTCCACTTTGAAAATACCTTACCCTGACAAGCCGGAACCAAAAAGAATCAATCACGAAACCACGAAATGGCCCCGGTTAAACAAAAAAGAAGGTTTAACTGGGCGGGCGAAAGCACGAAATAATGCTATAAAAATTTTCGTGTTTTCCAACTTTCGTGTTTTCGTGATAAATAAATCTTTTCATTAAATGCAAAGAGTTACCATTAAGACTCTAACTTGGAATTGGATCAAGCTTTTTGGCCGAATTAAGACTCCCGAGACGGCTTTGGATTTTGTCCAGGAGGAATAATTAATTGCCTTAATTCTTGACCGCCTCGTGTTTGGGCAGATCATAAATTTTTAATCTGGTATTTGCTTTTTTGATTAAAAATGTGAAATTAAAATGATAGAATACCTCAAATCTTCAATCTTTAGTCTTCAATATAAGGGTAATACCATGAGCAGGGACAAATTCTGGGGCTGCGATATCGAGACGCTGCTCCGGTGGATTCTGGCCGAGGAACGGCAAGACCAAATTTTCGGGATTCCCAAGAACCTTTTCTTTATTCCGCATGCCACTGACCCTTTTTGTATGCAGCGCTACGGGCAGCTCCTGGAAACGCCCCTTGGCGTGGCGGCCGGGCCGCATACTCAATTGGCCCAGAACCTGATCGCCGCCTGGTTGACCGGCGCGCGCTATCTGGAGCTTAAAACGGTTCAGGTGCTGGACGAACTGGACGTGACCAAACCCTGCATCGATATGACCGACGAAGGTTACAACTGCGAGTGGTCCCAGGAACTGAAACTGAACCGGTCCTTTGACGAATACCTCAACGCCTGGATCATATTGCATATTCTCAAAGACAAATTCGGCTGGGGTATACGCGAAGAGCGGGGGTTCATCTTCAACATGAGCGTCGGCTACAATTTGGAAGGTATCCTAAGCGCCCCCATTCAAAAGTTCCTCGACCGCATGCAAAATTGCGCGCCGCAGAAAAGCGCGAAAATCGAACGCCTGGCCAAATGGTACCCCCGGGTCAAGGAGTTGGTTATCCCGGACTGCATCTCCAACAATATCACCATCTCCACCATGCACGGCTGCCCGCCGGATGAAGTCGAAAAAATCGGACACTATTTCGTCATGGAGCGCAGGCTCAACACCACGATCAAACTCAACCCCACCCTCTTGGGTCCCGAGCAGTTGCGCGGCATCCTCAACGATCAACTGGGTTTCGAGACACAGGTACCGGACCTGGCCTTCGAGCATGATCTCAAATATGAAGACGGCGTGGCGCTGATTCGAACTCTTCTGGCCGACGCTGCAAAAAGCGGGGTGTCCTTCAACATCAAATTGACCAACACCCTGGAGACCAGCAACCTGGAGCAGAATCTGCCCAAAAATGAAAAAATGGTTTACATGAGCGGTCGCGCCCTGCACCCCATCAGCATCAACCTGGCCGAGCGTTTACAGACCGAGTTCGAGGGTGCACTGGACATCTCCTTTTCAGCCGGTACCGATTGCTACAACTTCGCCGATATCCTGACCTGCAATTTGAAACCGGTGACGGTTTGCACCGACATCCTGAAGCCCGGCGGCTATGGCCGACTCTCGCAATATCTGGCAGAACTGAGCAAGGCTTGCCGGGAAGCCGACGCCGATACACTGGATGCCTTTATAATTGCTCGCAGCGAACAGACCCGGGACCGCAGGCAGGCCGCTTTGTCTAATCTGCAGGCGTACGCACAATCGGTGATCTCCAATAAGGCCTATCACAAGCAGAGTTTCCCCTATGACGGCATCAAAACACCGCGTCAATTAAGTACGTTTGATTGTATTGAAGCGCCCTGCATGTCTACCTGTCCTGTCAGCCAGAATATTCCGGCTTATATGCTTTATGCCGCCAGAGGTGATTATGCCCGGGCCTACCGAATTATTGTGGAGACCAACCCCTTTCCCAACATCCAGGGGATGGTCTGCGATCATTTGTGCCAGGACAAATGCACCCGCATCAATTACGACACCCCCCTGTTAATCCGGGAGATCAAACGCTTCATCTCCCAAAAACATACCGGCCCCACCGGCCTGCAACCCGCTTCGCCCAATGGTGTCAAAGTTGCCATCGTCGGTGCCGGACCTTCGGGACTGGCCTGCGCTTATTTCCTGGCCCTGGATGGTTTTGAAGTCCAAATCTTTGAAAGTAAGGCCTTTGCAGGAGGCTGGGCTTCGGATGCCATTCCCGCTTTCCGGCTTGATAACGACAGCATTCAACAGGATATCGATGCCATTTTGGCCCTGGGGGTCCACATCCATTATCACGCTGAAGTCGATCGCCTTAGATTTGAGCAATTACGGCGGGATTACGATTATGTCTACGTTGCCGTCGGAGCCCAGCAAGGCATCGAATTGGGCGTACCCGGCGAGGATGCCGAGGGCGTCATGGATCAGCTGAGTTTTCTGAGCGCGGTCCGCCGTGGTGAACGCCCCGATTTGGGAAAAAAAGTAGCGGTCATCGGCGGCGGTAATTCAGCCATGGATGCAGCGCGCACCGCCAAGCGACTGGTGGGTGCCGACGGTGAGGTAAGCGTTGTGTATCGACGCACGCGCCGGGAGATGCCCGCGGCGGCCGAGGAAGTTCAGGCCATGATCGATGAAGGGATTGAGCTGATCGAACTGACGGCTCCCGAGTGTATGCTGGTCGAGGACGGTCGGGTGCGATCCAATCTGTGCTTTCGAATGGAACTTGGCGAAAAGGATGCCAGCGACCGGCCGCGGCCCATTAAGATCGATGGTTCCGAATTTGAGCTGAACGTCGACACGGTCATCTCAGCGATCGGTCAGCGTGTCAATCTCGATTTCTTCCCCGCCGAGAAGCTTGAAATCAACCCGGCAACCCATGAAACCCAGCTTGAGAATGTTTTTGCCGGGGGCGACGCTGTGCGCGGGGCATCGACCCTGATCAAAGCGATTGGAGACGGTAAGCAAGTCGCTCTTTCCATCAAACAGCGCGCTTTCAAAGACCATAATATTTCGAACGGCGATAGCGGGAAGGCTTCGGATTTGGCTGTATTGCAGCAGCGCCGTGCCCGTCGTGAAACTGGACTGAACCCGCCGGAAATCAGTTTGGACAAACGACTGGGATTTGATATGGTAATTGAAACCCTGGACGAGATCGCGGCTCAAAAAGAAGCCGGCCGCTGTCTGCAGTGTGACGAACTCTGCAACATTTGTGTCACGGTTTGTCCCAATCGCGCCAATATTGGATTTACCATGGAACCGACAACGTTCACCATCCAGCAGGTACAACCCGATGGCGACGGGGTTAACATCGCCGATCTCGAAACCGTACGGATCGAGCAGCGCCACCAGGTCCTGAATATCGGTGACTACTGCAACGAATGCGGCAACTGCACAACTTTTTGCCCGACCAGCGGTGCGCCCTATCTCGACAAAGCCAGGTTTCATGTAACCGCTGAAAGCTTCGATGCCTCACAGCGCGGATATTACTTTGTTGAAACCAAACGGTTGGAATGCCAAAAAGACGGTATCAATACCAGCTTGGAGATCACCCCCGACGGCTTCATCTATGAAAATGAGGCTATCCGGACAACCCTGGGCAAGGATTATCGCGTCTGCGGCGTGGCGTTTAAAGGGAGCCACACTTCCCCGGTCAACCTGCGACATGCTGCAGAGATGGCCATCCTTTGTCAGGCTGTCCGCGATCTCCCGCCGTTTGCAAGGAGCGAAAAGAAAATGAAAATTGAAGATTGAAGATTGAAGAATTGTGGTATCCTATCATTTTAGTTCAAAGTTGTAGCCAGAAAAGCAAGCACCAGATCAAAGATGCAGAATTCGTTTATATGCAAGACGGTCAGGAAACAAGGCTGTAAATCAGATCGATTGAAATCCTTAAATCTTCAATTCAACATTTTAGTTACAACTATATGGTATAAATAGAAATATAAACAATTATCTCTATACTTGAAAACGGAACATTATCATGGCCGTAGGCAAATCAGTCCCGCGGGTGGACGGCGCCGCCAAAGTCACCGGCAAGGCCCGTTTTACCGATGATTATTCGCTGCCGGGAATGCGAGTGGCTAAATATCTGCGGAGCACCATTGCCCACGGACGGGTTGTGAGAATCGACACCGGCAAGGCGCGGGGGCTTCCGGGAGTGGACGGGGTTTTTACCTTCGAAGACATTCCGAAAAATGTATTTGCCACGGCCGGCCACCCCTACGCCCTGGATCCGGCCTACGGCGACGTGGCCGACCGTCTTCTGCTGACCGACCATATCCGCTACGCAGGCGACGAGATTGCCGTGGTGGTGGCTGAAAATGAATTAACGGCCAACAAAGCCCTGGCCCTGATCGAGGTCGAGTACGAGACCTACCGGCCGCTGGTACGCATGGACGATGTGCTGGCCGATGATGCGACTGAAATCCATAAAAAAACCAATAATATTGTCAAGGAGCATGGCTTTGTGGCCGGCGGCGACTGGGAACAGGCCCGGGACGAATCGGATCGCCTCATCGACGGCGTTTATGAAACTCAGGTCTTGCAGCACTGCCATCTGGAGAATCACACAGCCTATGCCTACATGGATGACCTGGAGCACATTGTCATCGTGTCTTCGACCCAGATTCCACATATCGTGCGACGCGTTGTGGGGCAAGCTCTGGGACTGCCCTGGAGCCAAATTCGCGTCATTAAACCTTACATCGGAGGTGGCTTCGGCAATAAACAGGACGTCATTCTGGAGCCCATGGTGGCCTTCCTGACGATGCAACTGGGTGGCATTCCCATCCGGTTGCGGCTGGATCGCGAAGAGGGCATGATCGGAACCCGGGTGCGCCATCCTTTTCGGGTAAACGTGAAGGTCGGTGCACAGGAGGACGGCACTGTCAAACTCATCGATTTCGACGCCCTTTCCAATACCGGTGCCTATGCCTCCCATGGCCATTCCATCGCCGCCGCCGGCTCCGCCAAGACTCACTATATGTACCCGCGCGCGGTTTATCGCTGCCGGGCGCGTACCATCTACGGCAACTTCCCGGCGGCCGGTGCCATGCGCGGTTACGGATCACCCCAGATGACCTTTGCGGTTGAGTGCGCCATGGAGGAGACGGCACGCGCCCTGGGCATGGATTCGGTCGAGTTTCGACTGAAGAATGCTGCCCGGCCGGGAGACAGGAGCCAGATCACCCAAAAGCCCATCATGAGCTGCGGGCTGGTGGACTGCATAAAAAAAGGCAAGGAGCTGATCCGTTGGGAGCAAAAACGGGACGACTGGCCCGGGGAACAGACCGGACCGGTCCGGCGCGGCCTGGGACTTGCCTGTTTCAGCTACGGCTCGGGCACCTACCCGGTTTGCGTGGAGGCCGCCAGTGCCCGCATATCCCTGAACCAGGACGGCTCGATTCACCTCCAGGTTGGTGCCACCGAAATCGGCCAGGGCTCGGACACGGCCCTGGCCCAGATGGCGGCCGAAACGCTGGGGGTACCGTTTGAGCGGGTACACGTGGTATCCGCTCAGGACACCGATGTGGCCCCTTTCGATACCGGCGCCTACGCATCCCGGCAGACATTTGTGGGCGGTCAGGCGGTAATGCGCACTGCTCAGCAGCTCAAGGAGAAAATCCTGGAATATGTTGGTGTCATCAACGGGATGACGCCCCGGGATCTCGACATCCTGAATGGTGATATCGTCGTTGCCCGCATGCCCGAGACCGCAGTGATGAGCCTGAAGGATGTGGCCATGGATGCTTACTACGACAAGAATCGCGGCGGTCAGATCACGGCTGAGGTTAGCTATAAGACCCGCAACAACGCGCATGTGTTCGGGTGCACCTTTGTTGATTTGGAGGTGGATATCCCCATGTGCAAAGTCAATATCAACGAAATCTACAATGTACACGACTGCGGAGTCGTCATCAATCCCCTGACGGCTGCCGGCCAGGTGCACGGCGGCATGGCCATGGGTATTGGCGCCGCCTTGTTCGAAGTGCTCATGATTGATCCGGATTCCGGCCGGATTTACAACAACAATATGCTGGACTACAAAGTGCCGACGATTATGGACATCCCTGACCTCGGAGCCGAATTTGTGGAAACCTACGAGCCCAGTAATCCTTACGGTAGTAAAGCCCTGGGCGAACCGCCGGTGTTGACTCCCGCACCGGCGATCCGCAACGCGATTCTGGATGCCACCGGAGTGGCAATCAACGAGCTGCCGCTTAATCCCAAAGTCCTGTTCAAACACTTTCGGGCAGCGGGGTTGATAGAATAGAGGTTTCAGGTTTCAGTGTTCAGGTTTCAGAGAACAGATAACAGAGGTTAGATGACAGAGGACAGACGTCAGAGGACAGAGCAGAGGTCAGAAGGCAGAGGATAGAGGAATAAAGAAAGAAGTTGAGAAGGTGGGAAGGTGAGAAACTGATGGATTAGATGACAAATGGGGGAATTTGGAAGTCGCACTGCGAAATATAATAATTAAGACGAGCGCAGCCTCCGGCTCGTAGAGTTTGTAGTGCCTACGCCTCGGAGAGCGATTTCATCATTCGTCATTTGTCAATCGACATTCAACATTCCTTAGGTTCCATCATTCGTCATTCGCCAATCGACATTCGACATTCCATAGGTTCATTAATTTTAGGCACTTTAGGCAATTTAGACATTTTAGGCATTTTTTTGAGGCCATGATGTTCGATCTGGACAGTTATCATAAGGCAAATACGGTAGATGAGGCGATCCAGCTGCTGGCGCAAAATCCCAAAGCCATCCCCTTGGCGGGCGGTACGGATGTACTGGTTCGATTGCGTCAGGGACACCCGGACTACCGCCATGTGGTGGATATTCACGATGTGGCCGAGTTGCGGGATATCACCATGGCAACGGATGGAACGATCAGGGTTGGCGCCGGATCGACGTTTGCCCGGTTGATGACCGAGAAAATCGTTACCGATAATATTCCCGTCCTGGCCGAAGGGGCCGCCACGGTCGGCGGCCCGCAAGTGCGCAACATGGCCACCATTGGCGGGAACCTTTGCAACGGCGCTCCCAGCGCCGACTGCGCCGGTCCCCTGCTGGTTTTGAATGCGTTGGTTGTATTGAAGGGTCCACAGGCGGAGCGCTGCATTCCGTTGCATGAGTTTTACCAGGGTCCCGGCCAGGTGGACCGCAAACCGGCTGAAATAATGACTTCGTTGCTTATCGCCCCGGATGACTACCGTTGCTGGTCTGCCGGCTATTATAAATATGCCATGCGTGATGCCATGGATATCGCGACGATTGGCTGTGCAGCAGCCTGCATTCTGGAAGGAAACCGCGTCGGACAATTGCGGCTGGCATTCACCGTTGCCGGTCCCACGCCATTACGGTGCTGGAAGACCGAGGAGAAAGCCCGCGGTGCAACTCTCGATCAGGCGTTGCTGCAACTGGTTCGATCCTCCGTGCTGGAAGATTTAAGACCCCGGGATTCCTGGCGATCTCCCAAGGATTTTCGAGAGCAAATTATCCGAACTCTGGCAGAACGCGTTTTGAAAAAAGTCCTTAGCCCATGTGGAGTGACGTTATGATGAACCGCAGCATTTCAATGACGATTAACGGCAGACCCGTGACCATGCGGGTAGACGTGCGTCAATCCCTGCTGGAAGTTTTGCGGGAATACGGCTACACCAGTGTCAAAGAAGGCTGTGGCTCCGGTGAATGCGGTGCCTGTACCGTTTTGGTGGATGAGGTTCCGCTGGATTCATGCCTGTATCTGGCAGTCTGGGCCGATCGCTGCAACATCCGCACGGCTGAGGGTGAAAGCAAAGAGGGCAAATTATCACCGATACAGCAAGCTTATCTGGACGCCGGCGCGGTGCAATGCGGCTTTTGTACACCCGGCTTGATTATGACGTCCACGGCCTTTATTGAGCAGCACAGAGGCGAAAAAACGGTGTCCCGCAAAGAGATCCGGCGAGCCCATGCCGGCAACCTCTGCCGCTGCACCGGCTATGAAAGCATCATCCAAGCAGTGGAGAAGTGCCTGGAGGAAAAAGCCAAAGAGGGTAAACAGCTGCAAGCCGACTCATGTGTCTGCGATATCACCAACCAGGAAGAAAAAAACTAAGCGGGATATCCCTCTCGTCCTCGATTAGTTTGACTTGCAAGTAGAACCTTTCCGAGTCCACCGCTGGATGTGGTGGAGTTATATCTAACATAAACCTGAAACCTGAACACTGACACCTGAAACCTTTTTTGATAACATGTTGGCAGCTGTACCCCGATAACGGGTTAAACCCTGGCGCTTTGGGAAGGGAGATCAAATGGCCGCCCAGCACCGCCGAACAACCTCTGATGTCAAAGATTCCAATTATCTGCCACCGCTACGACAGGCCATACCCCTGGGCATTCAACATGTGCTGGCCATGTTTGTCGGCAATATCACCGTGCCGATCATTATCGGAGGCGTTGTCGGGGTGACGCCCCAGGAAAAAATTTTTCTGATTCAAGTCGCCATTTTCATTGCCGGTATAGCCACCCTATTCCAAAGCATCGGACTGGGTCCGATTGGATCGCGTCTGCCCATCGTACAAGGTACCAGTTTTGGCTTTTTGCCGGTTTCGATCCCGATTGCCAAGGCCTACGGTTTGAGTGCCGTTTTCGGTGGCGCGTTGATTGGCGGATTGATCCAGGTTGGTCTGGGAGTTATCCTGAAGAAAATCCGTCATTGGTTCCCACCCATTGTTACCGGTGTTGTGGTTCTGGTGATCGGGATTTCATTGATGCAGGTTGCGCTGGTCTATGCGGGCGGCGGAAAATGGTTGATGGACAATAAACCCGAATTGTTTGCATCCGGCAAGCAGTTATCTTTATCCCTGACGGTCTTGATCGTAACCCTGGGGGTTCATCAATTCGGACGGGGATTTTTTTCGGTTGCATCAATTCTGATCGGTCTGGTCGTCGGTTATCTGATTGCGATTCCCATGGAGATGGTCAACTTCGCCGCCGTTGCCAATGCTGCCTGGTTTGCCGTACCGTCACCCCTCAAGTTCGGATTAAATTTCAATATGGCCGCCATCATCGGCATGGGCATCATGGCCCTCATTACCACAATCGAATCCGTAGGCGACATCTCCGGGATAACCATCGGTGGCGCCGGTCGTGAAGCCACGGATGCGGAACTTTCCGGGGGTATTATCGCCGACGGAACCGGTACCGCTCTCGCATCGATTTTCGGGGCGTTGCCAAATACATCATACTCGCAAAATGTCGGGATTATCGCTTTTACCGGCGTCATGAGCCGGCACGTGGTCACCATAGGCGCCTTATTTCTGGTGTTGGCCGGGCTGGTCCCAAAACTGGGCGCCGTCGTTTCGGCCATGCCGCAGGCAGTATTGGGCGGTGCGTCCATCGTTATGTTCGGCATGATCGCCGCTGCCGGCGTGAAACTCATCGCCCGGGAAGAACTCAATCGCCGCAATATGCTGATCGTGGCCGTAAGCCTGACCCTCGGCATTGGCCTGCCACAAGTGCCCAAATTCGTTCAATATTTCCCGACCCAACTGGCCGTCATCATGGAGTCCGGCATCGTTCCGGCCGGCGTATTCGCACTGGTAATGGAGCGCATTCTGCCACGGAAAGAAAGAACTTGAGAGGGTGAGAAGGTGGGAAGGTGAGAGACTGGGATGCAGCTGACGGATGAAGGAATTCGGAAGTTACTATTTCGTTAGCTTATCTCTTTTTAAGGTCACATCAAAACTACCATCGCATTTTCCATATACTACTTTTTGCTTGTCAAATCATGTGGGAGCGGTTTGCAACAGCGATTGAAATCGATTCAAAACCATATTCCCTGCAGTTTTTCACCCTCCCACCTTCTTTCAGTCATCATTTGTCCCTAAGGCACCCACACCAATAACCAATAACTTTTTCTGTTTCCGTCATCTGACTTCTGTCTTCTGTCTCCTGCTTGCCGCGGCGAAGCTCGAAGAGCGAAGACGGGTCATCTGAAACCCGAAACCTGGCACCCGAATACTTCAGTCACCCGTTCAGCAACCCGGTTCTGGCATTGAATTCCTCGATCAGGGAGTCGATTTCATCCACGCAGGTCGGGATCTGCTTCCAGTAATCATCGTCGTACCATTGGGCCTGAATTTCTTCGAAGGTTTTTCCCTGCTGTTCAACCCAGGTAAAGTATTTGAGGTTGTGTATCCGCTTGCGGCCGTAATAAGTCAGCTCCTCCATATTGTCGATCCCCAGCCCCTGCAAATGTTGGGCGTAAACGGCGGCGGCATCGGATTCCGTGAATTCCCCGTGGGCTTCGGTAAGCTCGCGCAGGCGGCTGGCATACATTTCCATGGAATCGGTTAACACGGTCAAAACAATATCGTTCGGACCCAGTTCAAAATATTTGGCGAATTTGATGGCAGCCGCCAGATTGCCGGCACATGAAATTCCCAGCTGGTCCAGCCCGCTGACCCATGTTTCGGAAAGCCCTTTGGAAATCAGATGTTTTTTCCCGGCCGGTTCGTTGAAAAGCCGGATCAGATACACAGCGGTTTCGTCATCCACCGCGATGATCATGTCCGTGTTTTTCGCATTATGGATCCAGGGCACATGCTTGTCACCGATGCCTTCGATACGGTGCGCCCCGAAGCCGTTGTTTAACAGTGTCGGACACTGCAGGGCTTCGGCCGCAGCAATTTTACTCGCGGGAAATTGCTTCTTCAGATAATCGCCGCTGGCGATGGTGCCGGCCGAACCGGTAGCCGAGATCAAACCGGCGAATTTATCTTCAGGCCCCATAATACGCTCCAGTATTGACATCATCGCCGGACCGGTGACCTCATGGTGCCACAGGTAGTTGCCGAACTCATCAAATTGATTGAAGATGACCAGGTCTTCGCCTGATTCTCTCAATTCCCAGCATTTGTCAAATATCTCCTTGACGTTGCTTTCCGATCCAGGGGTCTTGATGATTTCACCCGCCACCGTTGTGAGCCAGTCAAAGCGTTCCTGGCTCATTTCCTCCGGAAGGATGGCAATGGACTG
This sequence comes from Desulfobacterales bacterium, assembly GCA_030066155.1. GTDB lineage: Bacteria > Desulfobacterota > Desulfobacteria > Desulfobacterales > JAFDCJ01 > JAFDCJ01. The sequence continues at coordinate 38,661 of JASJCE010000004.1, read as the reverse complement.
GCAGCCCAAAAGCGCGGAGTCATATGCACCTCCCCGGCAGTAGTTGCCGGTTGACGGCCAAACCGCTTTCTGGGATGTCGGATCGAATTGGCCGGTTACGAGGCGTGGAACCAGGCAGCCGAATGCCGCACCAACTTTATGTGCCCCGGTGGGAAACCATTTGCCCACCGGCGCAACGATCCGGGCATCAACTCCGGTCAATACCTTGGGGAACTCAATAAAGTTCACATCGCCAAACCCGCCGCCATCTGCAACCGCCTCGTTGTGCCAGGTAATTCGAAACAGGTTCAGCGGGTCGATATCCCACAATCCAACCCTTTTCAATTTTGCGATGATGGTATCCGGAATGAGACCGGGGTTTCGCTGTTGTTTGAACGTGGGAATAATGATGTTTTTTTCTCTTGCTCTTTCAACGGCCCTGGCCAGTGTCGCTGAATCAACAGTTAAATCGATCACGATATTTTTCCTTTCTTGAAGGTTTAGTAAGATCGGGTATGATTACTGATGCGGCAATAAAAATTTAGACGATATTTATTGAAATACGGTTATGCAGAAAACTCAAGTAACGCAATTTTAACCACGAAGGGCACGAAGAGCACGAAGGAGGATAATCAATATGCGCTGTTCTTTCTTCGTGATCCTCGTGTTCTTCGTGGTGAGATAGTTAAAGTTTGGATTTAACTTGATCTTCATAGATAACCGCATAATGAAATTTGATATTGTATTCACCGCAGAGTCGCAAAGTGCGCAAAGAATATTCATTTTATGTTTGCCGTTGAGAGGCCCGCCTCAATGGGGCCTCTCAGCAGAAAGTTAAAAGAAAAATTCCTCTGCGATCTCTGCGACTCGAGCGAAGCGGGCGGTGAATCTATGTCTATACAATCTTCAATCGAAAATATTCAATCGCTATCCCAACCGGCCACGACTTGCTCCAGCGCTGCGAAATCCGGTTGAATCCGAAACGGCTTGGTTTGGACAAGATCCAACGCCTCCATGGCACCGGCGATATCCTTCAACCCGTTGCCGGTGTTGAGCACGACAATGTTCTCATCCGCGGAAACCAATTGCCGATCGACCGCTGCCACGAGTCCGGCATATGCCGCTGCGCCGGCCGGTTCGGCAAAAACACCGGTTGCCCGGGCCAATTCCGGAATTGCGCGCATGATATCGTCATCGGCTATGGAAATATAGGCGCCGTCAGTCTCCTTGACGGCATTCAGGGCCTTGATGCGGTCCCGGGGCAATCCGGAGCTGATGCTGTCGGCAACCGTCTGCGCATCAATCGGTGGTTTGGTGAGAATATCTTCATTGTTTTTCCATGCCTCATACAGGTAACTGCTGCCGGCAGCCTGAATACCCATCAACCTGGGCATGCGGTCAATCCAGCCCAGGGCCATCAAATCTTTCAGCCCCTTGTGCAGTCCGCCAATGATACAACCGTCTCCAACGCTGACGAAAATTCGATCCGGTGCGTCCCATTCGAGCTGTTCGCAGATTTCATAGGCAGCCGTCTTTTTGCCTTCGCACATGTAGGGATTATAGCCGGTGTTGCGGTTGTACCAGCCGTATTCCTTGGAAGCCTGCAGGCAAAGCTCGAAGGCATCATCATAGGTTCCCTTCACCAAAATGACGCGGGAGCCGAAAACCAGCAGCTGTGCGATTTTGGCCTGAGGCGCACTTTGCGGTACAAAAATGACATTCGACTGTCCGACGCTGGCACACAATCCGCTCAGGGCTGCCGCGGCATTGCCGGTACTGGCCGTGGTGATGATGGAGGCGTTTTTTTCGGCTGCTTTAACCACGGCCACGGCGCTGGCACGATCCTTATAGGATGCTGTTGGTTGGCGGCCGTCATCCTTGATCCATAGATTTTGCAGTCCCAGTTTCGATGCCAGACGAGGGGCATGGTACAGCGGTGTCCAGCCCACGGACAGGGGCGGCAGGGCGGCATTCGCATCAACCGGCAGCAGGGCTTTATACCGCCATATGGTAAATTCCCCGGAATGCCTGAGCCCTGCTTTGGTAATCTGGCGGGCAATGATATCATAGTCATATTGAACGTCGAGAATACCGTCGTCGCCGTGATCCGGACAGACATAATCGACCTCGGCGGGATCATAGTGACGGCCGCAGATGAGGCATTTTAAATTGAGTATGTTTTCCAATATTGTGCCACTCCGAGAAATGGTTTAGCCGCAAAAAGGCGCAAAAAGCGCAAAAATCAAATTTCAGACTTTTTATGATCGCGTCAAGTAATTAATGCGCCCGGAATAATGACGATACAGGGTTTAGATTTATAAGTTGGCTCGTTGAAGACTGATGAGATGTTAATGCCGTCCGGGCGGATTAATTATGATTTTCATATTAAAACAACTCCATAGCGCAAATTGAATAAAAGATAAATATGTGATAGTGGTTCTGGATTATTTCAGGATTTTAATTTGGTAAAAAGGCCGTTTCCTCCTGCGTTACAAATGTAACATTCTGTAGGTTGGGTTGAGGCCCGGTCGCACCATGTTGGGTATCGTACTTCAACCCAACCTACCAAAAGTGCCGTTATCCAGCAACTTTTAGCGTGGGCTGAAACCCAACATGAATGCTGAAACCGAAGCTGAAAGATTGTGAGGGTTCTGATGATGTCTCAAGCAGGTGAACGCTACCAGAAGACGTTTCCCATTTCCTGGGAACAACTCCACCGCGATTCCAAGGCCCTGGCCTGGCGGCTGGCGGACATGCAAACATGGAAGGGAATTATCACCATTACCCGCGGCGGACTGGTCCCGGCGTCAATCATTGCGCGGGAATTGGAAATCCGCCTCGTGGATACCGTCTGTATCTCAAGCTATGATTTCAAGGATCAGGGAGAGATTAAAATACTAAAGCCGGTAGAAATTGACAGCAACGACTGGCTTCTGATCGACGATCTGGTCGATACCGGCAAGACCGCCGGCATTGTCAAAGAAATGCTGCCCAGTGCCCACTTTGCTACCGTGTATGCCAAACCGGCCGGCCGACCTCTGGTCGACACCTTTATTACGGAGGTCAGCCAGGACACCTGGATCCTGTTTCCGTGGGATACGGAGTCGCAATTTGTGCGACCCATTATCGAAATGAAGTAAAGCAAAACAGATCCCAAATCCCGATTAGCCACGCTTGATGCTGCAGAAGTGCTTTTTTCGAAATTCAACAAATTCAGACAGTTTTGGACTATCATCGCAATTTATCGCGGCTGTTTTTAGGCACCCTCACCGTCACTCCGGTAATCCTGCTCGTTGCAGTAGATCTTTGTATCGGGCATCCCGTGCGGGATCGTGGAGAGAATGGCTCTGCATGAGTCGGCTGGCGGTAAATTTGGGATTCAGCCGCATGACTTCATAGGCCTGGGCTCTGGCTTCATCCATCCGACCGAGGTCAACGTAGACGGCTGCCAGAAATGCGTGAGGGAGAACGTGATTGGGTTTGAGATCAATGGCCTTTTTAAATGATGCCACAGCTCCCTCCTTGCGTCCCACAAGATGCAGCGATAATCCATATGCACTTGGAACCCACCAGGGGTGCTTGGGGCTCAGCCGCATCGCCCGCTCAAAAAGTACGACCGCCTCCTGCTCGCCGCCAAAATCCTTGAGCCGGGTGGCCAAACCCGCGACGGTATTAAAGTCGTTTGGCGCCAGCTCGGCGGCCTTACGTCTCAATTCGATCACACGATCGGCCTGACCTCGCAGGGCGTAGAGATTACCGAGAGCCATGTAGCCGTGCGGGTCGTCCGGATTCATCTGGATGGCACGTTGTGCCAACGACATGCCGGATTGAATAGAGGCTTCCTTCGAGGGGCTCCACCCGCGTTTGGCCTCATACCAATCAATGACACCGAGTGCGGATATCGGTCGTGACCAATTCGGGTCTGCCTGATGAGCAGCCTCGTACAGCTCGCGAGCGCGTATCATCCCTTCCCGGGTAAACTTGATTAATTCTCCGTAAGCTTCAGTTCGCAGGAGCCAGGCGTCGAGGCTGTCAGTCCCCCGGCTGGCCACACGCTCCGCAGCACCTTGCGTGAGTTCGACCTGCAGTTCCACCATAACGTGTTTGACAATTTCATCCTGCAGCGCAAAGACGTCTTTTGCCTGGCGGTCAAAACGATCCGCCCAGAGATGGCGACCGTTGAGGGCATCGACCAGCTGCCCGGTGATGCGCAGCCGGTTGTCCGACTTCTGAACACTGCCTTCGAGAATGTACTGGACGCCCTGCTCCTCGGCTACCCGTTTTACGTCGACCGCCTTTCCTTTGTAGGTGGCGGCGGAATTCCTCGCGATTACAAAAAGACCGTGAGCCTTTGAAAGCGCTGCCGTCAGGTCTTCCGTCAAGCCGCTTACGAAAAAATCCAACTTTTTGTCATCCGAATAATTTTCGAAGGGCAGCACCGCAATCGATGGTTTGTCGGGCAAAGGATAAGCCAGACGGTCAACGGTAGCTGGCTCGAACTCAGGCATTGATCGGTGGTAAAGTATACCGGCTCCACCGACCGCCAGTATCGCCACAACGATTGCCACCGTCAGCCATCGCCGAGACGGGACCTTCGTTTTGGGAACATCGACGATCTTACCAGCGTCTTTCTGGTCGAGCAGCACCTTGTAAACGTTGATCGGCCTCTTGATGTTTTTGACTGGCTGCGGACCGAGATAAGCAAAACCGACGTCGAGCTTGCCTTCGACCTGTTCGAACACCCTTTTAGATACGCAGACACCGCCGGGATCGGCCAGACTTTCGAGACGAGCCGCGATATTGACGCCGTCACCATAAATGCTGCCATCGGACTTTTCTATCACCTCACCGAGGTTAACACCGATGCGGAACCATAAATGCTGGTCTTCAGCCACGGGTTGGTTTAAACTGAAGAGTTCACCCTGGATTTCACGCGCAGACTTCACCGCGGCCGTTACCGCTGTAAAAACAGCCAGAACGCTATCTCCAGCCATGTCGACGACGCGGCCACCATGCCCAACGATACGGTCCTTGAAAATCTTGCGGCTTGCATCCAGCGTTGCTAGGGTCGCTTCTTCATTGGAGCTGATCAGACGGCTATAGCCACAGGCATCAGCACTGAGGATGGCTATGAGTTTGCGCTCATACCTCTCTTGGACCATGGAGTCGCCTTAAATTTTTACGGGTTTCAGCCAATGATGGGAAACGTAATGAAATCGATTATGAATCAATATCAGATGAAATCAAGGGGTCAAGGGATTTTATAATAAGATAATACGATACGGTCCCGGATACCATATTTTACATAAGTTCTGAGTGTTGGTTTCGCATTTGAGGCGAGACGGTCATTGCTCGCCAAAACCGTAAACAAACTGCTCCAGTTCGTCCAGGTGCTTTTCTTTCTCTGTCAGACTTAGAAAAGATGCCTGGAAAGCGTTGCGGGCAAGTTTAAAGATATCCTGATGATCCAATTTGAGCGCCGTCTGCAATGCTTGAAAGTTCTCTTCGATATAGCCGCCAAAGTAAGCCGGATCATCCGAATTTACCGTTACGCATAGACCCAGATCCAGCATTCGTTTGAGATTATGCTGCTTCATATCGTCAAAAACCCGCAGCTTGACATTCGACAGCGGGCAAACCGTCAGCGGAATTTGCGTTTTTACCAGGTGTTCGACTAAGGCGGTATCTTCGAGACAGCGAACACCGTGATCGATTCGTTCTGCTTTTAAAAGGTTCAAGGCCTGCCAGATATAATCAGGAGGCCCCTCCTCACCGGCATGAGCTACGACCTTAAATCCCTTTTTTCGGGCCCGATCGAATACCGCCATAAACTTTTCAGGCGGATTTCCCAGCTCCGAAGAATCCAGCCCGACGGCTGCAATCAATTTCTGAAACGGCAGCGCCGCCTCCAGGGTATCCATCGCCTCCGCGGCATTCAGGTGTCTTAAAAAACACATGATCAATTTCGATGACAGGTTTAATTTCTGCCCCGCATCTTTCAGGGCGCGATGAATCCCCTGTGCGACGGTTTCAAATTTGACGCCTCGTGCCGTATGGGTTTGGGGGTCGAAAAATATTTCCGTGTGGCGGACATTCTGTGCCGCAGCCTTTTGAAGGTAGGACCAGGTCAGTTGATAGAAATCATCTTCATTGATCAGGACATCAGCCCCCTGATAATAGATGTCCAAAAAGGATTGGAGATCGCTGAAATTGTAGGCCTGGCGCGCATCGTCGATCGATTTAAATGGCAGCGCAATGCCGTTTTTGACGGCCAGTTCAAACATCAGTTCCGGTTCAAGCGTACCTTCGATATGGATATGCAATTCCGCTTTAGGGATGGCATGAATGAAATCATTCATTTTCTTTTCCGCTCAAGGTTTGACGTTTAGCGTTAAGAGGTTAAAAAATCATGATATTCAATTGATTATAAAACGATTCATGAAAAAGGCAAATCACCGAATGTAAAATTATCAACAGCTTGCACCAATTGAAGGTCGAATGCATAGCCCGATTCCCTCGGAGGCAATAAAACGATAGAATAAAAATTAATCACGAAAGCACCAAAAATAGATAAAATCGTTGCTAATGCCAAGCAGCGCCTGACACAGCAAATGCTACAAAATCGGCAATCCCGTGCGGTTAAACAGATCAGAAATAAAATTTTGTTTTTGCGCTTTTTGTGCCTTTTTGCGGCCATATCGATCTTCAATCTTCCTTCGGGTCTATCGAAAACGGGAAGTCAAAACATCAGCCTGGACGACCTTGCGGAGAATCTTCATGCCAACCCCAAAACGCGAGTTTTCATCATCGACTTTTCTGCACCATACCACCTGTCCATCGCGAATGAAGTAAGGATCTTCGGACCGTTGCTCCTCTGGGGCAATCATCTTGATGCTGATATTCGATCCGGGTTGAAGGGCACGGTCGATTTCGAAATAGAAGCCGCTCTCGCTTTGATTGTACAGGGAAACCGAAATTAAGTCGCCACTATCAGTCGAGTCCTTTAAAATATTTGCGGTGAGAAAAACTTGAACGGTAGCTTCCGTGGTTTGCCGAGGGGATTGACGCCGATTAGTTTCAGCCATCTCACACCTCCTTTGGATTTCAGTTTTGCATTGCAAGTTCAAACCGTAATAAACCGGAATGAACGTTTTGCTCACATTTTGCAAATCATGACCTTCGCCCGATGTGAACCGGCAAATCAGAGGAGCAGCTTGGCAGCAGCAGGTAGAATAATAGAAGAATTCGGAAATAGAAGGTATTTTACGTCAGATCCGAAGTGTTGTCTCAGAAATATTCGCTGGGTAGCCATCGTTATAAATCGAACATATTAAATATGAACGATATAGTAGTGTCTTGTCAATAAAAAAGTATCTCAATGGGTTAGTAAGATTTTATCGAAACTAATTCACATCCGGCCGTCCCAACCAAATTATCTTATCTCGATATCGAAGTACTCTACACGGCCAGATCGCCAGCGAACAACTCTCTCCGAGGTATACAATATCCTGCCTTTCTTGTTTATTACCTTGACGTAGATATCCGGTTGGCTTTCAAAAAGTTCTTTGAAGTTGCTTTCATGATATCGTACATAGAACTCACCGTCTGAATCGGTGATGGTTTCACCCAGTTTGTCGTCAAATAAAAGGTCTTTATCATAGACGTTAACTCGCAAATTTGGAATCCCTACCCCGTCCGTCCCTGACACCTTTCCCCATACCAACCACTCCCCCGGCCGGGGCCGAATTCGTCTGAATTTATGTCCGGTGTTTGAATTCATATTCGTCGCCACGATTGTTTTTAACCCACTTTCATCGATTTTGACTTAATTCGAGACCATCAAACCGGGACCTTCAGGCTTAAACCTGCTTTTATCGCCATGCGCCGAAAGCCCCCGCTATCGCGGGATGACACATCTAATTTAGAAAAAATATGGTGTGCCTCGAACGCCGAACGCCGATCTCTCATTCCTTTTGCCTTTAACCTTTTACCTTTAACCTCAAACCTTTCACCTTTGACCACTATCCGACAGGCAAAAACATCTTAATCGGCAATACTGTTTTTAGAGCGACTTAATTTTGATCCACTCCCCGTATCATCCCGTTCAATCCCTCCAGCGCCAGCAAGTATCCCTGTGATCCAAATCCGGCAATTCGTGCAGTAACGATGTCTGCGATCATTGACACATGGCGAAAAGATTCTCTCTTATTGATATTGGATAGGTGAATCTCGACAATTGGAACGTCCACCATAACCAGTGCATCCCTGATAGCAACACTTGTATGGGTGTAGGCGGCCGGATTGATAATAATGCCCTGGAATTCGCCGATGCCGGCCTGTATCTCTTCAACGATTACCCCTTCATGGTTGGATTGAAATGTCACAACCTCAATTCCAAGTTTCCGTCCCCGTTCAATTAATTGCTCGTTGATCTCATCAAGGCTTTGATGGCCATATATCCCGGGTTCCCGTTTCCCGAGCAGATTCAGATTGGGACCATGAATCACAAGGACTTTTTTCGATTCCGATTTGGCCGACATCGTCTTTACTCCTTCCAGTTCGACATGTAGTGGTGTTGAAACCACAGATGGAATAATGGAATATTGGAATTCTGGAATGATGGATTTAAATGATTTTTTCCGGTTCTACTCGATCAGCCTATTAAATCAAAGCAAATTTATGACAAGTCAACTTTTACTCCGTTAAATATCGATAGATCAGCTTGCTCTTTTAAACCTTTTTTCCGTTTAATTGGTCCGAAGCGGATTTATCTGGGGCAAACAGCTATTCAACTTAATCAACTTAATCAACTAATCAACTTAACCACCAGTCAACTATTGAACTAATCGACCAATTTCCCATTTTCCAATCGGGAATTTAAATCCTGCATCACATCCATAAATTCAATTCTTTTCTTCCTGGCATATGGATTGTAATGATGCATATCCGTAAACAATTGCCAGGTGTCACGCTCTACGACTTCCAGAATGTGCAGCAGCCGTTTGTAGCCTTCCGTGTCGATATCAAGTGGGGTGGCGCCGGATTCGGAGAGCGTGCGGCCGATTAGATGGGTCAGGGCCAGACTGGTCGCAATTTGCTCATCATGCTCTTTGGCCGTTGCTTCAATCACCACCAGTCCTTTTGACCTCAGGTAAATTCTAATTTTGCGGTATTGACTATCGTTTATTTTGACTTTGCACAGGCAAATTTTTCGGCCTTCGAGGGAATCGGCAGCACTGTCCGGTCCGAACATGGGATGGGTGGCCAAAATGGAAACTGTGTCGGGCAGAATCTCCTCCATCCATTGGATGGGATATTCCTTTACCGAGCAGACATCGACGATCAACGCATCCGGGTTTATCAGACCTTTGATTTGCTTCAGGAAATCTCTGAAGATTGAAATAGGCACACAGGGGATAACAATCCGTTGCCGGCAAGCCTTCTCCAGGGACACCGGCCGGGCGCCGATTGCTTCAATTTCAGAAGCTTTATCAGCTCTGGTATGAATGCACACGTCATAATCTTCAGCTAAATATCGGGCTGCGAGTTTTCCGAACCGGCCAAAACCAATTATACCAATCATAGGCCCTCTATTATTCTTTCAATGCCGCTGGCAAGCTGATTCTCGGGTACGGCATAAGAAATTCTGATATGCCCGGCCGTTCCGAACTCTTCTCCGGGTACGACCGCTACACCTTTTTCTTTTAAAAGTCGTCGGGCAAAGTCAGCCGAGGTCATCTCGCCTTTAAGATAATCCGCAACATCGGGAAAAAGGTAAAATGCGCCCCGGGGCTTAATGCAGTCAAAGACGGCACTGATTGCACGGTATGCATAGTCTCTTTTGCTTTCCAGATCTTTACGATATGGGTTAAGATCGTCGGCGCTAAGATCCAATGCAGCCAAAGCGCCGTATTGTGCAAAGGTGCAGACATTCCCCGTCAAATGGCTTTGCAGCTTGTTAAGCGCCGCGATAACTTCCGGGGCGGCCGCCGCAAAGCCGACCCGAAATCCTGTCATCTGGTGACCCTTGGAAAAACTCCGGGTGACGATTAACTGTTGCCGGATATCTTCATAAGCGAAAATGCTTTTGAATTGGAGTCCGTCATACACGTAGGCACTGTAAGCTTCATCGGAAACGATGAATAAATTGTGCTTCAAGGCCAAAGCAGCGATTTCTTCCAGCACCGCCGACGGATAAACGGCGCCGGTGGGGTTGTTGGGGGAATTGATCAGAATCGCCCGCGTTTTCGCTGATATGGTCTGTTGGATTTCATCAAGATCCGGCTGGTGATTGCGGGATCGCACAATAACGGGCCTTCCGCCCGCAAGTTTTATCTGTTCCGGAAAGCTGACCCAATACGGCCGAAGTATGATAACTTCGTCACCCGGATTACACAGCGTCTGAAAAATCGTATAGAGGCTCTGTTTGGATCCATTGGATATGAGAATGTTGTCTTCATCATAGCCTTCGAACTGCTCGGCCAACCGGGATTTCAATTCCGTTAATCCGCCAACCGCCCCATATTTGGTCTGCCCGTCTTCAAGCGCCTGCCGGGTCCCTTCAATGATACCGGCGGGCGTATCATAAGGCGGTTCCCCCACCGCCAGATCGATGACATCCCGTCCATCTCTTCTCAACTGCTGCAGGAGCAAGGTAAACTGCACCGTTCCCGATTCCTCGATATGATTAACGCGATCAGCCAGCTTCATTTCTAATTCTCTGTAATAATGGACTTCTTCATGATACAAACTAAAAGATGATTGGATTCTTTTTTAAATTGTTGGGTTTCGCGTTTCCCAATAATACCGATAAAAAGTAGGTTGGTGCGCCGCAGGCGGAGATACCCAACAGAACCCTCATTGGGCTTAACCCAACCTACAAATTTTTTCTCTCATAATCGAAGTTTTGCAGATCCTTTCAGTCTTAATTTGGAGGATAGGAATCTAATCCTTCGTGTGCTATCCGCAATCCGCAATCCGAATTCCGCAATTAAAATCACGCCTTCCATCTTACTTATTGCGTGATTTTTGTATCAGCGCCATATCGGCGATTACCAGCGCGGCCATGCTTTCGACGATCGGCACGGCACGCGGAACGACACAGGGATCATGGCGGCCTTTGGCTTCCAGGGTGGTATCGGTTCCGTTAAAATCAGCGGTATGCTGGGCCAGACCGATTGTTGCCGGCGGCTTGAAGGCGACCCGAAAAATAATCGGCTCGCCATTGGTGATGCCGCCCTGAATTCCGCCGCTATTGTTGGTCAGGGTGCCCAATCGATCTCCCTTTCGGACAAAGGGATCGTTGTGCTTCGAACCATTCAGGCGGGTTCCCGCAAACCCGGAGCCGATTTCAAATCCCTTGGTTGCCGGAATCGACAGCATCGCCTGGGCCAGCCGTGCCTCCATTTTTTCAAAAACGGGTTCCCCCAGGCCGGCAGGAACATTCCGGCAGACACAGGTAACGATGCCGCCGAGGGAATCCTTGGCCTCCTTTGCAGCCCGGATTGCGTCAACCATCTGCTCGGCTTCAGTCGCAGATGGGCAACGAACCGGGGTTTCATCGACTATCTCCCGGGTAATCATTTTCTCATCGATTTCTGTGGCGGATATTCTTCCGACCGCATTCACCCAGGCAACGATCTCAACGCCATATTCATCCCTTAGAAATTTTTCCGCGATCGCGCCTGCCGCCACCCGCCCGATGGTCTCCCGCGCGCTGGACCGCCCTCCCCCGCTGGATGCGCGGATTCCGTATTTCATCTGATAGGTATAATCGGCATGGGAGGGACGCGGAATTGACTGCATGGATTTATAATCACCGGGCTTTTGATCCCGATTGGGGACATTCATTGCAACCGGGGTTCCCAGGCAACGACCGTTTTCAACACCGGATAGGATAGTCACTCGATCGGTTTCATCCCGGTCGGTTGTCAACCGGCTCTGCCCGGGACGCCGGCGATCGAGCTGGGGCTGAATATCGGCTTCGCCAAGCGCCATACCCGGTGGACAGCCATCCACCACGGCCCCTACGCTTTTGCCGTGGGATTCGCCGAAAGTCGTTACTTTGAACACGGTTCCGAAAGTGCTGGACATATATTTTGTCTCCTTCTATTTTGTCTCTTCGTGTTAAGGAACTTTTAACTTTATTGCACATCCAACCCGATGCAGAATATCTTCAGAAATAAAACATAGAGACAAAATAGTTATTCGTAATGAACTATGAACTCTGGACTATGCACTATGATCTATGATCTGTGATCTATCAATTGTGATCGACTGAGTATCGTAATGATGGTATCACATATCTCCTCAATTTCGTGGGCATCGGTCTCCACACAAATGTCTGCCACCTTTTGGTACAGCGGGTTCCGTTCAATTAGCGATTCTTCGATTTCTGCAATACTGCCTTTTAAAGTCAACGCCGGTCGCGATACATCCGTATCTGAATCCCGTATCATTCGATTCTTAATGGTCTCCGAGGTGGCTTGGAGCCAGATCGACCTGCCGCTTTTCTTCATTCTGTTTACATTTTCAGGATCGAGGATGACACCGCCACCGGTTGCCACCACTCGCCGATCTGGCGTGCAGACTCGCTTCATAATTGCGCTCTCCATTGAGCGGAAAACTTCCCAACCGTTTTTGGCCACAATTTCCTTGATGCTTATACCGGCTTCAACTACCAACAGGTCGTCCGTATCGACGAACGGACGATCGAGTTTATCGGCAAGCCTTTTGCCCACCGAGGATTTGCCGGTACAGCGATAGCCGATTAAAAAGATGTTGTATGGGTTCGAAGGTTCAGGGCTCACGGTTCAGGGTTACTCCCACTACAAATACAGTCCGTCAAATACCTCCCAAAAATTCGGGAAAGATTTTTCGACACAATTTTCATCCCGAATAATGGTTCCCGGGGACATCAGACCGGCAACGGCAAAACTCATGGCAATCCGATGGTCTCCGTAAGTTTCGATTTCAGTTCCCCGGGGTTTACCGCCTGTGACGATCAGCTCATCAGCACGGCAGCGTGCATCGACTCCCATCTTTACCAATTCATTGGCAACCGCCGCCAACCGGTCGCTTTCCTTGGCTCTGAGATGAGAGACATTTCTGATAGTCGTTGTACCTTCGGCAAAGGCGGCGACCACTGCCAGTGTTGGAACCAGATCCGGCATGTCACCCATATCAACATCGACAGCCTTCAAACGGCCGCCGGAAACCACGATCCCGTCTGGCTCAGGCTCAAACCGGCACCCTATGGATTGCAGCAGTTCCGTAAATTTGACATCGCCCTGGCAGGAATTCAGGGTCATCCCGTTTACCTTGATCCGGGTGCCGCAAACAGCCGCTGCCGCCCAGAAATAGCCGGCCTGGGAACCATCTGCTTCAACCGTGTAATCCCCCGACCGATACGGTTGCCGGCCGGCGACTTCAAATCTTTCGTAATCCTCGCGTTGGACCGATACGCCAAATTTCTTCATGGCATCGATCGTCATATCTACGTAAGGTTTCGATACCGGTCCCTCAGAGACCGCAATATTCAAACCAAGTTCCGTACAGGGAGCAATCAACAGCAAGGCGGAAAGATATTGACTGCTGATGCGGCAATTGATGCTCACCGATCCACCGCGCAAGGTTCCCGCTTCAATAACAACCGGCGGGCAGCCGTTTTGATTGACGGATCTGATCCGGACACCCAATTGCTGCAGCGCATCGATCAAATCCTGAATCGGCCGTTCGCCCATTCGATCGGTGCCGGTTAAGGTGATTTTCCCCTGGCAGAGAGCCGCGACGGCCGTCAGCAGCCGCATGGACGTGCCGGAATTGCCCAGAAACACTTCCTCTGATTGCGGAAACAACCGCCCGCCACTGCCCGCCACGACAATCTGATCGCTCGAGGCATCATCGATTTCAACTCCCATTTGCCGAAGCGCCTGCAGGGTTAAAAGGGTGTCTTCACTGCGCAGCGCATTCCCGATCCGGCATTCTCCATCCGAAAGGGCGGAGGCAATCAGGTATCGATGAGTGTAACTTTTCGACCCCGGAACGGCAACCTCGCAATAGGGCTTAATGCTATGGGCTTTGATTTCGATCATAAGAATAAGTGAAGTTATTAGGTATTCGTTATTGGTTATTGGATTTTTAAGGTTTCAGTGTTCAGGTTTCAGGTGTCAGCCCAGTCCCCGGGCTGAAAAGTACCCAGCTTGATCGAAAAAGAAACTGATGAACGTCCAACATCGAACGTCCAACGTCCAACTTCGAATAATGCATTCTATCAATAAAAAAACACTTGGCTCCGGTGTTACTCCAGCGAATATACCTTTGAGAATTCGACCCGACTGCCGTTTGACAAACCCGGACAGAAGCATGTCGAAGGGAGTACTTCGCAGGCTATGATTCGTTCGTGAAATAAAATCGATAAAGCGCAGCCTCCGGCTCGTAGGGGATGTGGCGCCTACGCCTCGGAGAGCGTCATCCACATTGGACGTTCGATGTTGGACGTTCGATGTTGGACGTTTATTATTCTCACGATTTTAGCCATTTGAAGTTTCAGATGAAAAATACTCCCCCTATTGGGAGAGTTCCTCCAGCACCACCCTGTACATGACATCCACCGGTGCTTTTTCGCCGGTCCACAACTCAAACTGAACCGCCCCTTGATGCACGAACATGGCGGCTCCGTCGACGGTCGTACAACCGATTTGGCCTGCTTCCGCAAGAAAGCGGGTTTGAAGCGGATTGTAAACCATATCCATTACCACCGTGTCTTTTCCCAGCATATCCGTGTTCAACGGACGGCTGTCGTCCCGGGGGGTCATACCGACCGATGTCGCATTTATGATGATTTTGTACGGTAGCCGATCAACCTCCTCTAAGGGCTTGAACGCGCAATTCAGATCCGAAGCCAATTTTTCGCCCCTTTCCCGCGAGCGGTTGATGATCGTCAGGCGTCCGCCTTCCTGTTTGATGCCGAATCCCGCCGCCCGCGCGCCACCACCGGCGCCAACTATGGCGACATCCTGGTCTTTGATGGGCGTTTTTTCGCTAAGTGCCTGGACGGCACCGAAACAGTCGGTATTGTAGCCGTGCAGAGTTCCCCGGTCGTTTACGACCGTGTTAACTGCACCGATGGCAACTGCAAGCGGGTCGATTTGATCCAAATAGTCCATAATTCGAATTTTGTGGGGTATCGTGATGCTGGCACCGCGGATCCCCAGACCTCGAATACCACTGACTGCAGCAGCAATGTCTTTCACCCGGAACGCCAGATAATATCCATCCAAACCGGCCCTGGCCAGAGCGCTGTTGTGCATGACCGGACTCAAACTATGCCCGACCGGATCTCCGAAAACACTGTAAACAGCCGGCTCGCCGGAGCCCGAAGCGGATTTCTGCACACTTCGTCCGGCAGAGATGATGCTGCGATAGATCTGGTGAAGGGGCCCGGCCTTCAGGGCTTTTTGATTCGATGACAGCAGTCTTCGATATATTTCGCCTTCACGCTGCTTGTCGACGACGATCGTCCCGGCCCGCCGTTTTATCGATCCAATTGTCTTTGCAGCAGTAACCCGCCGACCCAGCAAATCAAGAATCTGATTGTCAATATCGTCGATCTCTGCCCGCAGCCCTACAATATCCGTGACGGCATCAAGTCCGTTGTCATTATCCTTTGGATTATCTCCCATTTTTGACCTTACAGGGCTTTATCTTGACCAACCAACCCATCGCCTCTGGGAAAAGTCAAAGTCAACTCTAACTGATCTGGAAAGAAGCGATTTGTCTTGCTGGATACGTCACTAAAATCCCAAATTACAATACTCAAATTACAAATAATATCAAAATTACAAATTCCAATGATTGAAACATTACAATCCATTATCGGAGTTTTCGCTTTATTTTGTTTGTATGACGGTCTCGTAAAAAGTCAAAATTGTCGAATTTTGACTTTGTAAATTATCGATATTACAGATAGCGAAAATTAACTTTTGTGCTTTTTGCGCCTTTTTGCGGCTATAACTTGTTTTGAATTTTGAATTTCGGTCATTGGTATTTATTTGAGCCCGCCCTGGCGCGACTTGATTGGCATAAACCATCATCCGTGTTGGAATATCAGGTAGAGGCAATAAATGCTGTCGGCGTTAATTCGGTCTGGGCCAGGGATTTGTTTTTTGGTGCTTGGAATTTTCATAATTATGACAAGCAAGTAACTTTATTTATTCCAGTCAAACAATTTTTTATGATGTGGCCCTGCCCATCGCCTAAACCCCTACCAGAGTCTCCAACTCCCGAAAATCAATCTGTTCGATGCAGGCATCGCCAATTTCATTCAAGAACACAAAAAAAACCTGATCCCCTTCCCGTTTTTTGTCCATTCGCAAGGTTTTTAAAACCGCATCCCTGTCAAAATTGAGTCGGACGGGAAGACCATAATTGTCAATCAGAGCCATCAATCGGTTTGACGCTTCAGGTGACAGTTTGTTTTTTTTGACCGACAGCTTGGCGGCTAGCACCATTCCGGCGCTAACCGCCTCACCATGCCTGACATTTGTCAGCTTTTCAATGGCATGACCAAAGGTATGACCGAAATTGAGTTTGCGGCGTTCGCCCTTTTCTTTTTCATCCTGGTTGACAATCTCCGATTTTATAACCACCGAATCAAAGACCAGTTTTTCCATCACCTGCGAGTCCAGCGCCAACGCCGGTTCCCGGTTTGTTTCGAGGAAAGCGAACAGATCTCTGTCGGCGATAGCGCCGTGCTTGATGATTTCAGCAAAACCACTCAGAATTTCTTCCCGCGGGACGGTTTTTAGCATGTCCAGATCACATATGACAAATTCAGGCTGATTGAAAACGCCGACGATATTTTTATAGCCGCCTAAATTGAATCCGTTCTTACCGCCCACACTCGCATCAACCTGCGACAGCAGCGTTGTCGACACAAAACCGAACCTGACCCCTCGCATGTAC
This sequence comes from Desulfobacterales bacterium, assembly GCA_030066155.1. Lineage (GTDB taxonomy): Bacteria > Desulfobacterota > Desulfobacteria > Desulfobacterales > JAFDCJ01 > JAFDCJ01. Next base: position 21,717 of record JASJCE010000004.1, on the reverse strand, counting down.
GTCGATGCAGCAAATCCGGCAATATCACAAACGATTCCGCCGCCAATCCCGACGATAAAAGAAGCGCGATCCGCTTCCAGAGATAACAATTGTTCGTAGATATGGTGCACGGTATGAAAGGATTTTATCGTTTCACCGGTTCCAATCGTAATGACATCTCCGGGCGGAAAATGTTTGCCCCAGATCGCCATTACATTTTCGTCGGTAATGATAATCGGTTTGTCAACCGGCAGGTAGTCTCCCAGATTTGCAAGTCTCTCATTAATCATAATGAGGGAGTCACGCGGCTGGCTATGGATCATGATGCGTTTCATATTGCAGTTACCCAGCGATCCGGGCCATTCCGGTTAGCAGAACTTGTCAGTTTCTCGGCCGCAGTCAGAAGCAACCGCTCGGTTGTTTCCCATGAAATACATTCATCCGTGATCGAAACGCCATACTTCAGTGAATTGAGATCACCGCTGAATTTTTGATTGCCTTCAAAAAGGTTGCTTTCCATCATCAGGCCAATCAGGGCATCATTGCCGGCAATGTACTGGTCGATGACGCTGCGCATGACGATTGCCTGACCCTGATATTTCTTCATGGAGTTGCCGTGCGAGCAATCAACCATCAGGGTCTCGGGCAGACCTTTTTCAATCAGTTGCAGTCGGGCCTGCTCCAGACTGATCGGATCATAATTGGGGCGCTGGCCGCCGCGCAACACGATGTGGGCCAGGGGATTACCGTTGGTCTGGACGACGCAGGTACGACCGTTCTGATCTATTCCCAAAAAACTCTGTCCGGTTTTGGCTGCTAAAACGCCGTTGATGGCTGAGGATAGATTGCCGTCCGTTCCATTCTTGAACCCAACAGCCATGGACAGGCCGCTGGCCATCTCCCGATGGGTTTGTGATTCCGTTGTCCTGGCGCCGATGCAGGCCCAGCTAACCAGGTCTGCAACATACTGAGGCGTGATGGTTTCAAGAAATTCAGTGGCCGCCGGCACCCCGATTTCATTGATCTTTCGTAAAATGCATCGCGCTTTGCGCAATCCCTCCATAATGTCGCAGGTGCCGTCAAGCCGCGGGTCGTTGATGAGGCCCTTCCACCCCACGCTGGTGCGGGGTTTTTCGAAATATACCCTCATGATGACGAACAGTGCTTCACTCACCCGGTCCCGCAGCTGCTGCAATTTGGCCGCATACTCGTATGCGGCCTGTTCATCGTGAATCGAACAGGGACCAACAATCACGAGAAGCCGCTGATCCTCCCTGCGCAATATCCTGTCAATTTCTCTCCGTCCGGAAAGCACCGTGTCGTGTGCCGCCTGGCTTATGGCGAGTTCTTGTTTTAACTGTCCCGGCTCAATTAGCTGCCGGTAACCTTTGACACGTAAATCATCTGTCGGTTTCATTTTTTGCCTCTAGGTAACGGTGTCTTCAGAAGTTAGATAAAAAAAACCGCGGGCTTTAAAGTCTGCCCGCGGTTTCAGGTCGCTTGCGATATTTTGTCTTTACCTCAGCGCACCCCAGACAGACCGGTACCGTAAAAATAATACCGATAGTAAAAATAAACGCTGTCCGGGATTGTGTGCACCATTTTTGTGATCCTGTAGTTTGTACGGAAGAAATTTATATAATTGAAATTCGCCTGTCAAGATCTTTTTTTACCTGAATTTTGCACCCGAATAACCGTGAGTGAAGATCGAAGTCAAGTTACCACAGGTGACTAATGCGCTGATTGGGACTCAAAAATTCAGGTATCCATCTGGAGACTTATGGATAACCGAGTTCCAATCTATCCGAATTGGAAGCAGAAAAAAATGTTGACAGCCAATATGAAACTTGTTTATGGTCATCCCAATTGAAGATACGAGCCTTGTTATGCCAATGACTGCCACTACCATTGCTTTTTTTACTTTCGGACGCTTCTTTTTCTGGTTTAGTAGCGTCCATCCGGTTCATTAGCTTCGTTAGGTAGCTAATCGATTTCCCGGGTGGACTTGATTTCCACCCGGGGTTAAAAAATGTGAAAGGCCCCGGGAAACCCTCGGGGCCTTTTTAATTTGAGGATTATCGTGATGAAAAACCTTAAACTTGCTCAGCGTGATTCAAAACAGCGTACCATTATTAGGATTGCCGATGTTGAAATTGGTCGCGGCTTTACGGTCATTGCCGGCCCCTGCAGCATTGAGAGTGAGGAGCAAATCCTCGAGTCCGCCCGCGCCGTCAAGGCAGCAGGCGCGGACATCCTTCGCGGCGGGGCATTCAAACCCAGGACGTCACCATATGCGTTCCAGGGACTGGGATTGCAGGGACTAAAGCTATTGTCCCGGGCCGGTAAAGAGACCGGCCTGCCGATCATCACCGAGGTTATTGATCCCCGGGATGTATCCTGGGTAGCCGAATTCGCTGATATCCTGCAAATCGGAACCCGCAACATGCAGAATTTTTCGTTGTTAAAAGAAGTCGGGCAAACCGGCCGCCCCGTGTTGCTCAAACGCGGGATGTACTCAACCCTGGAAGAATGGCTGAATTGCGCCGAATACATCCTCAGTGAAGGAAATCCAAATGTCATTCTTTGCGAAAGGGGTATTCGCACATTTGAAACCTACACGCGCAACACGCTGGATCTCAGCGCTGTTCCGGCCATCAAGGAACTGACCCATTTGCCGATCATTATTGATCCGACCCACAGCACGGGCCGCATCAGCCTGATCGGACCCATGAGCCTGGCCGCGGTGGCTGCCGGCGCCGACGGCATCATTGTCGAGGTTCATTACAAACCGGAGAAAGCCCTGTGCGATGCAGATCAGGCCCTGACACCGGTGATATTTGAAGACATCATGCGACGTCTGCGACCACTCCACTCCTTTATGGACGATCTGCAGTCCTGATGCCGTGGATGTTAGCTGATTCGATTATGTGAGGATTTATTGCTTTTATGATAGGAGATAAAAATGAAGTTGAATGAAATCAGTCGGAAAATTGACAAAATCGACCGCGAACTGCTGGTCTTGCTGCAGGAGCGCATGGGGTTGGCCCTACGATCCAAAAAATTTCAGGAAGCCGTCGGGGACACTGATATTGAAACGACTGCGCTAGAAAGAATGGAGCGCATGAATCTGGACCTGATAAATCGTCCATTTTCCCAACAGCTGCTCAAAACGATTATAGAGGAGAGCAAACGTCTGCAGAATGAGGATCGTCAACTGGTCGCTTTTCAGGGAGAGCATGGCGCGTACGGCGATGTCGCATCGCGGTCGCTCGTGCCGAACGGGGCTTACATCCCCTGCCTCGAATTCATCGACGTCTTCCGCGGTGTTGAGGAAGGATATCTTGATCTGGGCGTGGTTCCCGTCGAAAATTCGCTGGAGGGAGCCGTTACCCAGGTAAATGATCTGCTTACCACGACGAATTTGAATGTTATCGGTGAGGTCAAGGTGGATGTCAATCATTGTTTGCTCGCCACCGAAGCAACCGACTATCGGGAAATTCGGGTTGTTTATTCCCATCCCCAGGCGCTGGCGCAATGTCGGGACTTTCTCATGCGCAACAAGCTCGAGCCCCGCCCCTATTACGATACGGCCGGTGCCGCCAAAATGCTGGCCCGGGAAAACCCCAAGGCCGCAGCGGCCATCGCCAGCCCGCTGTGTGCCGAGCTCTACAATCTGGAGATTATCAAGGAAGGCATCGAGGACGGACCATCCAATTCAACACGATTCCTGCTTCTGTCCCGGGAACCGTTCTCCGGCCAGGGTAACAAAACATCTATTATATTTGCGGTGGCTCACGAAGCCGGGCAGCTTTACGGTGTGCTGAAGTTATTCGCCGATGCCAAAATCAACCTGACCCGAATATCATCAATGCCGTTGCGATCGGATCCCGGTAACTACAGCTTTTTTCTCGATTTCGAAGGCACGGAAACGGACCCAACGGTTGCGGAAGTCATGGGTAGAATGAAAGAAATGGCGATCTCTTTGAAAAATCTGGGGAGTTATCCGGCGCACGTATAAAATTGACTATTGACTAATGACAAATGAATAATTGTGGAGTTCGCTTCGCTCCAACACTTCTTACTATAAATACCGTTTTCTAATAACGAATAACATTGCACCCTGATTGAGCGGATTTGCTCAATTAGGTTGCTATAACCGCATGGCTCCACACAGCGGCGTTTCCCATTCTCGTTTTTGATCTCTGGACAGGGTGGCATCGAATTTTTTAGCGATATAATCGGGCATCGGGGCCGCACGGCGAATATTCAGATCCGCATGGGTTATCAATGCTTCGAAAGTGGCGGACAATTGGCGGGTTGTTTCATTGATCATGAACTGGATAAAATGAAATCGCTTATCCGAGCGGCCGGTCAGGCGAGTATGGATGGCAACCGTATGTCCGACCCGCACTTCGGCGAAATATTGAATATACTGCTTCAATGTAAAAACGCCAAATTCTCCTTTACGAAAATAGTCTTTATTTAAACCGTGCGAACCAAAAAAATCACGGCCGGATCTGGCAAACAAATCAAAATACCAGCGGATATTCATGTGCCCCATCAGGTCCAAATAATCGGGAGGAATGGTTTTGCGCAGATAACATGGCAACTGCTCAATCAAATCCAGCGGTATCAAACAACTGCCGCTCCTGTCCCAAATGCCGCATTCCAATTGATTGTTATTGCCTGTCATGTGGTTATCCATTCTCATTTAGATTTCAAAGTATTGTCTCTCACAGAGCCCGCAAAGATCACGGAGTAAATGGAATTTATAGTCCTTCATTCTTCATTCGTCAATCGTCATTCGTCATTCCCTCCACCCGGCACGGGACAAAGCGGTGCAGCGGGGTACCAATCGGATCACGATGGGTATTTTTGGTCAACCGATTGACATTGATGCCGTATGTCCGGCCTTCATAGATCAAACCAAATCCATGGGGAATCAATACACAGCCCGGTCGAACCGATTCGCTGACCTGCAATTCGCCGACATCGCTGCCGGCTTCGGTGGTGACGCGCACCTGCTGTCGGTCAGTGAGACCGAGCGCGTCCGCATCTGCCGGATTGACAGCCACCGTGCAGGCCCGCCTATCTTTATTCCAGGCCGGATTGCGCATCAGGGTATTGGCATTGAATTTCATGTGCCGTCCGGCGCTAAGAATCAATGGAAACTCGTCCGGCAGCCTCAGGTCTTCTGCTTCGGATTCCGCATTGAGGGCTTCTGCCTGTGCGGCCAGCTCGGGGATATGGATTTCTATTTTTCCCGAGGGCGTGCGGATGGATCCCATGGGGTTATCCGCATCTGCCCGGCCAACCCACAAACCCTGCGGCGTATCCAGCAAGGCCTGGAAGATGCGATCGCCCTGATCGATGCCCGGCTCGAATCCGGCCCGGGCCGCATTTTCCTGAAACATTTTGGGGGCCGTCATCAAAAGGCCCCACAACGCGGCTTTGGCAGCACTGTCCCATTGCCTTCCAAGGGTTTGGGCCAGGACGAACGGCATGGCAGCCATCGCCCCGGGTTCACCGGCGGCCCAGGTCATTAATTCAGCGCCATATGTCATTCGATCGTTTTGGGCCGCCTGATAGACTTCAGAGGCTATTTCCGGGACGATACCCAGTTTATCCGCCAGCAATGTGTGGATCTGAGCTGCTTCCAGGCACGGTGCGGGCGGCTCGACAACCGGCCGTCTTAGCTGAAAATAGACCTCCGGATAGGTCCAGGGGAAAAAGGTGGCATCCCAGGATTCATAAAAAGTGCGGCACGGCAAAACGTAATGGGCCAGCCGGGCGGTCTCGCTCATCACGATATCATTCACCACCAGCAGATCCAACTTTCCGAACGCCGTCTCATAGGCCGATGTATCCGGGTAAGCCCGCAGCGGATTGCAGGCGCTGACCAGCACCGTTCGCAACCGGTCGGGATGATCGCTGAGGATTTCCTCGGGCATGGCTGCTGCCGGGAACGATCCGGCTGCCGCCGGGGGTAGATGAGTGGTTACCGTCCGCCAGGTATCGGGATTGCGCTCGTCGGCATGGTAGCCCATGGGCATTACCATACCCGGAATCACATTACCGCCTCGTACGCCAAAGATGCCGCAAACCGCTCCCAATATGTGAACCAGGTGGGAGTTGAGGGTACTGTGACGCCCCATGTAGATCCCCAGGTCGGTATGTACGCTCCAGCGGCGGGTGGTCATCAGGCGGCACAATTCCCGAACCTGATGATAATCCACCATACAGATCCCGGCAGCACTTCTGGCGTCAAACCCCTCAAACCAGGGTCTGATTTTACGCCATCCGTCAACGTGTTTTCGGAGGTAATCTGCAGCTTCCCAACCCTCCTCCAGAATAATGGCAATCATGGCTTTCATCAGGAGTGCATCGGTACCGGGTCGCACCGGCAAATGAATATTGGCTATATTTGCGGTTTCACTTCTGTGCGGATCGATCGCCACCAGCAGTCGATTCGGATCTTTTGAAAATTCAGACAGCACTTTGGGCGCCCGCGGCATCTGGTGGCTTTGCATGCCGTTCCAGCCCCAGGCGATCAGCATCTCCGATTCATGTTCGTCAGGACCGGCAATGTTGTACTGCTTGCCGAAGACCCGGCCGGTTACCCACCAGGATCCGCAAAATTCCTGCCCGGCTGACGAATAGTAATACTGGGAGCCCATTGCCCGGAGAATGCCCAGTCCGAAAGCCGCTTCCATATGCCCGCCCTGTGAGCTGCCGCCCATGTAGGCCAGGCAGCGCGGGCCGTACTGCTCAACCAGTTCAACTAGTTTTCCGGCAATTTCCGCAATGGCCTGGTCCCAGGAAATGGATTCAAAATTGTCTCCCACCCGTTTCATCGGTTCAGTCAGCCGATCAGCCGGGTATTGATGATAAATAACATTTAGTCCCTTGCGGCAGACATAACCCTGGCTGCGCGGATTTAACTTGTCCGGCCTGACCTTAATCATGCGGTTATTTTCAACTTGCACCTCGATGCCGCAATTCTGCGCGCAAAGGACACATCCCGTTTTGTGCCAGGATTTCATGGCGTTGTATCCTTCAATTCTTTATTTTGATGCTGTATTTAAATTTTAACATGATAAATTGTTTCCGGCTGGGAAGCGAGGAAGCCGGGAAGCTGGAAGGCTAATTTTTCCCCCAAAATGCGAAGCATAAAGTAATTTAGCCGCCGGAGTCCACCGTTGGCCAAGTTTTTCCACATTCGAGCACAGCATACCTCAACAAAATGACACCTGTTTTCGGGGTGGCTAAATTACTGGAAGAACAACTCATAAATTTTGGCGATGTGATAGGGGCCAGTGCCGCAGCATCCGCCGACGACATTGGCTCCGGCCTTCAGCCACCGGCCAACGTGCTCGGCGTAGTTTTCAGGATCGAGATCAGTTCGAAGATCGAGAAAACCGTCCGTATCTTTGTCGCCATCCAGGGTCCAGTCTTCAGGAATGGGCACAAACGAGTTGGCATAGCCGCCTGCATACGGAACTCCGGACTCAATTATTTGGGGAAGACCGTTGGTGATGCTTTCGGGTGCGCAGCAATTTGCCAGCAGGCCGGAAACCGGCAATTCGGACAGGTGCTGCTTGAATTCTCTGATGGATTCGCCACTTCGTAGACTGCCGGAACGATCCTCATGCAGGGTCATGGCCACCCAGACAGGCCTGTCGAACTGGCAGGCTGCTGTGGCAGCTGCTTTGGCTTCATCGATGCTGGACATGGTTTCACATAAAAACAAATCAACATGAGGCGCCAGCAACTCGGCCTGTTCCAGATACAGCGGTTCGATTTCATCAGCCTGACCCACCAGGTCAGGTCGAAAACTGCCGGCCAGAGGCGGAAGTGATCCGGCTATCAGCGCCGGCTTTCCCGATTTTTCAACCGCCTGTATTGCCAGTTCACAGGCCAGGACATTTAGCTTTTCAAACTGATTCTCAAGGCTCTCTACGGCCAAATTTTTCCGAATTATGCCGTAGGTGTTGGTGGTGATAATATCAGCGCCGGCGGAAAGGTAATCCAGATGAATTTGGCGGACAATGTCCGGGGCATGAATCAGCGCACTGGCAGACCAGATCGATGGTTGGAGATCAACACCGCGGGTTCTCAATTCGCGACCCATGCCGCCGTCCAGTAAAATCGGTCTATTCGGTAGATTTAGCGTTTCCATTTTTAAATGCCATCGGCTGTTTTGTTTTTAGCCACGAATTAACACGAATAACCACGAATATGATATGAATACAATAAATCTTCAATCTTAATTCTTCAATTTCTTGTGGGGCTCGCTGATTTGCTCCTCGATGTTGATTATTTTCCGGGCATATTCAGCATACTCGTCTAAAGGGGTCGTGAATCGCACGACCATTTTGGCCCCATCCGGTGAGCCGCCGCCATGCATACAGCCGGGCACGCCGGATCCAATCGTCAACCATTCGGACAGGCGCGCTGCTTTAAAGCGTGACTCGGCCGAACCGGCGCCGGCTTTCAGGCATTTTTGAATCAGATGACCGTATTGCGGATTGGTAAAATCTTTGTAAGACGGCATGCAGCCCGTCTCGACAATACCGCCGCCGATTTCCTGGGTCAGACGTTTGACCTCGTACGGCAGTGTGGCCACCATGACCTTGTTGGTATGTGCCGTATGCGAGTCAGCAAAATAGGATCCGGATGGATGTTTGAAACCCAGCGCGCAGGCGCCGGCTCCGAGGCCATAGGTGATCGTGTTGTTGACGGACATGGCGACCAGCTTGTCGCTGAACGTCTTGGCCGAAAGACCGTTGAGGCGGGCCATCAATACAGACGCGCCGATCATCACATCGCCCTGCCCTGAAACACAGGCGCCGATGCAAGCGCGGTAATTGGCCGTGAAATACTGAATCAATTTGGCCGTGTATTGGTATTCCTTGCACAGGAAAACGCGCTCCCTGGGAACAAATACATCTTCAAATAGCAGCCAGCCTTGCGTGATGCCGGTATCCGGCGTTTCGACAGCAGCCGTTTCTTCAAGCTCGCGCCGGTCACTTGGCCGGGTGGCCTCAACAATGGTCAGGCCGTCAATGTCTCTTGGCACGACACAGGCCAGGGCGTAATCACGGTCCGCTTCACCATAAATACTGCCCGGCAGCAGAAAAATCTCCTGGGAAGCGGCCGTTCCGCAAATCATCACCTTGGCACCGCGGATAACGATACCATCTTCCCGCACCTCCAATATTCTGAGGTTGGTATCAGGATCGGGCTGCTGGGACGGTTTCAGGCTGCGGTCACCTTTGGCATCAGTCAGGGCGCCGGCCACCGTCAATCCGCTATCCTGGGCTGACAATATCCAGTTTTTTAGCCGATCTTGATAGTCGCTGCCATACTCCTGGTCGATTTCATTACATACGGCCCACATGACATTCATGGCATTCCACCCGACGCAGACCGCTCCCGTGCAGCTGCCGGTTCGGCGGTAGTTCTGCCGTTTCATGCGCATATTCCCGATCAGATCTTCGCTGCCCTGCATCAGGGAGTTCCAGCGCAATATCGGGTTTCCAGTGAATGTGGACGCCGTGGAGTATATTTCTGCCAATTCCGGATCATTGGCCGCATCATAATTCAGCGCATGACTTTCCACAGTCCGTTTGGTAGCGGGATGGGTCGTAACATCTTCAATCAGCTCGCCAAACTTATAAATATTCGGTCTCAGTTTGCGCAGTGCCGCTAGATAATCGTCACGGGTTTTGAGGGTCATGGATGTTCTCCCTTCGTAAAAGTTAGTTGAAAAGTTGATTGCCCCAGTTAAATCCGCTTCGCCCCAATTAAACGGAAAAAAAGGTTTAATAGGGCAAGCTGATCTGTCGATATTAAACGGGGTAAAGTTGACTGGTTGATTTGTTTACTGAATACTTTTCCCTAATAATCTGGCTCAAGTGCCTCTATATATTTTTTGGAATTTATTTTCCCGGTGGCGCTATATTTTTTGCCGTCATCCGATACGACGTCTCCGCTGTCTATCAGCAGTTCACAGTGACTGACCACTTCATTGGCAGCCATCAGAGCGCCGAATCCTTCCAGCAGGTTCTCATCAAAGTGCTCTGTCGGTAGTCCAAATATTTCAAGCCCGGACGGCAGCCGAAATTTGACGGCCATCTCATTGCCACTCTCGTCGCCCTGATTGATTATTTTTGCTACATATTGTTCCAAGATGACTCCAAATCTATCGCGGTTAAAAACCGCTCTCCCGAATCAATCCGGTTGCGCCGTAAATGAATATTGAAAATTGAATAAGGATGAACTCGTAAAAAGTCTGAACTACCAAATTTCGGTCTTATAACCAATTGAATTTGCACAGCGTGAAAAATGGCTTTTGCGCATTTTTGCGGCTATATCAATAATGAAAATTGACAGCATTCATTAATTCGTCATTCGTCAATATTCATTTGTCATTTGTTTGGCCCTGAACCTCCGAATTCTGCCCTTTGAACGGCTTATTCAAAAACTCTCTAATCAGGGCATTCACCCGCTCCGGCTGCTCGTGTATGATCCAGTGGCTGCCGTCCGGTATGCGGTGGACAGTCAGATTTTTTACATACATCTCCAGGCCGTCCAAATTGCCGGTCAGCAGCGCTTGATCCTTTTCACCCCAGATTACCAGAGTCGGAGCTTGAACAGCAAGCATTTCATGCGGCAAATTCAAAATGCTATTGATTTTTTCCTCATCTTGCGGAGCCGTGGGCGGATACATGGGAGAAGCCCGGTAATAATTGAGGCCTCCGGTTAATGCCCCCGGCTGTGACCAGGCTTCAATATATTTCTGCCGGGTAACTTCATCCATATCCCAGTTGCTGCCAAACCGGATGAGCATATCCAGCAAACCGGCATGGTTGTTGGTCGACAACACCTGCTCGGCCTCAGGCGATCGAAAAAACAGCATATATTGACTCGCCGCCTGCTGTTCCGGGTTGCGAAGCAGTTCCCTCGCAAATATGGCCGGATGGGGCGCGTTTATGATGACTAATTTCTCGACCCAATCCGGGTAGCGCATCGCGGTTGACCAGGCCACGGCACCGCCCCAATCATGGGCGACCAGCGTCATCTTTTTGTGGCCCAGGTGTTCGGCCAGGGCTCTCAAATCATCAACCAAATGCCCCACATGGTAGTCTTCCACATCTTCGGGCTTCGACGATAAGTTATATCCGCGCATATCCAACGCCACGGCCTGGTAGTCACGTCCAAATTCGGCAAGCTGATTTTCCCAGGCCCCCCAGAATTCCGGAAATCCGTGAACAAACAGAATTAATTTGCCGTGGCCGATACTGACGTAATGCAGCCGGACGCCGTTGACGTCAGCGTATTGACTTTGAAATTTCGGTTCAGACATGGATCATCCTTATATTTTTTTATTGTCTCTGTACTCTTATAAAACTTCCAATAAATGAAGAAATATGGAATGGATTCGATTTTTATATTTTTATTTTGACAGGATTAACGGGATTATCATGAATTTTTCGCCTGCGGCGAGGGGCCTTGTGGCCGAAGGCCGCATTATCTATAGATTCCGTTGATCCTGTCCAATTATTTTTTCTAAAATAAGAATCCATTCCTCTTTTTCTTAAAAAATCTATAGTTTTTTTTTGATCAGACTAACCGATTTTTTGGCGATGCTCGTGTGGCCCTTCTCCCAGCGCTCCGCAGCCACCAGGCGGCCAGCACACCGGAAAGGAAACCGAAAAAATGTCCGGACCAGCTGGTTCCCGGAATATATAGCAAAAGAGAATTCAGTGCGCTACCATATAGAACCGTAATCACGATCGATATAAGCAAGGCCTTCCAGTCTCGACGGAATAGTCCCAGACACATCAAGAACCCAATCAAACCGAAAATGATTCCACTGGCACCGATATGAACCGCACCACCTTTTCCAGATAGCCACACCATCCCACCGCTGAAAAGCCAGATAAAAATAATTGCTTTTAGCGCCACCGAACGGCTGTAGTAAAACGACACCATCAACAACACAAACAACGCCCCGCTATTGGCGATTAGGTGCTGGATATCGATATGCAAAAACGGCGCAGCGGCAATCCCCCCCAAACCGACCACATGTCTTGGTATAATCCCAAACTGCCTCAAATCGATGAGAAGGACAAGATCAGTGAAGTACACTGCCCATAGAACAGCTATGAAACCAGCGGCTAACCGTATATTTTGGCTCAATTTCATCAGCTGGTAAATCTATATATTTTACTGTTCCAAACCTTGGAAACAACGATGCGCTGCCCGCGGCGCGTGTAGCAAAGGGGATCTTTGAGTGCAAAAATTGCGGGTTGACGACCCATGTAGTGCGTGAGCTCTGGTTTCCGGTTAACCCCGTGAAGCTTCATGAAACGGATAACGTCGTTGAAGAAAGTGCCGGGGGGCGAAACGGCATTCAGGATATTAAATTCTCCTACAAGGGGTGTGTCGCTTGGGCATGGATTGCATCCCGCATGGCTGTTAAACTTGAACTTTTTCCCGATAGGCATTTTATGACTCTATTCCCTCTCTATTCCGGTACCTGAATGATACATGAATGCTGCCTGCGGCTCGCTTTTAACCGTGGGGCAGGTATCGGTTACATAAGCAAGTCAGAGGCTATAAGGTAATCGTCTGCAACCTGTCCGGACGTCTGTACAATTCCGGGTATGAACGAAGTCTTGCCCATTTGATCAAATTTTGCTATAATTCTATATAGTTGTGATAGCAAAGCATTCTAAATGTAAATTTAAGGTGTTTCACCTTTAATTTGTACACTTCAATCGCACGAACCGCAGTCGGCCTATTTTTCGGGGAGGTTAACATGGGCAAATATATTGCTTATATTATATGTGTCATTGGCATTTTACTTGCGCTGGAATATTTTAAAATTGTAGATGTACCTTATTTGGATCTTCCTGATCTTCAGACCAAAGGAGAGCAAATCAAAGAGAAATCAGAAGATAATATGCAGCGTCGATTTGGTGATTGAACTGTTGCTCCTTTGGAGAATTCAACTTAAAATCTTGGGATAGGCGACAGGTTGGCGCCGGACCGGAACGATCAATTCATGGTTTACTCTATTTGTCGGCACGATACCGCTCGAGCTCCGCGGTGTAGGCATCAAAATCGACAATTTGCCGCAGAGACTTGAAATCCATTAGACCCGCAACTTTCTCTCCGCGCTTTAGACAGTCCAGCGCCTTCTGCATGCCGCTGATGCAGGCATTGAGCAGGGTCAGGGCGTAAACCGCAATCGTATAACCCATCTCTTCCAGGTCGCGGATCGGTAAGAGCGGGGTTTTACCGTCTTCAATCAGGTTGGCCATCTTGTCGCCGGGAACATTTTCACAATAGGCGCGCATTTCGGCCTCGGTCCGGGGCGCCTCTAAAAACGTGATATCGGATCCCGCATCGACAAACGCCTTACAGCGTTCAATTGCTTCTTCAAGTCCCAGGGTTGCCCGGGCATCGGTTCTGGCCATGATCAGGATATCGGCACCAGCCTCACGGGCATCCACTGCCGCTTTGATGCGTTGCAGCGCTTCATTTCGGTCCACCACCGCTTTGCCCTCGGTGTGACCACAGCGTTTGGGCATCACCTGATCCTCGATCATGACGCATGCGAATCCGGCTTGATGGTAACCTTCCACAGTTCGCCTTACATTCATCTCATTGCCGAAGCCGGTATCCCCGTCCCCTATAACGGGCATGGATACAGCCTGGCAAATATTACGCCCCTGGTCCAGCATTTCCCCATATGAGATCAGCCCCGTGTCCGGCAGACCCAGGCGGGTGGCGGCCACGCCGAAACCGCTCATGAAGGTGGCTGCAAACCCGGCCGATTCGACAAGCTTTGCCGACAGCGCGTCATAGCAGGCAGCCATCGAAATGATGTCGGAATTTCTTAGTAGCCGCCTCAGTTTATCGGCAGCAGATGAAGGATTTTCTTTTTGACTCGTCAAGGCATTTTCCTTTCAACCTACGATAATTCGAAAACAACCTGGCCGCAACCCCGGCCTTGCAAAAAGCGGGAATAGATCAATAGCGGCGAAACGGAAAAGAAATTAGTAAAGAATCCAAGTCCGGAGGGCCAGACTTTGACTTAACCCCCTACAGGTGATGTCTACAAATCGGTCGCCAACGGAATAAACCACCAAAGTCCATGTTACGAAAAGACTTGAAGGTTTCTTTGCAATGCTCTAAACAGGAACTGTTTGCTTTTGCCTATATCGTTTTTCCATGATCTACAGTTGATTAACAGGGGGTATTGCGTATGTTTTTCGAAATCTCGGACAGGGCCAAAGATTTACAGGAGCGCCTGGGTGCGTTCATGGATACTTATATCTATCCCAATGAAGAAGAATATCATCGTCAGCTTAACACCGGGGAGCGCTGGCAGGTCATTCCGCTGCTGGAGGAGCTCAAAGACAAGGCCAAATCCGAAGGGCTATGGAACCTGTTCCTGCCCGAGAGCGAATATGGCGCCGGTTTGACGAATCTGGAGTATGCGCCGCTTTGTGAGATTATGGGGCGCGTGCACTGGGCACCGGAAGTATTTAACTGTGGGGCGCCGGACACCGGCAATATCGAAACCATTGTTCGATTTGGCAGTGAGGAACAAAAAGAACGCTGGCTGCCGCCACTATTGAACGGCAAAATCAGATCTGCCTTTTGCATGACCGAACCCCGGGTGGCGTCTTCAGATGCCCGCAATATTGAAGCCAGCATTGTCCGGGACGGCGACGAGTACGTTTTGAACGGACTCAAGTGGTGGGCGTCAGGTGCCGGGGATCCGCGCTGCGAACTTTATATTTTTATGGGCAAGACCGACCCCGACGAGCACCCCTACCGCCAGCAGTCCATGATCCTTGTCGAGCGTGACACGCCCGGCATCACCATTAAACGGATGCTGCCGGTTTTCGGCTATGACAGTGCGCCCCACGGCCACGGAGAGATCGAATTCAAGGACGTCCGGGTTCCGGCATCCAATATCCTGCTGGGTGAAGGCCGCGGATTTGAAATAGCTCAGGGACGTTTAGGACCGGGTCGCATTCATCATTGCATGCGCACAATCGGCGTGGCCGAAAGGGCTCTGGAAGAGATGTGTCGGCGGGTCAAATCCCGGGTCGCTTTTGGCCGACCCCTGGCCGAAATGGGCCAAATTCGACAGGACATTGCCAGATCGCGCTGTGAAATCGATCAATCGCGATTGCTGACGCTGTATGCCGCCCACCGCATGGACACGGTCGGTAACAAAGTGGCCCGAACCGAAATCGCTGAGATAAAAGTGGTAGCCCCCGAAATGGCCTTGAACGTCATCGATCGTGCTATTCAGGCTCACGGCGGCATGGGGGTTTGCAACGATACGTGGCTGGCAGCGGGCTATGCCCACATCAGAACCCTGCGCCTGGCAGACGGGCCGGATGAGGTCCACCGCGAAGTCATCGCCCGGCTCGAATTGAAAAAAGAATGATGAAAACAGACGCCAAACTGACACCGGTGCGGGAAGCCCATCGCTTTAATGAGACCGCTTTATACCAGTTTCTCCAAAACAAGCTGGACGGTGATTTCGATCAATTGAGCATCCGGCAATTTGAGGGAGGACAGTCGAATCCGACTTTTCTGATCAGCTGCGATGATAAACATTTTGTCCTGCGCAAAAAACCTCCCGGCAAATTACTGCCCTCCGCACACCAGGTCGAACGCGAATACCGCGTTATGGACGCACTCGCGGCTACCGATGTTCCGGTCCCCAAAATGCGCCTGCTATGTGAAGATGATACGGTCATCGGTACGCCGTTTTTCGTGATGGAGTATGTCCACGGCCGCGTTTTGGAAGATTTTACCTTACCTGACCAGACACCGCAAGAAAGGCGCTCGATCTATCTGGATATGGTCCGTGTACTGGCGGCGCTGCATTCAGTAAACTACATCGACCTCGGACTAGGAAATTTCGGTAAGCCGGGCAATTACTTTAGTCGCCAGATTAGCCGCTGGTCCAAACAATATATCGCCGCCAAAACCGATGATATTGCTTCCATGGAACGGCTGATGAGGTATCTGCCCCAAAATGTGCCCGAGGATGACACCAGCTGCATCGCGCACGGCGATTTCCGCATGGGCAATATGCTGTTTCATCCCACCGAACCCAGGATAGTGGCACTGCTGGACTGGGAACTTTCGACACTCGGCCATCCCCTGGGCGATTTGGGATACAGCTGTATGGCCTATCATTCGGGGATCATCGGACCCAGAAGTCTGAAAGGTTTGGCCGGACAGCAGACCGGTATTCCAACCCAGGAAGAGTTTGTTGCGGAATATTGCCGCTTGACAGAGCGTGACAGCATACCGGGTCTCAATTTTTATCTGGCATTTTCCTTTTTCCGGTTTGCCAGCATTTTGCAGGGTGTCTATAAAAGAGGCATCATGGGCAATGCCAGTTCCACCGAGGCCCTTGAAAAAGGACGACTGGCCTTGGAAATGGCTGATATTGCGTGGAATTTGATCGAGGGCGACGTTTAACATCCCCTAATATTGATATAGCCGCCAAAAGGCGCAAAAAAAAATATTTGCGTATAAAAGTCAGGTACTACAATACGCGGCGGTATATATCTTCGGCGTCCTGCCGGGTCAAATACCGGGGATTATTTGCCAGGAGCCTGGTTACTTTCATAACGCCCTCAGCTAGTTCGGGGATGTGTTTTTCCTCGATGCCGAATTCGCTCAAATGACCCGGAATTTTGAGGTCGGCGGCCAGGTTTCGCATGGCTTCCACTGCAGTGTTGGCTGCATCACGTGTTGAAAGGCCTGCGGTATTTTCACCGAGGTAATCTGCAATTCGAGCGAATTTCTCCAGGTTTCCCAGCTTATTGAATTCCATAACCGGTGTCAGCATAATGCTGTTAGCGACACCATGGGGGATATGGAACTCGGCGCCGATCGGATATGCAAATGCGTGCACGGCGGTAACACCTGCATTACAGAAGGCCATGCCGGCCAACAGGCTGCCTTCGAGCATATTGCTGCGTGCGGTCAGATTGCTCCCGTCCGCAAAGGCCGTTCGAATGTTGCGGGAAATCAGATTCATTGCCTGGGATGCCAACAGATCGGATAGGGATGAGGCATTTTTAGATGTATATGATTCGATGGCGTGGATGAGGGCATCCATTCCGGTGGCTGCTGTCACATCGGGCGGCAGACCCAGGGTCAGCTCCGGATCGAGAAGTGCGACGGAAGGAAACAAGTACGAGCTGACGATTCCTTTTTTAAGTTTTTCGGTGTGATCCGACAATATCGCAATCGGTGTGACTTCACTGCCGGTTCCGGCCGTGGTGGGGATGATGATTGTCGATAATCCGGGTTGTGGAACCAGGTCGATACCGAAATATTCTGAAATCGGGCCCTCATTGGTTGCCATGACCGCTGATACTTTGGCAATGTCGATGGGGCTGCCGCCGCCAAATCCGACGATGAGATCGGCGTCTTCACTGCGGATCTTCGCGACACAATCCGCCACAATCTCATACCGGGGATCAGTTTCAACATCCTTGAAAAACGCATTTTGAATTCCGGCTTTATCCAGAACCTCCTGGATCTGGCTTACCAAACCGGCATCGATTAGCCCCTGATCTGTAACGATTAATATCTTTTTGGCTTTCAGTGCCCCCACTTCGGCAGCTAAATTTTTCAATGCGCCGAGGCCCATGACAATCCTCGGAGTCGTTCTGAATAATGTTATACGGTTCATGTTTTCTCCAGGTACTTGGTTTATTGTTGATTTAGTTGATTCTTTTGATTCGGCGTTTTGCTACTTCTCTTTTACCTCACCGCGCTCAATGACGTAAAGCCGGTCGAGCAACTCCGATGAATGGACATGATCCGACTCCGACAGGAGCACGGACTGATCATGCTCTTTGAGGTTCGCGACAACCTCGGCCAGACGCTGGGCCAATGCAGGCGCAACACCCTCGAAGGGTTCGTCCAATAGCAGGAGTTTCGTGCCGCAAAACAGGGCCCGGGCCAAGGCCACCAGTTTTTGCTGTCCGCCGCTTAACTCCATGGCTTTTCTGCCGGAAAATTCGGTTACTTCCGGAATCATTTCGTACACCCAAGGCAGGCGCCGGGGCAGTTTATCGTTCTTCGTCGCCCAGAAAGACAACAGGATGTTCTCCTCCACCGTCAGGGTGGGAACGAGTTTGCGATCCTCCGGCATGTAGCCGATTCCCAGGCGAGCACGTGAATGAGCGGTTAATCGGGTAAGGGATCGATCCTGGAAGCGAACCTCGCCCTTTTCGGCCGGAAGAAATCCCATCACGGTCCGCATCAATGTGGTTTTCCCTGCCCCATTCCTGCCGATCAGACCGACTATGCTGCCGTTTGGAATGTGCAAGGCAACATCCTGCAGTATCCTTGTTCGTTTTATTGAAACGCATACATCATTTAGCTCCAGCATCAATTATCTCCCTGAGTCGCGTGCGTACGATGAATTTCTTTGCCCACAACGTATTCACGCACTTTTGGATCGGCCAGAGCCTGCCGGGTATCGGTATCGGCAATTACCAGGCCGTTGTAAAAGGCCAGAACCCGATTGGCATACCGTTCCACCAGTTCCATGTCATGCTCGATGAACAGAACCGTGACTTCCTGGCGGGCAAAGGCATCCATGACGATGTCCATGATCTCGAATTTTTCTTCGGCACTGACGCCGCTGGTCGGCTCGTCCAACATCACCAGTTGGGGATCACCGACGGTAGCCATGGAGATGTCAAGGATCTTTCTTACACCCTGCGGCAACAAACTCACCTGCCGATGGGAACTATCGGATATGCCAAAAATCTCCAAACGCTCCATGGCGCTTTTCATGGTATCAGACCGTTGCAACGGCAGCCAATGACTGCGAGGCGCTTTGGGGGCTACCGATTGAGCTGTCAACATGTTCTCCAGCCCCGTCATCTCGTCAAAGAGCTGGGGGATCTGAAATGATCGTCTAATGCCCAGATCGGTGATCTCCCGCGGCGTCAGGTTGGTCACCTCGCTACCCATGTAGTGAATGGAGCCTGATGAGGGTTTGAGGTAGCCGGTGACCAAATTGACAAAAGTCGTTTTTCCGGCACCGTTGGCACCGATCACGCCGATCACCTCACCTTTTTTGACGGCAACTGAAATATCCGAGGCTCCCACAACGCCGCCGAACTGAATACACAGTTTATTTGTCTCCAGAATAGCAGTCATTTTATTTCCCTGTCCGGTATTTGGAACCTATCGACCATAGGCCACCCGGCAGAAAGAGAATGACCATCAGCATTGTCACGCCAAGTATCATCTGCCAGGTGTAAGGTGCATACTCAAACGCATAGGTTCTCAACAACTCCAGCAAAAAGGCCCCCACCAGGGGGGCCATCACATTGGCCGTACCACTCAACAGTGCCACGAAAACGAACTCTCCGGAGGTGGTCCAGTAAGCCAAATCAGGGTCCACGTGGCCCACTGCAACGGCCGTGAGAACTCCGCCGATCCCTGAAATAGCGGCTGCAATTACATAAACTTTGTGGATCAGGCTGCGTACGGATGCACCCAGGTACTCCACCCGGATTTCGTTTTGCCTGACTGCATCACCAATGTATCCGTAGGTGGAACTCAGGTAGCGGTGCAGCACAAAAGCGACCAGATAAACAATCAAGCAGGTCAAAACAAATATGGCAATCTTCAGGGGTTCGCCTTCGAGAGCAAAGCCGAAAAAAGTAGATGGCGGCACGTTAAAGCCGTCGGTGCTGCCCAGGACCTCAGCTTTAACGAGAAGGCCGTAAAGGATCATGGATAGTGCCAGGCTGAAATTGGCGTAGAAAATTCCACGATACCGTACGAGCAGAAATCCGAGCATGACCGAAAGCAAAACGCTGGCGCCGGTGCCGGCCAGGAGCAGCACAAAAACGTCCGTTATCCTCCAGAAGTAGCCGGCCATGCCGGCAACATATGCACCCAAACAATAAAACAAGCCTTGGCCGAAAGAAACCAGGCCGGCGCGCATCTGCAGCATTACGCCCAACACCACCAGAAATGTTGCCAGCGACATTTGAACCAGGAATCGCAACCAGTCCGTGGCGACAAATCCAAAAATCAGAACCAGAACCAGCCCGATCGTCAAAACGCGGAGTGTGCTGTCTCTTGGGGTTTTCATATTTTACGCACCTCCGGCCCGGCAAAAAGCCCCAATGGTTTGAAGGCCAAAACCAGTGCCATAACCCCGTAGATCACGAAAAGCTCAACTTCGGGTAACAGGTGCACCGCCGCCGCCCGCACAATGCCAACAATGACCGATCCGATCATTGCCCCTTCAATGCTGCCCAGCCCCCCGATCACAACCACCGCAAACGCCAGAACAATGACTTCTACACCGAGGCCGGGAACTACCGACACTTTTGGCGCCGTAACTGCACCTCCTAACGCACCAAAGGCCGCGCCGATAACGAAGGTCACCGTGAAGAATAACTTCACGTTTATACCGAATGCCATACTCATTTCACGGTCATGAATGACGGCAATCAGAAGTTTGCCGACCCGGGTTTTATTGAGTCCCCACCACACGAACGCCGCGCAGCAAAGGGAAATGGCAATGAGCAGAAAATCGTATACCGGATAGATCAGATCTAAAATCTCGATTGTACCCAGAAGTCCGTATGGCTGATAGGCAAAGTAAGGGTCGACGCCCCAGATAAGCTTGGCCGCGTCTTCCAGAATTAAAAAGATCGAATAGGTCACCAGCAGCATAACGACTTCATCGCGCCCATACATGAATTTTAAAACACCCCGTTCGATGAGCAGGCCTGCGATCAGTCCAACGGTAACCGCAGCCAGCGGCAACATCGCATACCCCAACATGGGCGGATAGCTTCCCGTTGCGTAGTAAAAACCGATCAACGACACCGACATATAGGCACCCAAGGCATATAGACTGCCGTGGGCAATGTTCAGAATTTTCATAACACCGTAAATCAGCGTCATGCCCAGCCCCATCAAAAACACCCAGGAAGCATATATGCTCCCGTCTATCAATATGGCCAGCAACTTAGTCAATGGCTTTCCTCTCTAAGTATCAATTTCGCAAAAATAACCCGGCACATAAATAATCCGGTTAGACCCGGCGGGCCCGAAAGCCAATTGTCCGAACCCGCCGGGTAGATTTCTCGTTTGTTACTATACGTCAATCCAAGATATAACCCCATTTAAGTAAAAACCAATTGGCAGTTATATGTTATTCGTTATTGGTTATTGTTGCAAAAGGGATGATATCTTTTTTATATGTCATTGATGATAGAAATATAAGATTAGGCCCTCATCCAATTCTAATAACGATTAACAAGTAACAAATAACGCCTTAATGAGCGTTTTCGTTCATTAAGAGTGAAAGCAAAGGAGGTAACTATGGCAGAATTTAAAAATATTCTCTACCCAATTGCGCTGACGGATATCTCACCCAAGGTGGCCCCATACGTGGTATCCCTGGCCAAACAGCTCGATGCCCAGGTCCACCTGATGCATGTTTTACGCCGTTTTGATTGGTTCGTGGACACTTATGTTCAGGACTCGCCTAAACCCGACTTTAAGCGCATTGCCAGTGATTTCGAAGATAAGATACTGGTTCAAGCTCAACAAAAACTCCAAGCGTTTCAAAAGAAGCATTTAAAGGACATTCGGATTGCCAATGCAGTCGTCGTTTCCGGGACCCATTACCGG
>JASJCE010000095.1 GCA_030066155.1 Desulfobacterales bacterium | reverse complement strand
TGTTCAACACCTCGACAAAGGTCGAGAACGCCATTGCAAAATAGATATAGCCCTTGGGAATGTGCAAATCAAGGCCTTCACCAACAAGCGAGACACCAATTAACAGCAGAAAACTCAGGCCAGGATTTTTATGGTGGGATGATTTTCGACAAATGATCGGATCTGAAATCCAGCCCATCGCATTTACCTTTCCCTGTTAGTGATTGATTGGTAGTCCCCGTTTCCCGGAGCTTTTGGATCCGGTTATCGTAGGCAGTTAGCGCAGCTCAGGGGAGGCAGGACTATCGCAACGGTCTTCGAAATGATCCATACCGCAATCCATTCTAATTTGCAATCAGATGTTCCTTCATAACTATCTATATCTATTATTAATCCCTGAATTTTGGCTTCGTAACCTAACGGAAATACTGAATGTGAAATCTGACTTTTGTGCTTTTTGCGCTTTTTGCGGCTAAATCAATCATTGCATCGTTACAAATTTGACACTTGTCAATTATTTATGATTCAATCTACCCTCAATTCCGTCCCATCAGATGTCGGCAAGAGGAGTTGCCGTGCAGTTTGTGGACCCGAATTTGTCTGTTGTGGGGCGTCTTACCAGCCGCAGGCCTCCTTTTCCAGGTTCGGACCGTAACCCATCATCAGGCCCAGATTAGAACTTAGGTTTAGGCACTATAATTGCAACATAAACTAAACTAATACTGCATGATATGGAGAGACTTGAAGGTGTTATTCCGCGGCTTGAAGGCCAAAATTGCAATCAACATCGCCGTTCTGCTTTTTCTGGCAATGATACTGATCGATGTGGTCACGATTGCCACTGTCAAGCGGGAATTGATTCGATCGGCTGTATTGAAAGCCGATCTTCTGATTAATTCTGTAAAGGACAGCTTGGTTCACCGTCGCCCTGGGTTGGGAAGTGAAACCGAACCGTCTTCCAGGGCCATTATGCTTAAAATGGTCAATGATCCCCGGGTGGCCGGTGTGGTTATTTTAAACAAAGGCGGCGAACCGGTTTTTTTGCATCGGCAGCCGAATGCCCAGATCGATAGCCTACACCGGGTGACCCGTGAATCGATGGCAAGCGGTCAGCGAAAATTGCGGGTGCGAGCTACCATCTGGGGAATGTTCTGGAAGCAGAAGGCTGAATTGGTGCTTGCTGTTCCATTGCTCAAGAATGGCGGCATTCTTGGCGGTATCGGCATTGTCCTGTCTCTTGAGAATGTTTATCAGGCGCTGCGAAATTCACAACAAATATTTTTTGTTTACCTCCTTATTAACCTCGTTATTCTCACCTTCGTGGGCATTGGCCGGATATCCAAGTTATATCTGCAACCGCTGGCACGCCTGGCCAAACGCGCCGATGATTACCAGGAAGATGATGCGCTCATTTTTGCAGTTCGTAAAGAAGATAACGAGTTAAGCCGCCTGTCTAAATCGCTCAACTTTATGTTGAGTCGAATCTCGGCCGATAAGGAGAAGCTGCGATCCACCGTGCAATCCCTGGAGCAGGCGAATCTTGAACTGAAGAAAGCCCAGAAAGAAATTATTCGCGCTGAGAAGCTGGCATCTGTCGGTCGATTGTCGGCCGGTATCGCTCATGAAATCGGTAATCCGATCGGAATTGTCATCGGTTATCTGGAGCTCCTGAAGCAGGCCGATGTCACCGGTGAAGAGAAAGCAGAATATATTCAGCGGGCCGAAGAAGAAATCGAACGGATCAACACCATTATTCGGCAGCTGCTGGAAATTTCCCGGCCCTCGAATCTGGGACGTACGACGGTTGCGGTGCATGTCCTGATTCATGATCTGGCAGACGTCTTGCGAATGCAGCCCCTGATGTCCGGTATTGAGCTGACCCTCGATCTCGATGCTGCCGAACACAGCGTTTGGGCCGATTCGAACCAGTTGCGCCAGGTTTTTCTAAACCTGATCATTAATGCTGCCGATGCTATCAACGGTGACAACAAAGAATCCGGAGGGAAGTTGACTATTCGCACCCGGCTGGTGCCGGATTGTGACCCCGGCAATGGGAAACCTGCCGACCGTTTAGAGATATCCTTTATCGATAACGGATCGGGTATTGCCGAGGAAAGTCTCGGCAATATTTTTGATCCTTTTTTCACAACCAAAGATCCCGGCAAGGGAACCGGTCTGGGCCTGTCCGTGAGCTTCACGATTATTGAAAGTCTGGGCGGCAAAATGACCGGAGTCAGTGAAGAAGGCAAAGGGACCACTATGATTATTTCTTTGCCGCTGCGTTCTGCCCGGGATGAAAACTCGAAGAGGGCTGGTAGCGTGCTGACGGCAGGGCGCTCCCAAGGACTGCGTTAAAGGGAACCCGGCCGAGGGAAAGCCCTCGGTCCTGATCAACGTTTACGTTGTCGGAAACCCGGCAAAAATAATGGATGATATTATGTCAAAGAAACGGTTGCTGATTATAGACGATGAAGAAAACATGCGACACATGCTGTCCACCGTACTAAAAAAAGCCGACTATCTTGTCGCTACGGCCGCTGATGGTGAAGAGGGGCTGAAGTTGATCGAGCAGGATCGATACGATTTTATCCTTTGCGATATCAAAATGCCCAACATGGGCGGTTTGGAGTTTTTGGAATCTGCGCGTGATAAACTCAATGGATCCACTGTAATTATGATGTCCGCCTACGGTAACATCGACACCGCGATCGGCGCCATGAAGCTGGGTGCCTACGACTACATCTCCAAGCCCTTTAAGGCGGATGAGGTTTATCTGACATTGAAAAAGGCCGAGGAGCGGGAGAACCTTAAAAACGAAAACCGGCGATTAAAAGAGCGTATTCAAATTTTCGAGGAGGATTATCGATTTGACCGCATGGTGGGCAAGAGCCAGCCCATGCTGGAAATATTTGAGCTGGCGGAGAAAGCCGCCCTATACAATACGACTGTGTTGATACTTGGCGACAGCGGCACCGGCAAAGAGTTGATTGCCAGAGGAATTCATCACTGCAGCCGGCGGGCGGAAGCGCCCTTGGTTCCCGTAAATTGCGGGGGTATACCTGAAACGCTGCTTGAGAGTGAGCTTTTCGGCTACAAGAAAGGTGCGTTTACCGGCGCCGATCGCAACAAAAAGGGGCTTTTTCAGGAAGCTGAAGGCGGTACTATTTTTCTGGATGAAATCGGTGAATTGCCGCTGTCCCTGCAGGTTAAACTGTTAAGAGTCCTGCAGGACAATGAAATTCGGCCGGTGGGTGGATCGAGGTCGATGAAAATCGATGTGCGCGTGGTTGCCGCAACCGCGAAGGATCTGGAGGCCGAAATCAGCAAAGGGACATTTCGGGAAGATTTGTTCTATCGTTTGAATGTGATAACGATTAAGCTGCCCCCGCTGAACGAGAGACCTGAAGACATTCCGCTGCTGTGCAAGCACTTTATCCAGCGCTTCAATAAATTGCTGGAGAAAGAGGTCAAGGGGCTAACACCGAATGCGATGGCTCAATTTCTCGAATACAAATGGCCGGGAAACGTTCGAGAACTCGAAAATGCAATCGAGAGGGCCATGGTAATTGCCGAAGACCTGCAGCTATCAGCCGAGCATTTTCGATTCGGGCAAATTCGGGAAAATCCCATGACGCGTCATTCAGCCTCGTATGACGGGCTGTCCTTGAAGCGTGCACAGCAGGTTGTTGAAAAAGACCTGATAACCCGGGCTTTACAGGAAACCTCCGGTAATCGCACCCGGGCCGCCCGTCTGCTCGAAATCAGCCATCCATCGCTGCTCAGCAAGATGAAGGCGTATGAGATTGATTTGTAAGCCGGGAGGCTGGAAGGCTGGAAGGCAAGGCAATAAAGATTTAGGTAAAAGGCTAAAGGTCAAAGGAAAAAGGACAACGACATAGAACATTAGATGATCTCCCGATATGGTACCCTTTTTCCTTTAGCATTTAACTTTCAACTTCAGTGTAACTAATTCAGATTTCAAATTTTGGTGCTTTCTCTTCCGAAAGCTTCCTTGATTTCTGGCTTTCCGGCTTCCAAGCTTCCAAGCATGTCATTCCATCGCCCACCTGAACAATAAACTGCCCCAGGTAAATCCGGCTCCGAAGGCCGACATCACAATCCAATCGCCTTTGTTTAATTTCCGATCGCGATAGGCTTCCGACATGGCCAGGGGAATCGTGGCAGCCGTCGTGTTGCCATATTTATTGATATTGATAATGACCTGCTCCGGGCCGAGGCCCATCTTCTTGGCAGCTGCGTCAATAATCCTTAGATTGGCCTGATGCGGAATCAGACATGCAACGTCTTTATCGCTGAGGTTGTTTCTTTTCATAATTTTAGCCGATACATCCGACATGCCGGACACGGCGTGTTTGAACACCTTTTTTCCGTTTTGGTAGACGTAGTGCAGTTTTTGGTTTACTGTTTCACGGGTTGCCGGCTGCAGACTCCCACCGGCTGCCATATACAGGTATTCCGCTCCTGAACCATCCAAGTGCAGGATGAAATCAACGATGCCCAGATCTTCATTAGCGGATGGCTCCAGCAAAACGGCGCCGGCTGCATCGCCAAACAGGATACAGGTGGCGCGGTCTTCATAATTGATGATGGAACTCATTTTATCGGCGCCGATAACCATAACCTTTTTGTGTTTTCCGGTTTGAATGAATTGCGAACCGGTTGCCAGGGCACAAAGAAATCCGGCACATCCGCCGTTTAGATCAAAGCCCCAGGCATTCGCCGCGCCGATTTTATTCTGTACGATTGCGGCTGTTGCCGGTACCGGCATATCCGGTGTTACAGTGGCAATCAGGATCAAATCAATTTCGTCGGCTGAAGTTCGGGTCTGGGTGAGGACCGACTCTGCTGCTCTGACGGCCATGAAAGAGGTCCCTTTGGCTTTATCCAGAATTCGCCTCTCTTTGATACCGGTTCTACTCATTATCCAATCATCATTTGTATCGACTAACTTCTCCAGGTCATGGTTGGTTAGCCTATTATCGGGGGTAAAATGTCCGACCCCGGTTATCTTTGCTTGCATGATATCGCTCCAGATTTAAATATCAGATGCGTTTATTAGTCGGCGAAAATGAAGTGCACCAAAAAACAGGCGGATGAGTAGCTGAAGTCCGAACGTAAAGACCGGTCAGGAGGGTTGGGTTGATTCTCCGAAGTTATCAAAACAAAACAGCTCGATTTGGTTGTCTTCGTTCAATCCGCTGGCTGGTGGTTTTTTCCCGGGGAATTACCAAATTAGAAACATCCTGCGACGGAGTCGTCCAGGATGCCAGGTTGTCTCCGGCCCATTTTTATTTCAGGCAGGTCCTCGCGACTAAATGGTGATCGAATTATAAAAAAATGACATTTAGCGTATGTTCAAGATTCAATCCCAAAAGGTTTGATGTCGGTATTAAAATCTTATGCTGAATGCCCCATACCGTTGATTTTATTTCTCAATTTTCCCGAGCACTTGAAGGTTACGACCCGCCGCTCACGAAGTATCAGGTCTTGGCCGGTAGCGGGATTACGACCCCGGCGGCTGCTTTTTTGCTTGACACAGAATTTCCCGAAACCGGAAATCAATACATCTTCGCTCGTTTCCAAAGCTTTTTTAATAATCTCAAGCAGTGACTCAATAACATCGACTGATTTTTTTTTGGTGAAGCCGAGTTCATGAACCGCTACGACAATATCACTTTTTGTCAAAGCCATTATGCTACCCCTCCTAAATAATTACACATCTGAACTGATCGAAATATCGGGTCATTCACTTGATGTCTGGGAATCCTCCTGCTTGGCAGGAATCATCGTTTCGACTTTTTGCATAATATTATCAACACTTTTCATAATTTCATCGATTTCAGCCTTCAATTTCAAGTCTTCTGGATCCGTCATTCAATGTTCTCCCCCAAAATAGTTAATCGATCCTGCCTGTCGTCGTATTTTGAGCCGGTAAAACTAAGCGATCGGAGCAGCAATCGAATAGCGCATGCTTCCTTGAAAGCACCGTGAACGTCCTGATACTATTAAGAATATAAGGATTCGCATTTTATGTCAAGCAACTAATTGAAAATAACCGCCTTCGTCAGGCATCCCGACGGGTCGGGATGACCGATTTCGACCGACAAGACAAGACGATAAAAGCAGTGAGTAAAATTTGTCAACGCGCTTATCGATAGATTCCCCATTGAATCGGAATTGTTTTTGTCATTGGCATTTATTTCTTTTGAATTTGTTTCGTGCTTCGTGCTTCGGATTTCGGATTTAAATCGTTGTGCCGGTGGTTTTGCGCTCTTCCAGGGGGCTTCCTGAGGCCTCCCCCTTAGCGGGAGGAGCACTCACTCGACGGGTGTCGGGTATTGATTTATCCGGAAATGCAGTTAGAATGAAAGGAGTTCGGGGTACGGGGAACGGGTTGCGGGTTATGGGATTCGGGGTACGGTTTGCGGGGCTTTTGATTCTGAATGCTGGAGGGGATCGTGATAGTGTGGAAGGTTCGGGGTATAACGTGCAGTCGTTGGGCATTCGGCTTTCGACCTCAGGATGATTCTGGATGGCAGAAAGCTGGAAGGCCGGGATGCTTGGAGGCTGAAAGGCTAAAATCGATTGAGCGAAGTCTCCGGCTCGCAGGGATATTAACGCCTAAGCCTCGGAGAGCTATTTCCACAATTCGACAATCGTCAATCGACATTCGTCATTTCAAAGTGGAGCCGACGAGCGGAATTGAACCGCTGACCTGCTGATTACGAATCAGCTGCTCTACCATCTGAGCTACGTCGGCTGATAAAACTGAACCAGAGATAAACCGTCGGACGGCGATATCAGACAGGCGCTGACCGATTTTTGGACTGCCTGTCCGGATGTCTTCAACTTCTTCTCTACTGAGGATACCCTTCGACCAATATTTGTCTCTGTTGAATGCCAGGAGGCTTATTACCGGGATCTCTGAAAATAAATGAACCCAAAGGGTAAATCCGGTTTTAAATTTTCAATTCCAAATACGTGATTTGTGGTGCAAAATCAAGAGTTAATTTCATACAGTGATGTTATCCGCCAGTTGGATCAAGGCGAAAACGGCATCGAATGCCTGGGGTTATCGGGCTCGGAACGTGCGTATTTTATCTCGAAAATCTTCCGGCAGCGGCGGGAACCCATACTGGCAATTACCGCAACCATGCAGCAGGCGGAGGCGGTTATCGAGGACCTGCGATTTTATGCTGGAGATTCAGAGTTTTCGATTCTCTATTTTCCGCCCTATAATATTCTGCCTTTCAAATTCCTTTCGTATCACAATGAAACCGCCGGTCGCCGTATTCGTGTCCTTTATCAACTGCTTGAAGCCACTGAACCAACTGTTGTGGTGACTACGATCGAGGCTCTGCTGCAAAAGGTGGTTCCCCGCGAGGAAATCAGTGGCTACGCCGAGCTCGTTTTAACCGGTGAGGAAATTGAACGTGATTACCTGGTTTCCAAGCTTATTTCGGGTGGATATACCAAAACCGCAATCGTCGAGGAGCCCGGCGATTTCAGTATCCGGGGCGGAATCATCGATGTCTTTTCTCCGTTATACACGGACCCTTTACGAATGGAGTTTTTCGGTGATCTCGTGGAATCCATGAGGTTTTTTTCGGCTTCAAGCCAGCGTCAATTTCAGATGTTGAACGAGGCGGTTATTCTGCCGGCCCGTGAATTCATTCTCAACAAACAGCGGCTTGCCGACCTTATCAGTCGCATTCGTGTGCTTGCCAATGAGCTGGATGTGCCGGTTACCCATGCCCGCAGCATCATCGATCAGCTTAAAAATGAGGAAATCTTCTCAGGTATTGAGAGCCTGATGCCGTTGATCTACCCTCGATTGGAAACATTGTTCGACTACCAGCGGTCCAATGCGATGATGGTGGCCCTCAACTATGAAGAGTTGGAAGCCGCGGCAGGTGCTGCTGAAGAACGGGTCATGCGGAACTATGATTCTGCCCGCAATGAAAAGCGGCTTTGTGTGGCACCCGATGAGTTGTACCAATCGTGGGCTCAGGCTGCGGCGATACTGACAAAGAGAAAATCGCTGAATTTCAGAATGCTTGGCGTTTACAAACCTCAGGACCGGCAAACCGGCCCCGGGCACCGGTTCCGGGCCAAGGTCGATGATAATTCAGAATTAAGCATGGCGCTGAAGAATCAAGCCGGGATGACGGATTTATTCCAGCCGCTGATTGAGTGGTTTACCCAAAAAAAGCATGCCGGATACGCAACCATCGCCGTTTGCCGGTCTGAATCCCAGGCCGAACGGTTGAAATCATTACTCGAACCGTACGGCCTTGCCGTATCAGTGGTCGAGATGATCCCGGAAAACCGAAATGGCCGGGAACAGACATATATTGGTATCGGCTCGGTGTCCAACGGTTTCGTGTGGCCGGCTGAATTGCTGGCCGTTATTACCGATGATGAAATATTTGGGGTCAGGCAAACCCGTCGAAAACGACCGAAAGCCAGGCCGCGAACCCACCTGCTTGACATGCAGGAGCTGAAGCAGGATGATCTTATCGTACACGACGATCACGGCATCGGACAATATGGGGGGCTGGTCAAATTGAAAATTGAGGGCGTCACCAACGATTTTCTGCTGCTGGTCTACAAAGGGGGGGACAAGCTTTATTTACCGGTTGACCGCATGGGCATTGTGCAAAAATACATGGGAGTTGACGGTGTCGTACCGGTGCTAGATACCCTTGGCGGAAAATCATGGGAAAAGGTTAAATCGCGTGTCAAAAAATCGGCGGAGAAAATTGCCGGCGAATTGCTGAAATTGTATGCCCGGCGCAAAATCGAACAGGGACATGCGTTTGCCGCCCCCGATGATTATATCAATGAATTTGAAGCCGGTTTTGCTTACGCTGAGACCGAGGATCAGCGTAATGCCATCGAGGACGTCCTGAATGATATGCAGCAGTCGACACCAATGGACCGCCTGGTGTGCGGTGATGTCGGCTATGGAAAGACCGAGGTTGCCCTGCGGGCGGCTTTTTTGTCCGTGAACGACGGAAAACAGGTGGCCGTTCTGGTTCCGACAACAATTCTGGCAGAGCAGCACTATGCGACTTTTAGCAGCCGGTTTGAACGGTATCCAATCAATATTGCCTGCTTGAGCCGTTTCCGTGCGCCAGGCAAACAGCGAGCCATCGTCAATGACCTTAAAGCCGGTAAGATCGACATTGTGATCGGCACCCACCGACTGTTGCAGAAGGACATTGCCTTCCATGACCTTGGCCTGCTGGTGCTGGACGAGGAGCAACGCTTCGGGGTCAAGCATAAAGAACGGTTAAAACAGCTGCGCAGCGCCGTGGACGTCCTGGCGCTGACGGCAACACCGATACCCCGGACCCTGCATTTGTCTCTGGTGGGTGTACGGGATATCAGCATCATTTCTACACCTCCCGAATATCGTAAGTCGATTATTACGTATATATCCGAGTTTGATGACGGCTTAATAACAGATGCCATCCGCAAAGAGCTGGGGCGGCAGGGCCAGATTTTCTTTGTTCATAACAATATTCAGAGTATCCAAAAAATAGCTGACAAGTTGCAGCGTTTAGTGCCTGAGGCGCGACTGCAGGTTGCCCACGGCCGCATGGATGAGGACCAGCTGGAAGAAGCGATGTTCTTGTTTATGAACAAGGAGATCGACATGCTGGTCTGCACCACGATCATCGAATCCGGTCTGGACATATCGACGGCCAATACGATCATCGTGAATCGAGCCGACCGATTCGGGCTGGCCCAGATGTACCAGTTGCGCGGACGGGTCGGACGCTCCGAGGAGCAGGCTTATGCCTACCTGCTGATTCCCCATGAAAGCCTGCTGGGCGGCGACGCCCGCAAGCGATTGAAAGTGCTCATGGAGCATAGTGACCTGGGTGCGGGCTTCCAGATTGCCATGAGCGATCTGAAAATCCGGGGCGGTGGAACAATCCTGGGCGCATCCCAATCCGGACATATTGCAGCCGTTGGTTATGATATGTTTTTAAAATTAATGGAAACTTCGATCGCCGAATTGAAGGGAGAGACGACGGTCGACCCTCTTGATCCGGAGATCAACGTGAATTTATCCGCACATTTGTCTGAAGACTATATTCCTGATATCGATCAGCGCATGGCGGCATACCGCCGTCTGGCGAAGATGACCGAACTTCAGCAGATTTCAGATTTCAAAGCCGAGTTAATCGATCGCTTCGGAGCCCTGACGGATGAGGCCGGCAACTTGCTGCTGAAGATCGTTCTGAAGGTGATGGCCCGAAAAGCAGGGGTTTCGCGTCTTGATATGATGAACCAAAAAGTCGTGCTTCATTTCTCCGAATTTCATCAGCGGAACCCTGCCGGCATCGTTGATATGATTACATCAGCTCCCAGGCAGTTTGAGCTGTCGCCGGACTATGTGCTTAAAGCCCGCTTGAATTCAGGCAACAGGAGTGCTCAGGTTTCAGAAGCCAAAAACCTCTTGAAAGAAATTACCCAACGTGTTAACGGCTAGAGGTTATGGCCGCGATGTCAGAGGGTAGCGAATTATTCAGGTTTGCGGGTTGCTTGGCCTATAATTTGCAAACAATGTAAAAAGTTTAGGCATTTTTTTTTAATAACAAAAATAATAGTCAATCTATCTAAATGTTAAAAAGACCTTTAAAGCTATTTAGTTTGATCGGATCGGTTTTTGTGTTTCTTACTGTTGCGGCCTGCGAGCAGAAAGAGCCCGATCTGGGGAAGGAAGTGCTTATCCGGGTTTCTGACAGGGTTATGACCGTTCTGGATTTCAACAGTGCTTTTGAAATCGCGAAAATCGCCTATGACGACAACATCAAAGAGAACCCGGAAGATCGGATTAACGCGCAGATCAGGCTCCTGAATGAACTGACGGTGGAGATGATTCTACTTGAACGTGCTGAAGAACTGGCAATAACAGTTTCTGAAGCCGAACTGGAAAAAGCGGTTTCCGCCATAAAAAGTGATTATCCGGAAGGGGAGTTCGAAAAAACATTGCTCGAATTTGCCGTC
The DNA here is from genome assembly GCA_030066155.1 of Desulfobacterales bacterium. Classification (GTDB taxonomy): domain Bacteria; phylum Desulfobacterota; class Desulfobacteria; order Desulfobacterales; family JAFDCJ01; genus JAFDCJ01. The sequence continues at coordinate 7,447 of JASJCE010000095.1, read as the reverse complement.
TCATATGAAGCCTGGGAAAACCGCCTCCGAAATCGCCTGATCATTGACAAAGTGATTGAAGAGGAATTGAACACTCGAATTACGATTACACCCGAGGATATTTCCGAATTTTACCAAAAAAATTATCAGGACCGCGAGGACAATACCGAATCCGCCCAGGAATCGGAGGATATCAACGAAGCCATCGTCAAGCAGCTGCGACGTATTAAGGCCGAAGAATCCTACAATTCCTGGATAGACGAATTGCGGGGGAAGTATGAGATTGAGATCAACCGCGATCAATGGGAACGTCTGACCGGTTCTTTGCGCATAGAAGAAAATGACAGCTCGCAAAAAGATATTTCACAGAAAAATTAATTGGACTGCCTGGCGCCGGGGGCTGACGGTATTAATCGGGTTGAGCATTGCCGGCGGCGGCGTTTTCTCCGCCCCCGTCGATGCTCAGCAAACGGAAGTTGTTGATCGCATCGTGGCGGTGGTCAACAGTGATATCATAACGCTATACGACTTAAATCGGGCATTCAGCCCGTATGAGGCGAATATCAGGGCCCTAAACTATCCTCCCGACAAGGAGCGGGCAACTCTTTTCCAGGTCCGCAGTGATATTCTGAATCAGCTCATCGACAGCCAGCTCGCAGACCAGAAGATAAAACGCGATCAGATTTCCGTCAGCCAAAATGAAATCGATACGACCATCGAGCGCATGAAGGAGGCGCGTTCGATTACGGATGAACAGATGCGGGAAGGGCTCGCCGCCCAGGGGCTCACCATGGAAGAATACCGCAAAGAAATAGAAGCCCAAATTTTGAGAACCAAACTCGTTAACCGTGAAGTAAAATCCAAAATAGTGATTACGTCGGAGGATATCAAAGCTTACTACGACCGTCATCCGGATGAATACGCCAGCGATAAGAAGTATTATATCTGGAACATTTTTGCCAAAGCTTCCGGAGCGGATAAAACCGAAGCCTTCGGATTAATGAAGGGTGTAGAAGCCCAATTGAAACAGGGTCGCCCGTTCGAATCGCTTGTTGAAGAACTCAACGCTTCGAACTCTGCCGTTCAGGGGACCGATCTTGGATTGTTCCGCAGTGATGAACTGTCGGGTGATTTACAGCAGGTCGTCGAAAAACTCAAAGCCGGAGAATTCTCAGAAATAGTCGATACCGCCTTCGGCTACCAGATCATCTATGTCCAGAAAATTCAGGCTAAGGATGCGAAGTCCCTGGAAATGGTCGAAGCTGAAATTCGTCAGAAGCTGTATGATGAATTTGTCAACAACCGCTATCAGAAATGGCTTGAAGAGCTTCGGGCCAGATCGCATATTCGCATCATCCAATAATGTATCCACCCCTCGGTGAGATAATTTTACTTTTCTCGGTGAAACAGACAGCAACCTCAATTCTCAAACAACGGATCGAATTTTAATTGTATGAATGACAGTAAGGAATCTTTATCTTTTGGGCGGTATTTGCAGGCTATCCGGCTTGAGAAAAATATCAGCCTCGAGCAGGTCGCGGCGCAAACCCGGATCGGTTTAGGCAATTTGATGCTGGTTGAAAAGGAAGATCATGATCAACTGCCTGCAGCAGTATTTGTTAAAGGCTTTCTGCGTTCATATGCCGCCGCTGTCGGCGCCGATGGGGATGAGGCAGTCCGACGGTATGAATCCCGGCTGAATGTCGTGCAAAAAATTGCCGAATCAGAGGCTTCGGTCGGTAAATCCCAAACCAGCCTGTGGTGGAAATTGGTTATTTCACTGGGGCTGTTTATCTGTATCATCGCACTATCTATTCTGATTATATCCTATCTGCGCCATACGCCGGAATCAGGTGTTTCCTTTCAACAGGCACCATCCGCTGCCGCGGAAAAAGCTGACAGCGACGTAGCCCGGGAAGGGGGAGCCGATACATTCCTGGACACAGCTGCGCCGCCGGTCAAAGCAGCATCGGAAAAGTTGCTGCTGAAAATTACCGCATTGGAGAATACCTGGATCAAAGTCATTATAGATGAAAAAGAATCTGCTAAATATACGCTCAACTCCGGTGACAATCTCGAGCTCGAAGCATCAATCGGCTTCAACCTTCTGTTCGGCAATGCCGGCGGCATAAAATTGATGCTAAACGATAAATCGGTCTTTATTCCAGGTGAAAACGGCGAGGTGGTGACGATGCACTTGCCATGAATCCTGTTTTCCTACTTGTATCAACAAATCGGCAAACGCATAAATCTAACGGCATTCACCTTATAGAAAGTTCCCGGTGTCAGGACCAATAATTTAGGAATTGCGAATTCAGGTAGAATCAATTTAGGAATTGCGTATTAAGGAATTTAGGGATTAGTGGAATTATAGCTATTTTATAAAAATCATCTTTTAATCCCTGAATTCCTGAATCCCTCAATTCCTCAATTTCTAACCTAAATCCCTCAATCCCTGCGTGCTGACACCTGAACACGGATACTATCGGACTTTAAACATGCTATCTGACCGCAATCGAATATTGGTGGACAGCATTAAGCGACTGCTGCGGCGGGGAGCCACAAGCCATCTCAGCAAAATCGTCAACAAAACCCATGCCGCAGACTTATCGGTGGTCTTTCGCTCGCTCTCCCTCGGCGAACAGCGCAGGCTGTTTAACATGATATCCGACATTGAGCAGAAAGGCGTTTTGTTCAGTGAACTGGATGTGGATACCTTCCAGGATCTGATCGAGGATATGAGGATCGAAGATATTGTTCCGATTCTGGAAAGTATGCAGGCCGACGATGTTGCGGATCTTATCGGCAGACTGCCGGAAGACCTGTCGAAAACCATATTGGATAAAATGAAGCGGTCGGAATCGGAAGAAGTCGAGGGTCTGTTGCGCTATGAGGATGATACCGCGGGCGGCATAATGGTTCCGGACTTTATCGCTCTCAAAGAGGATGTGACGGCCAGAGATGCCATCGAGTCTCTTCAAAAAGAGCACTCCGATGTCGAAATGCCGTTTTATCTTTATGTCGTGGACGAATACGGCAAGTTGGTCGGCGTCAGCTCCCTGCGGCAGCTGGTGGTCGTGCCTCCGGATAGACCGCTTAAGGATTTTATGTCCACCGATGTATTTTCGGTCCAGACAGATATGGACCAGGAGGAGGTCGCCAAGCTGGTGGCCCGCTATGACATCCTGGCGGTGCCGGTGATCGACAGAACCAATCGGCTGGTTGGTATCGTCACCGTCGATGATGTCATCGATATTATCCGAAAAGAAGCCACCGAAGATATTTTGAAAATGGCTGGCGCCGGGGAAGAATTTGTTGAAACGAAATCCATTTTTAAAAGCACGCGGATTCGTCTGCCCTGGCTCTTTGCAAGTTGCATCGGTGGTATCCTTGCTTTTTTTATCATCGATAGATTTGAAAGCAGCTTGCTGAAATTTGCCTATTTGGCCGCGTTTATCCCCGTTATTATGGGTATGGGGGGCAACATCGGGACTCAGTCTTCGACGATCGTGGTGCGGGGGCTTGCAACCGGTCGCCTTCATGCCCGGGACATCTGGTCTGTCGTTCTCAAGGAGCTGACCATTGGGCTGATATTGGGATTGGTTTACGGGTTGCTTATCGGCAGTGTGGCCCAACTCAGCTATAGTATGTTTTCGTTAGCGATTTCGGTCGCGCTGGCCGTCGTGTGCTCCATGTCTATTGCCGCTCTGGTCGGATCTGCAGTTCCGATGGGGTTTGCCAGAATCAACATTGATCCGGCCGTGGCCACGGGTCCATTTGTGACGACTGCCATTGATATTATCAGTGTATTATTCTATTTTGTCATAGCGACCACACTCCTTGGCGTATGAAAGATCCCGGCAGGTGTAAAGACCAGGTTTAGCTGCATGTCCAAATTTTCCACTCCCGCAATTCTGCTCCGACGGATGGATTATGGTGATTTTGATATCATCATCACATTTTTTACGTTGAAAAAAGGAAAGATGAGTCTGATCGCCAAATCCGCCAAAAAAAGTACCAAGCGCTTTGCCGGTATCCTGGAACTTTTTTCAGTTCTGGATGTGGTCGCAAGCCGTGGACGCGGCAGGGGCATGCCGGTATTGCAGGAGGCGGTTTTAAAACAGCCCTTCGGCAGCATTCGGGCGGATTTCAAAAAAACGGCGTTTGCCAGCTACTGGGCAGAGTTGATTTACAACTGGATGGAGGAAAATTATCCACAGGTAGAACTTTTCAGCCTTTTCGAGCATGTTCTGTCTGAACTGGACTGCGGTACCGGTTCAGAAGAGGCTATCAGTGTCCTGTTTCAAATGCGATTTCTAAGTTTGTCCGGCCATCGTCCGCATTTAAGCGATTGCAGCATGTGTCACAGGCATCTAGCGGATATCCGGCAGACCAACGTCGTTCTCGATTTAAAGATCGGGGGAATCGTTTGTGAAAACTGTCGTGGCCGTTCTGCATCGCGGGTTTCTCTTTCCCGGGGGACGATTAAACAACTGCTGTGGGTCGACAGCGGGGATTTAGGCAAAGCGGCCCGGATTCGCTTTAGCCCATCGGCGCTCAAGGAAATCACGCAATTCCTGGAAGCGTTTATCTGTTTCCACCTGGGCAAGGAACCGCGCAGCTTGAAATTTCTGCGGCAAATTAGAGGTTCGTTAAATAGTTGAATTGTTGAATGGTTGGCTGGTGAATATTTCGATGTTGGACGTTCAATTAATTGTTTGGTGAAGAATGGAGCAACATATCAAAAAAAAGCTTGATGCAGCGCCGATCGAGGCTTCGGCCCCGTGCCGAATTGACATGGGGGGGACTCTGGATATTCCGACCTTTAGCTATCCACTGCGACATCTGGAGCCGTGTACATTCAACATTGCGTTGAATCTCAGAACCCGGGTCCGGCTTCGGCCTTTCACCCGGGGCCAAATTAAGATTTCATCCCGGGGATTTAAAGAAGCAACTTTTGCGGCGGACGCCGCTCCCTTCGATCATCCCCTGGGATTGATGTTTGCCACAGCAGCGTATTTTAATGCATCAGGCATTCATATTGACATCGAGTCGCAGTCGCCGCCGCGCAGCGCCCTGGGGGGTTCATCCGTGGCGGCCGTAGCGCTGTACGCAGCCCTAACCAAGCTGGTTGAGTCGGAAACCCGCGCCAACCGACCGGATCGTCGCCGGATTGCCCTGGCGGTGCATCAGATTGAACAGGCGGCGGCCGGAGTGCCCTGCGGTATTCAGGATCAGCTTGCTGCGGCCTATGGTGGCGTCAACATCTGGCATTGGCTGGCTGATGCGCAACAGCGTACTTTCAAAAGGCAGTGTGCTGTCCGCCGGAAAATGCACCGCACACTGGAACGTCATTTTCTGGTTGCTTACTGCGGCAAGCCTCACATATCCAAAGATGTGAACGGCATGTGGGTCAGGCAATTTCTATCAGGCGAATTTCGCGATTTTTGGACCGACATTATTATATGCACCCGAAAATTTGCGACCGCGATCGCCAATGGTGATTACCAGCAGGCAGTTGTTCAAATGAACCGGGAAACGTCCATCCGTAGAACTCTGACGCCCGATGTGCTGGATACGGTCGGAGAAAAACTGGTGCATGCAGCGCGGGAGTCTGATTGTGGTGCCCGATTCTCGGGGGCCGGCGGAGGCGGATGCCTGTGGGCGCTGGGCGAAATTGAAAATATTGACAGATTAAAGCCTTTGTGGGAGAAGACTCTTTCAACTTCCGCTGCCGGCTGTCTGCTGGATGTCAAAATTGATTCGAAGGGACTGGTGGTGGAATGACGAATTATTGGAATGACGAACTATTGGAATGGCGAATGACGAACTTTTAGGAATGAAGAATGACTATTGACGAATGTCGAATTAAAGAATTCTGTCTATTTTATTTCGTTAAGTATAACACACATTGCCGGGTCGGGTTTTCAGGTGTCAGGTGTCAGGTTTCAGATCGGTCCCCGGCGACAGGATCGGCCGAGTCGACAAAAAAGAACCTGAATAAAGATGCAGGTCATAGACAGGTGAGATAAAGTGCTGACACCTGAACACTGAAACCTATATTACTAAATTTAACGCAAGGAATTCACAATGTACTTTCAGGATGTGATTTTAGAATTGAGCAAATTCTGGGCGCGCAAAGGCTGTGTTATGGTTCAACCCTATGATTTGGAAGTCGGCGCCGGTACCTTTCATCATTTCACAACGCTTAAAGCCCTGGGCCCTGAGCCGTGGAATGTGGCTTACGTTCAGCCATCCCGAAGACCGACCGATGGACGCTACGGTGACAATCCGAATCGCCTTCAGCACTATTACCAGTATCAGGTTCTGATGAAGCCGTCTCCATATGATATTCAGAAATTGTACCTGCAGAGCATGAAAGTCCTGGGTGTCGATCCGCTGGAGCACGACATTCGTTTTGTTGAGGATGACTGGGAATCGCCGACCCTGGGCGCTGCCGGCCTGGGTTGGGAGGTATGGCTGGATGGAATGGAGGTGACCCAATTCACCTATTTTCAAATGGCCGGCAGTGTAGAGCTTAAACCGATTTCCGTAGAACTGACCTACGGCCTGGAGCGTATCGCCATGTACCTGCAGGGCGTTGACAACGTCTATGATCTGCAGTGGAACAAAGAAATCAGTTACGGTGATGTGCATCACCAGCAGGAAGTCGAGCAGTCGACCTATAACTTTGAAAAGGCTGATGTGCCGGTCCTGTTCGATTTGTTCAGCAAATATGAGGCGGAGTCATTGAAGCAGATAGAGGCGCAGCTGATCCTGCCGGCCTACGAATTCTGCCTGAAATGCTCGCATACCTTCAATTTACTGGATGCCCGGGGAGCCATCAGCGTCACCGAGCGTACCGGATATATCGCACGAATCCGAAACCTGGCCCGGAGGTGTGCCGAGGGATATTTGAACCAACGGGAAGAAATGGGGCATCCGCTGCTAGGAAAGTGAAAGAAGATTTCAGGTTTCAGGTTTCAGATGACAGAAAACAGAAGACAGAGGACAGAAGACAGATTACGGAATGATGAATGACGACTGTCGAATGTCGAATTATGGAATTCTATCAATTTTTATTTGGAGCCATTTCAAATGATCCAACCTTGAGAGGTGTTACAAAAAAATATTTACTAATAAATTTTAAATCGTACGGAGCGAAGCGACTCCATCATTCTTCATTCTACAATCGTCATTCGTCATTTTAAAGGGGTACTTATGAGCAATTTATTACTGGAAATTGGAACCGAAGAAATCCCGGCCGGATATATCGCGCCCGCGCTGGATGCGCTGTCATCTACATTACTCCGGAAACTGACGGACGCGCGCGTTGACCATGCAGATGCCGACGTCTACGCGACGCCGCGTCGATTGGCCGTGCTAGTAAAGAATGTGGCTGAGAAACAACGGCCTCTGGAACAGGAAGTTACCGGTCCGCCGGCCAAGGTCGGGTTCGATGATCACG
>JASJCE010000094.1 GCA_030066155.1 Desulfobacterales bacterium | reverse complement strand
AACCATCTTTAACTTCGCTAATTGGATACTACTAGAATTCGCTCGTTGAATGTCTTAGTCCGTTTGCCTACCACCGAATCTGGAACCCGACTTCTTATTTTCACTCATTCAGGTACCCAAAAGATTAGTTGCACTTCTTATATTGGTATTTTTAGTCATTTCCACTTTAACTGGATTCCATAAACCCCGTGTTTGCATATACAACCCGGCAAAGGAAGGAGGAAATTTATGAAGGGATTGGACTGGTATTTTAAAACCAATTTATTAGTTCGCATTCTGCTCGGCCTTATATTGGGGGCAATTGCCGGGTTGATTTTCGGACCCAAGATCGTTGTGGTAAGCCCGCTGGGCGACATCTTTGTACGGTTGCTTAAAATGATCGTTATGCCAGTGGTTATGTTCACCTTGATTGTAGGGGCGGCCAGCATTCACCCCGCCCGGCTGGGGCGGGTGGGCGTAAAAGCGCTGGTCATTTACATGATCACCACAGCCTGTGCCGTGGCGCTGGGGCTGATCATGGGCAACATCTTTTCCCCGGGCAAAGGCCTGGAGCTGGTTGGGGCCGCAAGTGCTTTCGGCAAAGAACTGAGCCAGCCCTCATTGATCGATACGCTGGTCAACATCGTGCCGAAAAACCCATTCAGCGCGTTCTCCTCCGGTAACATTCTGCCGACCATTTTTTTCTGTATCATTTTCGGCATCGGTGTTGCCTTTTTGCGGGAAAGCGAAGAAGAGCGGGTTCGGGATGCGGCCAATACCGTATTCAAATTCTTTGAAGGCGGTGCGGAGGTCATGTACAAAGTGGTCAACTGGATTCTTCAATACGCGCCCATTGGTGTTTTTGCTTTAATTGCGGTGGTCTTCGGCAAGCAGGGTGCGGAAGCCTTTGGACCATTGGGAATTGTTACCTTTTCGGTCTATTTGGCACTGGCGGTTCACATGGTGCTGGTCTACGGCGGCTTGCTAGCCATTTTTCGGATCCATCCGCTGCAGTTTTTAACCCGCGCCAAGGAAGCCACCATCACCGCTTTTGTGACGCGCAGCAGCGGCGGTACCCTGCCGGTGACCCTCGGTGTTGCACGCGACAAGATGGGAATTTCCAGGGGGGTCTATTCATTTACACTGCCTTTGGGCGCGACCATCAACATGGACGGGACGGCCATTTACCAGGGTGTTTGTGCTATTTTCGTGGGTTTTGCCATCGGCTCTCCCTTGACCTTGGGCCAGCAAATGACCGTAATTATGACAGCGGTGCTGGCTTCCATCGGCACGGCGGGTGTACCGGGTGCCGGCGCGATTATGTTGCTGATGGTGTTGAATTCGGTGGGCCTGAAGGTCGAGCCCGGGACTACGGTGGCCATGGCCTATGCCATGATCTTCGGAATTGATGCGCTCCTGGATATGGGCCGGACGGCGCTCAACGTGACCGGAGACCTTGCCGTTACCTCATGTGTCGCGAAATCGGAAAAAGAAATAGATGAAAACCTCTGGGGAAAAGATATTCCGGCCAAGGCTGTCGGTGAGACTGCCTGAGCAGAGATCGGTCAACACAGATGGTGCTGCCCTGTCGATCCAAACACATAGCGGTAAAGATATGTAAAATCGCTGACCATGCAGTCGCATAAATTTTAGGTGTCAGCCCGCCCTGGTGCAATATTACTGGTTTTAAGGTTTAGAATGGGAGATCCCAACAATGACTTGTCCACTCAATACATGCAAAGTTGGGTCTGGGCCAGGGATTTCGGGTGTCAGGAAAGTGGATGACGAAATCCTGAAACCTGAACACTGAAACCCGAAACTATCCGTCTCTAACAACATGTTGTCAGATAAAGCCCGTTAAGGGCCTATTTGAGATGGAATTATTAATGCAATCAAATCATTAGACCAACGGAGGTCCAAAATGAAGAGGATTCTACCACTTATACTGGCAATTGTCGGTTTGGCTCTATCCCAAGTCAATGCGGGAGAAATCGAACGAATAATGAACAAAGGTGAATTACGGGTATCCCTGAACAAAGGGTATCCGCCTTTTTGCATCATCGAGAATAATAAAATCCAAGGCTTGGATGTCGATCTGGCCAAGCTGATCGCCGATTATCTCGGGGTGAAGGTGAAATTCATTACGCCGTCACTTTACAAGGAACAAATTCCCAAACTGCTGGCCGGTGAATCAGATATCATCATTGCTGCCATGACCCGCACTGTTGAAAGGGGCTTGAAAGTCGCTTTTACCGATCCCTATTTCGAAGTCAGCCAAGCGGCACTGGTAGATCGCGATATGGTGCCGGCGCAAACCAATTCTTATTTTGGGTTGGTTGACATTCCCGGCATTCGGATCGGCGTAAAAGCCGATACGACCATCGAGCGCTTTGCCCGGGAACTCTTTCCCACGGATACCATCAAAACCTATCCCGATCACCCCCAGGCCGTCGATGCACTGCTCAAAGGTAAAGTAGATGCCACGGTTCACGATTCGCCCTTTGTTCATATATGGGCCCGCACGCATCCGGACCGGGCCGGCCGAATTAAACCCTTGCTGGCGCCGGTAACCAAAGAATATTACGGTTTTGCCATCCGCAAAGGCGATCCTGAATTTCTTGCCTGGCTCAATTTATTTATCACCCAGATCAAAAGCGACGGAACGTTGGATCTGCTCAAACACCGCTATTTCGTTGAGATGCGGTGGGCAGGTGTCAAGACAACCCGCGAAGCGCGAATCACAAAGGCTCAGCTGTTGAGGAATAAATTTGTCGCCGAAAAACAAAAAAAGCTTGAACAGAAACGTACGCAAGAGCAGCTCCAAAAAGGAGACGCGTACGAATAGGGCTTTTGCTTCGCGGTGTACCGACCAGCACTGGCGCGCAATGAGACGCAAAAGAAATCAGAGTAAAAAGGATGTACTGCTCCAGGGTATAACTCCCTTCATAAGCCCCCTGGCTCTGCCGGTGATAATTGAAAAGGTTCTACCGTTATCGAGTGACCCCAGCACATCGCTCTAAATCTGACCTTTGCCGACGGCTTATGAAGGGAGTTAATCGATGAGTTTGCAGGCATCAAGGGAGAACCGTCATGACCAAAAAACATGCGTATTTCAAAATTTTTTGCAACGTCAGCAAGGCTTTCGGGACAAGCATGAGTGAGGAAGCGCTCCTGGCCCTTATCGTCCAAAGTGCCGTCGATACCATGTCCGGAAAGGCCGCCTGTATTTTCCTGGCCGATGAGGATAAAAATGTATTCGTGCCCAAGGCCCAGACAGGCCTGTCGGATAGCTATCTGCATGCGGCCCCCATGAAAGCCAAGCGTCTGGTCAAGGAAATTTCGAAAGGCGGCTACCTTCACTTTCGCGATGCCACCACCGACCCGCGTCTGGAAAACCATGCCGCCAAAAAGGCCGAAGGGATAGCGTCGATTCTAGCGGTACCGGTCAGGGTCAGGGACAAAGCCATCGGGGTTCTTTCGCTTTACACAGGCGAACCCCGGGATTTTGACCCGGAAGAGATTGAATTGCTGGATGCCCTGGCCGATCAGGGTGGTGTGGCCATCGAAAATGGCCGCCTGCTGGAAAGAATTCGAGAAAATTCGATGCTTTTTCTGGAGATGGCCACCAGCATCAATTCAAGCCTCGATATCAAAGAGGTCCTGCATCATATGACGGCAGGCACCTGCGAGGCATTTAACATCAAAGGCGCAACGATCCGTTTGCGGAACGATGAGACCGGGGTCCTGGATCTGTTGGCCAGCCATGCTTTGAGCGACGAATTCCTGGGTAAAGGCCCGGTGTCGGCCGAAAAGAGCGTGGCGGAGGCACTAAAGGGCAAAACGGTGGTCATTAAAAATGTCAAAAAAGATAAACGGCTGCAGTACCGGGCAGAAACAATACAGGAAGGCGTCGCGTCCATGGTGTGCATCCCGATCAGGTTAAAAGATGAAGTTATCGGCGTATTGCGCCTGTATTCGGAAAAAATAGAAGATTTTCCCCAAGATTTTCTGATCATCTTGGAAGCCTTGGCCCACTTGGGAGCGCTGGCCATCCAGAACGCCTCCATGTATCTGGCGCTTCAGGAAGAAAAAGATACGCTCCAAGATGATATCCAGACCCATCGCTCGTATTTTTAACCACTGCGACCGACGCTGCAAGCACCGGCAACGGTAGAACCATTTCCATTTTCATCCCGCTAACCCAGGATGGATGATGAAGAGGTAAATTAACTTTTCAAATTATAGATGGTCCTCGCGGCTGTTGAAAATCTCGAGAAAACACTCATCCCTATGGCTTTGGCCCAGACGAACTGGAACAAAATCAAAGCGGCGATGCTGTTGGGCATCTCCCGAAGGGCGCTTTTTAGAAAAATGACAAAATTGGAGATGAGGCCTGCGTGATGCCTCACAACAGAGAGGGGGTGATCGAATACCGCCGTGGATGGTGAATAACATTAATTTATCAACAAAGGAGGACTGTGATGAGAGCAAAAACTACAGGTATTCTGCTAATTTTGGTGATCATATGGAGTGTTGGTCCGGCGACCGATGCATTCGGTGGTGAAAAAGCAAAACCTCTTTATCCCGCCGGGATCAAGCCCATAGCGCCGTATTCGCCTGCCATTATGTACGGTGACCTGCTCTTTATATCCGGCCAGATCCCCTACGTGAAAGGTGCGATTCCGGAGCACGCCAGGCAAGATATCAAGGCACAGACAAAAATCGTCATGGAGAACCTCAAGAAAGTTCTAGCAGAGGCTGGTATGACCTTCGCAAACGTGCTAAAGGCGACCGTTTTCATTACCGACCTGAACTACTATGGTGACTTTAACAAAGTATATGGACCATACTGGACCAAGGAGGGGCTGACACCCCCGGCGCGCGCTGCGGTGGAGGTGGGATCGCTGCCCGGTAGCAAACCGGGGGCGCCCGTAATGGTCGAAATCTCGATGATTGCCGGTAAATAATTAGAGCGTTGATCAATCTGATGGTCAATAAAATGGGAATTGATCTTTCTCATATCGTTGAAGGAATTGATAGTGAGCGGTCTGCCGAAGATTAGCCATTAAAGAATATCGGCTTTCAACCATTCGACCGTTTTTCCTAAAATATGGTCGTGTACTTCCTGCTGCGAGATGTTGGCTGACTTCGGCAGTCGGAAGGAGTGATCGCCACCTTCGATGATGTCGAGATCCCAGTCGCTTTTCAAGCGATCCAATATCGGGTGCAGCAACGCCAGATCACAAAAAGGATCCCGTGAACCCGCGAAAAACATCAGTGGTGCCTGCAGATCGTATAGATGGGCATCCCGCAACTGGTCTTTCTTGCCCGGCGGATGCAGGGGATATCCTAAAAAGATGAGACCAGCCGCTGGCAGGTCACCACTGGCAGCCATCTGGGATGCCACACGCCCTCCCATGGATTTACCGGCTGCTATGATTTTATCCGTGGCATATTTCGGGTGCGTTTCCAAAAACCGGTATACCTGCATCCAGGTCATCTCTAATTTCTTTTGAGAATCCGGTGCCTTGCGGCCTTTTTCCTTATACAGAAAATTAAATCTTAAAGTCAAAAATCCTGCGTCCGCCAGTCCCCTGGCCAAATCGACAATCAGCGGGTTTTCCATATCATTGCCCGCCCCGTGGGCCAGTATAACACCGATAGTTTTTTCTTTCCTGAAATCTGCCGGGACTGAAATAACACCGGACACCTTGTCTTCTTTGGATATCGGAATGGATACTGACATGCTGTTCATTTTAAGATTTTCTCCGAAAAATTGAATCGAATAACATTTGCGCCAATCATATGCAGCAAACCCAAAAAAATGCATTGGCCGCAGACAGCCGCGGACAATCGCAGACAATTTACCAATTTTTGTCTTGGTGATCCGACTTTGCCTCGAGTCTACGACAGGATAGGCCCTAACCAGGCAGAAGTATTATGCCTTTCAGGCGTTTTCGGCAACCCGGTTACTATATTTCTGCACATAACAAAAGTAATGCTGGCCGTCGACCAGATATCCATGATCCGAGACTTTCTGAACAACCTTTTTCAACTCTGCGCCGAGCTTCTTATCCACCACAGCTTGCCGGTAGCGATCCAGCATCGGTTTTGGAAACATTTTCACCCCAACTCCGATCAATATATGTTTGTTTTCCGCATGTAGATAGAACCCGGAGGATTCCATGCGCTTTCGGCTACCTTCCCACATCCATATCCCCATATATGTTTTACAGGGGCTTTTATCCTCAATTATTGATTATTCAATAGTCAATAGTCATTCCTATAGCTTCTCGTAGCAACAACCCGCTTGCTATGTCAAGGTGTTAACCGCCAGCTGAAAGTTCTGCATGGATCTTAAATTTGACGGTTTCGTAAAAAGCCAAAATGCTCGGATTTTGTCTTCGTAACCTATCGGAAATACTGGGTATAAAATTTGGCTTTTGCGTTTTTTGCGCTTTTTTGCGGCCGTATCAAATTTGTAATTTTACATTATTCTCATCTGGCAAAAAATAATGTTTCAATCATATAGAATAATTTTATTGACAAACCAAGAGGCACAGAATATTTTTCTGCTATATTAGGATAAAACAGAATGATTGATTATATTAGCTTAAAAATTCTGAAAATTCTCCAGAAAAAAGCACGGATTCCAAACGTGGAAGTGGCTCGACAGGTCGGATTGGCGCCGTCAGCCGTTCTGGAAAGAATCCGCAAGCTCGAAAAACAGAATATTATCCAGGGCTACGAAGTGCGCCTAAATCCGGATTATTTTCAGAAAGGGCTGGTCGCCTTTCTAACCGTAAAAACCAATGAAAATGCAGATGATGACGCCATCGGCAAAAAACTCGCTCACCGACCGAAAGTACAGGAGGTCCATTATGTCGCAGGAGCGGATGCATTTATGGTAAAAGTGCGAGGAGCGACGATGGAAGAATTGGAGCAACTGATCCGGGAAAAAATCAAATCCATTGAGGGTGTCAGCTCAATTCGCACGTCCATTGCATTCAGAACCTATAAAGAAACATCCCAGATCTCGATCGATGACACAACTGACAATAGCTGAAATCCTTAAGGTTCCGAATCAACCAGTCAACCAGTCAACGAATCAACTATCCCAATAGACTATTTCCTTTTAGCGTGTTTTATGCCTATAAGATGAACTTTTAATTTTTGTTGCGCAAAACGGGGGCGAGAATGATTACCATCAACGAGAACTACAACAAACTTCAAGCATCGTATTTATTTGCCGAGATCAAGAATCGAACAGCGGCATTTCAAAAAGCAAATCCGGATCGGGAAATCATCAAACTGGGCATCGGTGATGTCACCCGCCCCCTGCCCCAGGCCTGTATCGACGCTTTTCACAAGGCAATTGACGAGATGGCGGATTCGAAGACCTTTCGGGGATATGGCCCGGAGCAGGGATACGAGTTTTTAAGGGATAAAATTGCGGAACAGGACTTTCGTGCCAGAGGTGCCGATATCGCTCCGGATGAGATATTTGTCAGCGACGGCGCCAAATGCGACAACGGCAATATTCAGGAAATTTTTTCAACCGACATCCGGGTGGCTATTCCGGATCCGGTGTACCCGGTTTATGTGGACACCAATGTAATGGCCGGGCGTACCGGATCATATGACAATGGCCGCTACAACGGCATCATTTATCTGGAAGGCAACAATGAAAATGGCTTTATTCCGGCGCTTCCGGATGAAAAAGTGGACGTTATCTACCTTTGCTTCCCCAACAATCCCAGTGGCGCAACCATTTCAAAAAAGAAACTGCAGGAATGGGTTGATTTTGCTCGGGAAAATAAGGCTATCATTTTATACGACGCAGCTTATGAATCTTTTATTCGGGATAAGGAACTGCCGCGGTCGATATTCGAAATCGAAGGGGCCCGTGATGTGGCCATCGAGTTTCGCAGCTTTTCCAAAACAGCCGGATTCACGGGCATCCGCTGTGCTTTCGCGGTAGTTCCTAAATCCTGTTTGGCTTACACCAAAGATGGAACCGAACAGTCTCTGCATGCGCTATGGTATCGACGTCAATCGACCAAGTTTAACGGCGTCTCATACCCGGTCCAGCGAGCAGCCGAAGCGGTCTATACCGAATCCGGCAAGACGCAAACCAAAGAGCTGATTGATTACTACCTGAAAAATGCGGCTTTGATCCGGAAAGAAATGTCGACCCTCGGATTTGAGTGCATCGGGGGTGAAAACTCCCCCTACATTTGGATTCACGGACAGACCGACTCCTGGGAATTTTTTGACCGGTTGCTGAATAAAGCCGGTGTGGTCTGTACGCCCGGTGCCGGATTCGGCAAATGCGGAGAAGGGTATATCCGCATCAGCGCCTTCAACAATTACGAGAATGTGGAAAAGGCAATGGGCCGAATAAAGGAAGCGTTGAAGTAGGACTTCAGTTGGTTCGTTGAAAAGTTGATTAGTTGAATAGACAGCTAATTTAGATTTTGGATCTCGGATTTTGGATTTAATGTATTCTGTCTATTCTACTAATGGATTGAGCGAAGCGATACCGCCAATCTAAAATCTAAATTCTAAAATCCAAAATTTACTAGACAACGTAACCGATACAATTTATAAATGACAATGGCTGAATTTTCTATAAACCGGCTTAAATCCGGTGGCTTGATAACGAATTATTTCTGCAGCTCCAGCTGCCGGCACTGCCTGTATAATTGCAGTCCGCAGTGGGAGAAGCAGTACATCGACGCAGAGACCGCCCGTGAAAATCTCGAGAAAATTCGCGCCATGGGATGCCGAGCCGTTCATATTGGTGGCGGAGAACCCCTGTTAAGGCCAGAAATACTGATCACCGTACTTGAAGTTGCAAAGGCGGTCGGGGTATCGATCGAATATGTTGAAACCAACTCATCATGGTTTAAAGATAACGACTCAGCCATTAGCCTGTTATCTCGTCTGCGGGATAAAGGCTTGCACACACTGCTGGTCTCCATCAGTCCTTTCCACAATGAGCAGATACCCTTTGCCAGGGTGCAGGGTGTAGTCGATGCTGCCCAACACGCCGGTATCGGGATATTCCCGTGGGTTTCCGATTTCGTCTCCGATTTAACCAGTTTTGATACAACCCGTCCGCATTCATTGAACGAATACCAACAGCGCTTCGGCGATGATTATTTGATGCAAATTATGCAGCGTTACTGGATTCATCTGGGCGGCAGGGCTTTGGAGACGTTTCGCCCTTGGTTGGGCAAAAAGACCCTTCAACAAGTGCTTGATGAAAACCCAGGTGGATGCGCGGTTGAATTAAGCGACACCAGCCATTTTCACATGGATCTTTTCGGCAACTACATTCCGGGCTTGTGCTCGGGGTTGGTCATCTCATGCGATGATTTGGGTTCGCGGTTATCGGCGGACAAGTACCCGATTCTGGTCAAGCTATATTCCGAGGGTATCCGGGGCCTGGTTTCAATGGCCACAGAAATGTTTGGTTTTGCGCCCCAAATAAACAACTATATTAACAAGTGCGATCTGTGCACGGAAATTCGTACATATATGGTAAATTCCGATTACAATGAATCATCTGAGCTGAATCCTGCTGGTTTTTACACTCAAATAGAAAAAATATGCGCAGCATAAAATAATTAATCCGACTGGCCGAAGATCAAACGAGCTTTATAAGTTCTCAAAAACCAATTTATATCCCTGAATATACCATTTCTCAAGGAGGAGTAATTATAATGTACGAAAAAGAAGTTATTGAAATTGAACATTTAATTAAAAAGCAAAACCGCTGGCGGAACAAATGCATCAACCTTATTGCCAGCGAAAATGTGGTCAGCCGGCGGGTCCGGTTTATGGCCGGCTCGGATTTTGCCCACCGCTATGCTGAAGGCCATCCCGGCGAAAGATACTACCGCGGCACTTCCTATATCGATGACATCGAGAACCAGCTCAAAACCAATTTAAAAATCCTCTTCGAATGCGATCATTCCGAGGTTAGACCGATCAGCGGAACCAATGCGAATGAGGCTTTTTTCAGCCGCTTCGTAAAACCGGGCGATGTCGTGATGGTGAATTCAACACCGGCCGGCGGTCACATCAGCCATCATCGCGAAGGCTCCCTTGGGAAATTTACCCGAAATATCATCGATATCCCCCTGTCCGAAGACGGTTATCACATGGACGTGGACAAAACCACGTATCTAATCGAAAAGGCCAGACCCAAATTGATCGTTCTCGGCAAAAGCCTGTTTCTATTTCCGGAGCCCGTCACGGAAATTGCTGACGTCTGTCAAAAATATAATACCAAAATCATGTTCGATGCGGCCCATGTGTTAGGATTGATTGCCGGAAAACAATTTCAAAGACCGCTGCTGGAAGGCGCCTACCTCATGACGGCCAGCACCCACAAAACTTTTTTCGGCAGCCAGCGCGGCATCATTCTGAGCAACATGGAAGAAGACCAGTGGCGCAAGATCGATCGGGGGGCATTTCCGGGCTCATCCAGCAACCACCATCTGGATACGCTGGCCCAGATGGCCATATGCGCATATGAATTCATGGAATTCGGCGAGCAGTACGCCGAAGATACAATTAATAACGCCAAAGCGCTGGCGGCTGAGTTGGATCGGCATGGTTTCGATGTTCAGGGCAAAGCGTTCGGCTACACCGAAACCCATCAAGTGGCCGTCAATGTCAGAGAATTCCGCGGCGGCGAGAAGGTCTCCAAGACATTGGAAATTAATGACATTATCCTGAACATGAATATGCTTCCCCACGAGCCGCTTAAAAATCACGACCGCCCGGATGGCATTCGCATCGGCGTTCAGGAAATGACGCGGGTCGGCATGGGCGAAGAAGAAATGGGCCGCATCGCAGAGCTCATCAAAGAATGCATCAAGGATAAAAAAACCGTTAAAGAGGAAGTCAATCGCTTTCGGTCAGAATACCAGGATGTACATTACAGCTACGACGTCATCAAACAAGACGATCAGCAACCGATCATATTGGCAGAATTAAAAAATTAGACCCAATTATCGATATTTAAAAGTTAGTTGTTTTCAACTCGATTTCAGAAAGTCTCCCGCCTGGGATTGCACGGGTATCCATTCGGCGCGGAGACTTTTTTATTTTCGCTGTTTTTTTCACTATTGACAGCTTGCTGGAAAACTTTGTATTCAAAATCCATAAGTATCATTCCTTTGTAACTTCGGCCTTTTGCATTTCCGCATATCTAGAGCGTTTGTCATACATTACGGTAACCTAAAGATATTATGTGAAATTGTCTTCGTCTGTGAATTACACAGTCCAATCTGAACCTATTTATGACAACCGGTATATCTGCTCTTTGGAACCCTCAACGGAATAGGTCACAACTATGAAGCCTTTCGAACAATTCCCGGCTCAATTTAGAAACCATATTCGGTACGTTTTGACGGACATTGATGACACCCTAACTATAAACGGACGCCTGCCGGCCGCTGTTTTTGTTGCCATGGAGCGGCTGCAGGAGGCGAAGATTCGCAGCATCCCCATTACCGGCAGACCGGCCGGATGGTGCGATCATATTGCGCGAATGTGGCCGGTGGATGGTCTGGTTGGCGAAAACGGCGCCTTTTACTTCCGGTATGATGACGCGACACACAAGATGGAGCGACGCTTTTTTAAGTCGGAAAGCGAACGCCAGGTGGATCGCCAAAAATTGGAGAAATTAAAGCTGGAAATTCTGGAAAAAGTCCCTGGCTCTGACCTGTCGGTAGATCAGCCGTATCGCGAAGCGGATTTGGCCATCGACTATTGTGAAGATGTACCGCGGCTTCCCACCAAAGATGTCGATCGTATCGTTGAGCTATTCCGTAAGGCAGGTGCCATAGCAATACCGAGCTCCATCCATGTCAACGGCTGGTTTGGCGAGTATGATAAATTGACGATGACTCGGCTTTTACTGGAAGAGGTTTTTGGAGAGAATCTGGAAGCAATCAAAGAGAACATCATTTTTATTGGAGACGCTCCCAATGATGCCCCGATGTTTGCGTACTTTCCAAATTCGGTTGGTGTGGCCAATGTTTTGGATTTTAAAGGCAGATTGCCCAACGAACCGACCTGGGTGACACAAAAAAAAGGTGGATACGGCTACGCCGAGATGGTGGATATTTTGCTTGCCCGCGGATGAAGCCGATATGTGGCAAATAGGTTCGTGAGAAACTTCATTCAAAATGATGATTTTGCAACTAAGACACCAAGACACCAAGAAAAGACTTAAACAAATATATTTAATATTAATCTTAGTGCCTTAGTGTCTTTGTGGCTTAATAAAAACCATCATAGTTTCTTTTCCGATCAGACCGGCTGTTTTTTAGCCGGAGGCGGCGCTTATATACTAAAAGGAGAGAATATAGTTTAAAGATATGCGAAGCATCAAATAATTTATCCGCCGGAACTTAATTTCAAGACACAATCCTCAATATTTTATTTTTCAGGGCGGATAAATTAGGACCTTGACCTCTTGAGCTCTGAAAGCTGATAGACCCTGTTCGGCCAAAGAAATTGGAGCAACCGTCAACCATTAAAAAAGGAGGGTCAAAATGGGTAAAATTCGCGACACCAAAAACGGCGAAATAAAAAAAGTATTTGAGCAACCGTTGACGCGGCGGACATTTCTCAAAAAAAGTGCAACCGGCGCTGCGGTTGTTTTCACCACGGCCTCCATGGGGCCTTTTGTCCGCACTTCCAAGGCCGCCAAACTGGAGCTGCGCTGGCTCGGTTGGGAACACTACAATGTGAAAAAGCTGACGGCCAAATTCGAGAAACAGTATAACTGCAAGGTCAGTGCCGGGTTCTTCGACGGAAACTCGGAAGCTTACAACAAACTGCGCGGGGGAGGGGTGAAAGACTTTGACCTGGTGATGGCCGATGGCTTCTGGCCAAGACTCTATGCCAAACAGGGTCTGACACAGCCCGTTGATTACGGTAAGATCTCCAATATGCAGCATGTATTTCCGGTTTTCATGCCGCCCAATTTCATGCTGCTCAAAGAGGAAACCGGACCCAACATGATTGCTGCACCCAACTGCTGGGGAGGATACGGGATAACGATCAATATGGACAAAGTGGCTGAAGAAGACTCCGATTCCATTTATCTGCTCTACAACCCGAAATACAAAAAACACCTTTGTGTCAGCGCTCGTTTCGAGGAGAATATCGCTTTAACCGGAATCCTGGTATGCTACCGGATGGGGACCAAGGATAAGCCGCGTCCGGACGGCAAACCCTTCAATCCCTATGTGTTATATGACAACGAACTTGAAGAATGCAAAAAACTCCTTATCGAGCAGAAAAAATATCTTCTGACCCGCTGGAACGATGAGGCTACGCTGGAAAGGCTGCTTCGCGCTCAGGCGGTTTGGGCTGCCCCGGAATGGTCCGGCGTCTACCGACTGATCCACTTTGACTACCTTGACGGCAAATCCAAGCTGCGCATGAAGCATTTGCTCCATCCCAAAGAAGGTGGACTGGGATGGGTGGATACCTGGTGTTTGACTTCCGGTGTCAAAGATAGTGAGAAAGCCGAATTGGCTCATAAGTGGATTAACTTCCGATTGAAACCCGAGAACATGGTCATCGTGGCCGAAGAAATCGGCTGGGCGCCCACAGTGGATGTGCGCAAAATGATCCCCAAACGCTACGTCGACACGCTTTTTCTGAACAACACCGATGCAATCAAAGGGTTGTATCAGTTTGACGCGCCGTCATCACCGGAAAAATGGGAGCGCATTTGGTCCGAGGTCGAAGCAGCCTGATCAAATGGCCTTGGAAACCGGGTTCTATATCACAAATCAAAATTAGGAAGTGCCGCCAATATGGCTGCGCTTCCTCAACATATTATTCCTGACATTGCATAGATTTTTGTCATCGAACGTCGCTAATATGCGGCAGCTGGTTGTGTTTTCAGTACAGATGCTGGATGCTTGATACTTGATGCTGGATATCTAAAAATACAATAATGATGAAATCCAAAAACATCCAGTATCCAGAAACCAGAATCAGTCAATGCCAGCGACGGTTTTCATTGCAACGACCACTTGAGAATGCAGTATTTTATGCAATTACGGGGATCAATCTTTCAAACCATGGAAATTTGTTATGCCCGAGCCTGCTCTAAAGCTGGATCAAGTCGAAAAGACGTTTGACCGGATTCGCGCGGTTGACAAGGTGAGCCTCGACGTCGGTCAGGGCGAATTTTTCTCCCTTCTCGGTCCAAGCGGTTCCGGGAAAACGACGCTGCTGCGAATCATTGCCGGCCTGGAAACCCCGGGCAATGGCTCGGTTTACATTGGTGGACGTGATGTCACCCGCCTGCCGCCCTACGTCCGTGGAATTGGAATGGTGTTTCAAGATTTTTTGCTCCTCCCCCATAAAATGGTCGCCGATAATATCACTTTCCCTTTAAAGATGCAGCGCCTGCCTCGCAGCAGACAAAAAGAACAGCTCGACTGGGTTCTGTCACTGGTCAGGATGGAAGGCTATGGGAATCGCTATCCCCATCAGCTTTCGGGCGGACAAAAGCAGCGGGTGGCCCTGGCCCGTGGATTGGTGGCACGACCCGATATCCTGCTCTTGGATGAACCGCTGGCCAACCTGGATCTGGAGTTGCGCAAAGAAATGGAAGTGGAGATGCGACGATTTCAGGCCGAGTTGGATATTCCATTTATTTATGTAACTCACAATCAGGAAGAGGCACTGACTCTGAGCTCCCGCATGGCCGTCATGCATAATGGTAAATTTGAACAGGTGGGCGCCAAACTCGAACTATACAGCAACCCCCAAACCCGTTTTGTCGCGTCTTTTTTGGGATCACCGAATCATATCCGCGGAAAATTAAAACACGTAGACAGCAATATCGGCAGAATGGATTGGAAAGGGATTGATCTGGCCATCCCGATGCCTTCAGATGCAAACGGCGGCGCTGAAATTGATTATTTCCTGAAACATGAAAAAATTCACGTTCAGCCTCCCGGGCAACAGGAACCTGTGCAGGGCATGAACCGTTTGGTCGGCAAGTTGCGGGATATTATCTTCAAAGGGCAGCACTCGGATTATTTTGTCATTCTGGAAAACGGCGAAGAATTGGTCGTCAGTGCCGCAACCGATTTGCCGGAGCTGAAAATCCGCCAACCCGTTGAAGTGAGTTGGCTGCCGGAAGCCGGCGATGCCTTCCTGGCGCAAGGAGATTGAATATGGCGTCCTTTTGGATAATGCGGCAGCGCCCCGGTTTCCGCTTTGCACTGCTCACCTTGCCGGGTGCCCTGTTTTTGCTCATCTTTTTAGTTCTGCCGCTTATTTCCATACTGGTTTTCAGTTTTTGGCGAACCGAAAGTTACGAACTGATTGCCGATTGGAATATTGAAAATTACAAGACCATTCTGGGCCAGAAGACTTATTTGACATTTATGTGGCGCTCACTGGTCATGGCTGTGTCGGTTTCCCTGGCATGTCTGATCTATGCTTATCCGGTGGCTTATCTGATCGCCAAACGCGGCGGACGATATCGCTTGATTCTGGTGCTACTGACCGCGGCACCTTTTTTTACAGGCATCATTTTACGGGTCACCGCCATGCAGCAAATCTTGGGTCCCATCGGGCTGTTAAACATGGCGTTGCAGACCTTTGGATTTGATCCGATTGAAATCCTGATGTACTCCAATGTTGCATCGGCCATTGGTTTGGTCTATCTCTGGATTCCATTTATGGTCCTGGCAATCTACCTCTCCTTGCTCAATTTCAATTTCGAACTCCTGGAGGTTGCCTATGTCAACGGCGCCAAGCCATGGCGGGCATTCCTGGAGATTACCTGGCCGTTAAACTGGATCGGAACCGCTATTGGCATTGTTTTGGTGTTTATTCCAACCTTTGCTGCCTTTGTAACCCCTCGTTTTCTCGGCGGCGTCAACGGAGCCCTTTACGGGAATATTCTCGAACATCAGTTCGGGGCAACCGGCACGTGGGCCCTGGGCTCTGCCATGGGTGTCGTCTTATTCTGCATCTGCTTGGTATTTATATTCATCATCTGGCGTACCATAAACTTGCAGCGCAGTGGTTATACCGGGGAGGAGTTTTAAATGGCGGCCGTAAGTCCCGGAGAAAAGGCGGTTGTTGCGACCCAGTCGAGTTTGCTCGTTTTTTTGTACCTATTTCTCTATCTCCCGATATTCTTCATTATCTATGTCTCTTTCGTGGACAACACCGTCTGGCCTTTTCCACCGGAGTTTACCTGGGAATGGTATCAGCGACTTTGGATAATGAGCGACTTTCACCTGGGCTTGCTCAACAGTTTTTTAATTGGAATCGGGACCGGCGCTCTGGCAAGCATCTTCGCCGCCTCGGCAGCAATCGGGCTGCTGAAGTATCCGTCCCGATTGAGGGGATTTTTTGCGGTGCTTTACCTGTCTCCGCTATTTGTTGCCGGTATTTTGATCGGGATTTCATCCCTGATGTTTCACCGCAACATCCTGGGCTTGCCCGGCAACCTCACCTCCGCGATCCTGGCCAATACCACCCAGGCACTGTCCTTTGCGTTTCTGGTGATCCTGGCCCAGTTGACGCGCTATGATTGGCGGATGGATGAAGCGGCCATGGTGTTCGGGGCCCGTCCGTCGCGCTGTTTCTGGGAGGTGACCCTGCCAACCATATGGCCGTCGATACTGGGAGCATTCCTGGTCAGTTTTATTCTGGCCTTCAATAATCTCGAAATTACGTTTTACAATGTCGGGGCCATCGCTACGCTCCCAACGATTGCCTGGGGCACATTGCGGCATGGCATTGAACCCGAGCTGTATTCCCTGGCTGCTGTGATCAACGGCCTGGTTTTTCTGATTCTGATCATCCTGTTCTTTCTTATCCGGCTCGGATTGGTCAGATTGGGGTACAGGGGGCAGTAGGTACAGTATTTGCCGATAATATATTCGGAGTTTATGGATGAAACGGGTTCTTGCGATTGACCAGGGTACGACAGCGACAAAATCCTATATTTTGGATACTAACGGTCATTTCCGATTTTGCAGCGCTGTAGAGCATCCCCAAATCTATCCGCATGCCGGATGGGTAGAACACAATCCTGAAACCCTTTTAGACAATGTTCGGAATGCCATTGAAGCCGAAAAAGACATCCATGCCATCGGCATCGACAATCAGGGGGAGACGGTCATCGCCTGGGACGGCGCCAGCGGTAAACCCATCAACAATGCCATTGTCTGGCAGGATCAGCGGACGTCAAAATTTACGAATGAACTGAAGGCTAAAGGAGCCGAGCAGCTCGTTCTTGAACGGGCCGGATTGCCATTAGATCCTTATTTCTCAGCTTCTAAGCTGCGCTGGATTTTAAAACACGTTCCCCAGGCACAAAAGCTGCTTAAAAAAGGGCGACTTAAGCTGGGCACTTCCGATAGTTTTTTTATCCACCGGCTGACAGGTGAATATGCTACAGACGTAACCACTGCATCTCGAACCAGTTTGATGAACCTGAAAACATGTAACTGGGATCCGGAGCTTTGTGAACTTTTTGAAATTCCGATGGAGATTTTACCGGAGATCAGACCCACGACTGCCTATTTTGGTGTTTTCACATCCCGGGGCCGGATGATTCCCATCACCGCCAGCGTCGTCGATCAGCAAGCCGCTCTGTTGGGTCACGGCTGCTATGAAGCGGGTCAGGTGAAAGCGACCTTCGGAACCGGCGTTTTTGCGCTGGCCAATGTCGGCGAGCGCATTTACAGCGATCATTCCAGCGGTATTTTATCCACTGTTGCCTGGCAGTTGGCCGATGGAAAGCCGGTATATGCTGTTGATGCGGGGGTTTACAATGCCGGCTCTGCCCTAAACTGGGTTAAAAGCCTCGGCTTGTTTAGCGAATTTAGCGAAATTGACCATTTCACAAAGCCAGCCGCGATATTGCGCAGTCTCGTCTTCGTGCCCGCTTTATCAGGGCTGGCTTGCCCGTTTTGGGATCGTTCGGCCGCCGGCCTGTGGCTGGGAATGAGTCTGGATACTACCAAAGCGGATCTCTGCCAGGCGGTCCTTGAAGGTATCGCCCTGCGCACGGCACAACTCTTGGAAGCGATATCCCGACTGATCGGTGAGCACGGCAGCCTGTCAGTAGACGGTGGGCTGATCAACAATTCGTACTTTTGCCAATTCCTGTCAGATATAACTCAGCGCGATATTGTGGTTCCGGCATCTCCGGA
>JASJCE010000093.1 GCA_030066155.1 Desulfobacterales bacterium | reverse complement strand
GTCGCCCTGAAATGGCGGCATAGGTTCTCCGCATCTCCTTTGCACCGGTTGCAGGCACCGCAGGCCGAAAAAATCCACGCGACCCCGAGCCGGTCACCGATTTCGAACTGCCTGGCCTGCGGCCCGATTTGTACCACCCTGCCGACGACCTGATGTCCAGGCGTAATCGGTAACCGGGGCGGAGGAGTCCGGCCTTCGATTTCATCGAGTTCAGTGTGGCAAACACCACAGGTTGCGACTTTCAGAAGGATTTCACCGGCGCCGGGAACCGGTTTCGGCAGGTTAGTCGGAGTCAGCGGTTCCCGGTTGTGCGTTAAACTGCCAATCCGTTTCAAAATCATGGCTTTCATTGTGTAAGCACCCTTAAACAATGGCAACCCTGAACGGTGAACCCTGGTCGCCGCCGGCGGCGGGTAAACCTTGAACCGTTGAACGCTTATTACCGTTCCATGGTTGCGTCGTCGTTGGTCGTCGCTTCAAACCGCAGCTGTTGGGAGCGCCAGACATTATTGGTATTGGAGAACGTTTCGATATTGACCTCCGTCAGGTGGGTTACCATGCGAATATCCTCGGTCGCCTGGTCTGTGCGGCCCAATCTGGTATTTAGATTGGCACGGCTGTAGTAAACCGCACCGTAGTCCGATTTCAGTTCAATCGCTTTGTTAAAGTCATTCATGGCTTTCTCATCATCACCGGTTTTTTCATATGCCAGCCCGCGCAGGTGATATGCTCTGGCATTTGCGGGATCCATCCGGATCACGGTGTCAAAATCGGCAATGGCAGCTTCAACCTGTTCCGATCTCAAATAGGCTGCTCCGCGGGATTTAAAGGCCAGAGCGTAATCAGGATCGAGCTCGATGGCCTCAGACAGCCGTTCGATGCTTTTATCGTAATTATGATCAACGAATTCCGCCATGCCTTCATCAAATTTTTTCTGTGCGTCATTATCATCGGACATTATACTTCCTCCAGTAGAAATAAAATAGGGTATGCTTGGGTTGCAAGGAGTTCACCAAATAGATGTCAGACCGCCCGTAGCGCAGGCCTTTCGAGGCCGGTACACGCGGAAACCATTTCTGTCGCTCTTGATGGGATCCGTGAACACCGGTCTCAGAGGGATGAAATATGCTGCATCCGGCTGAACTCCGAAAAAGAGACTAATTATCCCAATGGGGAGTGTCAAGAAGCGGGTTAAAATCCGCAATCGGCTGTTTTTCCGGGCGCTGAAATTATGACGGTCTCGTAAAAAGTCAAAATTGTCGAATTTTGACTTTGTAACGTATCGATATTACTGATAGCCAAAATTAACTTTTGCGCTTTTTTGCGGCTATATCAAATTATGATTATGTTTTAATTTGGTTGAGTTGCTGATATTATAGTCACTAAACGTCGGAATGAAGCCGGCCGGGTTCTCCGATTATCGGCTTTTCCAATCAAATTCGACAATATGGATGTCAGTTAACAGGGGCTATCAGGTCTTCTTCCACTAATGAGTAAACGAAAAAAAATATTCGGCTGGCTGATCAGAGTTCTGCTGGTTTGTGTCTTTTTAGCCGGAGTTGTCGTCGTATTTACGCCCGGCCTGTTAAATCTGGAACTCGTCAAAACGAGCATCAGGGAGAAGATATCCAGAGAAGTCGGCGGACAGATAGCCTATCGCAAATTGAAGCTTTCTTATTTTCCACGTCCCCACGTATCGATTCAAACCGCCAAAATATCCATACCCGACAGTTTCACGATCGATATTCGGTGGATGCGTTTATATCCCAAGCTGTTACCTCTGTTGCGGGGGGAATTTGAGATTGCAGTGGTGACGCTAGATTATGCGGATTACTCAATGAAATTGCCGCAGATCGGAGATGTGCCCCCGGAAAAGAGGGATCAGGCGCCGTCCTTTGATCACCAAGTTAAAGCTTTGCTGAATGGCGTGCGCAAATTGCCGGAATTTAAATTGCCCGAGGGCAACCTTAGAATACGAAACGGCCGGATCAATTTGACCGACCCATTCGGCCATATTTTCAAGCTCAGGGAACTGCAAGCCGCTTATGTCGACAACGACCATATGCTTGATTTCAGCATAAAATGTAAGTCCAATCTCTGGCAGCAAATTGAAATTAACGGGTCGATCGACCCCAAAAACTTTAAAGGCGTCGGCCGCGTGCGCCTTTCCCGATTTCGTCCTCAAACCTTGATCGCCTATCTCCTTCCCCATTCGTCTGTTCAAATCACGGATACAAGGGCCAATGTTTCCATTGATCTAAAATCTGACGGCAACGGGAACCTCCAGGCTGAGGTGGAGGGAGCCATCCCCCTTTTGGAGTTGATTTACGCTGAGGAAAAATTGGTGCTCAAAGAAAGCCGTATCAAAGGCACGATAGAGGTCAATCAAAAACGAATTCGAGTTGAATTGACCGAATTAAAGCTGGCCGATCCCCGGCTAAATTTGAACGGACTGTTTGTATATGACGAGAAACAGCAGGATATCCGGTTATCCATCGCAGCTTCCCAAATCCAGACGAAACCGGTCAGGCAGGCCGCCCTGAAACTGGCCCGGGCATCTAAGATAATCGAAATCCTGTGTGATATCATTCGCGGCGGAAATGTTCCCTGGTTTACGATGGACCTCAGGGGAGCGGCGGTTGCCGATTTCGGCGACCTGGATAATCTGACCATCAAGGGGCGCATGGAGCGCGGAGAAATCTATATTCCCGGAGCTGAGTTGGATTTAACGGATGTTTTCGGGGACGTCGACATCATCAACGGCGTTTTGCACGGAAAAAATCTGACGGCCGGCTACGGTAATTCTCTTGGGCGGAAGGGAACCCTGGCCATGGGACTAAACCCAAATCTTGACCCGTTCCATTTGGATATCGGAATCCAGGCGGACCTCTCCCAGGTTCCGGCGGTTTTGAGACGGCTTATCCCGGATACGGATTTCCAGCGTGAGCTTGGCCGGATTCAAGAAGTCAACGGCAAGGCCAACGGGATTCTTATCCTGGGCGACAGCTTGAACAACATGGGCGCCAGAATCGAGGTATCAGATGCAGATTTCATGCTGCGTTATGATCGGATACCCTACCCGATAGGCCTCAAAGGCGGTCGTTTTGTCCATGCAGATAGAAGGATTTCCATGCAGAATTTTAGTGCCGCGATTGGTCCGTCAACCCTATCTGGCCTTTGGACTGCAATCGACTGGACCGATACACCAAAATTTGAAGCTGGAGTGCGCTCTGCCAAATTTAACGTGGAACAGCTGTATACCTGGTTTAGCGCCATTGACACGCTCAAACCCCGCCTGGCCGATCTCCGCTCCATAACGGGAAGCGTTACCATCGATGACAGCCGGGTCGTCGGACCGCTTTTCAATCCGCAAAAATGGGATTTTCAATCAAAGGGCAGCGTCAACCAGCTTGTGTTAAACTCGGCTCGATTACCCGCAAATCTGCTAATCGACCGGGGGCAGTTTACCTGGCAGAAATCGCAAATAAAGTTTTCAGGCATTGATGCTGCGATGGGCAAATCTTCAATTACCAAAGTCTCCGGGCGAGCAGACTGGAAAAAACGGCCGTCCATCCGTGTCCGGGCAGAAGATGCTATATTTGACCCGGAGGACATTTCGTCGCTGGTATTCACCGATGAAAAATATGCTCGAACGCTTAATCCCATCCTGCCGTTGAACGGAAAACTTGTTTTTAAAAATGTGACATACAGCGGTCCGCTGTCCGGTGCGACAAAACAAAAGCCGGAGATCTCTGCTGCCATCAATCGAATTACATTGGATTCCTGGGGATTGCCGGGAACCTTTCGGATCGGACGGGGACAACTGGCGTGGCGTGACAACCAATTCGTGCTCAAAGACCTTGATGCCTATTTGGGAAAATCACAGATATCCAGTTTTTCTGCCGTCTTTGACCTGAACCGGCAAAAAGCCTTCAAGCTCAGCAGTAAATCGGCCATACTTTTCCCCGGAGAAATGTATCCGTTGCTCGCCTCCTTTGAGGATTTAAAACCCGGAATCAATACCATCACAGCTGCCAACGGCACCCTCGCCCTTTCCGAAATTGACATCAACGGTCCCTTCAATGCGCCGCAAAAATGGCATTGGCAACTGAAGGCCGAAGCCACGGACGTCGTCATAAATTCGGAAGCTTTGAAGGATCCACTGAGGATAAACCGGGGGGCAATCGTCGTTTCCACCAAAAGCTCCCGTCAAGCCCCGAGGAAAATCGTAAACTTAAAAACAATAGATTTGCATTGGGGGGCCAACCATTTGAACCTGACGGGAAGCATGGATCTATCAGAACGCGAAATCCTGACCAACTTAAACGTTGAAGCGGACGGTTTGGACTGGGAGCAAATCGATTCACTCCTGTCGCATATGGCAAAACAGAATAAGCGGTCGGCAGGGAGCAGCGACTCGGGCAAAATGCTGGGGACAATAACGGTTAGATCGGCCGGATTCAAATGGGGTTCGCACACGGTCAGTCCCTTGGAGGCCGATGTCACCTTTCAATCGGACAAAGTTACGGTGACGGTTAAACGGGCTGATTTATGCGGCATTTCTATTCGGGGATTGATGAATTTTGCCAATCAAACCCTGGATCTGTACGTTGTGCCGACCACCGTCGATGGCAAACTCGAATACACCCTGCCCTGTTGGACGGCTAAAAAAGACCTGGCGACCGGTGCCTACAATTTGAGTGGAGAGATACTGGCCAAGGCTAAACCGGAAGCCATCAGCCGATCTTTGACCGGCCAGGTTTCCTTTTCCGCCGAGGAAGGCCGCATCTATCGTTTTGGACTGCTGGCAAAATTGTTGGCCATTTTAAACGTAACGGAAATATATCGGGGAGAAATCCCGGATCTGACGGGAGAGGGTTTTGCCTATCACGGCATGACCGTCAGCGCAAAGCTGCAGGGCAGCAAGATTATCATGGAGGAATGCTCCATCGACGGCGTCGCAATGGGAATCGCCTGTGAGGGCGATATTGATCTTGTCGAAAATAAAATAGACCTTCTGATCCTGGTTGCACCGTTTAAAACGGTCGACCGGATTGTCGAGATATTGCCGCTGATCGGCAATGTTCTGGGGGGCAACCTCATTTCAATTCCATTCAAAGCCAAGGGGAATCTGAATGACCCGGATGTCTATCCGCTTCCCCCTACCGCTGTCGGTTCGGGCATCCTGGGAATACTGGAACGAACCTTAAAGCTGCCGATTACCATCATTCAGCCGGTCATCTCCGGCATAAAGGGCAGTGAACCGAATGCCTCCAGCGTCCCCGAAGAATCGCCCAGATAAGGCAAATGACAATTGAAGATTGAAGAATTCTTGACTTTTTTTTATTTGGACTAACTATCCTCTTAGTTCAATTTAAATCAAAGCCTTTGGTTATTTTATTTTGCAATAAAGGAGTGTAATTATGGCCTACACATGTAAAAGCTGCGGCGCTGTTGCAAACGAGCCGGGACATTTGTGCAATCCCTGCGGTGATGAAAAAAATTGCAGTTTCTGCGGTGCCCCGAGTGTTGATCAGAAACATGTCTGCAAAGATAAATTGGCAGCAATGAAATTCGTCTGTGATGGCTGCGGCCGGGTGGCAATGGAAGATAACCACCTGTGCAGCCCGTCACCCATCAGTTGACATATATTAAAAATATAGTGTAAAAAGCGGCAGTTGAATGCCGCTTTTTTTATGCTTCGACCACTGCAGATAACCGGCTATTTTCACAATTCTATCGGGAGTGGACAAAACCAAATGGAATCCATTAGAATCCTGGGTACCGGCTCACACTTGCCGACCAAGGTACTTACCAACTATGATCTGGAAAGAAGCGGGTTGGATACAACCCATGATTGGATCGTTAAGCGAACCGGCGTCAGTGAAAGAAGAATAGCAGAAGCCGATGAGACCACTTCGGATTTGGCCTATCATGCCTGTCTCGGGGCTTTAGAAATGGCCGGCCGCCCTATCGATGATGTCGATCTGATCATCGTGGCCACGATCACACCGGACACTTGCTGCCCGTCAGCCGCCAACTGGCTTCAGGCCAGACTTGGGGCCGCCCGGGCCGTGACGTTTGATGTGACTGCCGCGTGTTCCGGCTTCATATTTGCCTTGAACATCGCCGAACAATATCTGAAAAACCGAACCGCCAAAACCGTGCTGGTCGCTGCGGCTGAAGTCATGACCCGCACCTTAAACTGGAAGGATCGCTCCACCTGCATACTCTGGGGTGATGGTGCCGGCGCGGCAGTGCTAGGCCTGGGGACCGAGGGTCATGAATTGATGTCAACTCATCTTCATACAGACGGTGCCCGTGGGCAGGATCTTCTGCTGCCCGGCGGCGGTTCCAAAACGACGCCAATAACGCATGACAGCGTCGATCAGGGACTGCATTATCTGAACATGATCGAAGCGAATCTGAGCTTTCGAGTGGCCGTCCGAGGGTTTATGGATGGCATCAAAGAAGCTGCAGAATTCAACGGCGTAGATATTGAGGACATCCAATGGTTCATACCACACCAGGCCAATATCCGCATGTTTCAGCACATCGCCAAATCCTTGAAGATCCCGTTTGAAAATTTCTACCTCACACTTCAGAAATATGGGAACATTTCTTCAGCATCCTGTGCCATCTCCCTGGATGAAGCCGCACGTGATGGCAGCCTTCAGGCAGAGGATCTGGTCTGTCTGCCGGTTTTCGGCGGCGGGCTCACCTGGGGCAGCGCGTTGATCAGATGGTGAAAAAGGTTGCAGCACGCATTAATTGAGGGATTTAGGAATTGAGGAATTCAGGGATTCAATTATCAATTGATAGAATCCTTATTCAAAGTTGGACGTTGGACGTTCGATGTTGGACGTTCTTTAGTTTCTTTTATCGATCAAACTGGCCGCTCCGCTGACACCTGAAACCCGAAACCTGAAACCAAAAACAAATGACGGTTAAACTAAAACTGCCCTATGACTTCTTAAACCTCTCGCCCAGTTTATCTACCAGCCTCGTAATTTCCGATATCCGCAATCCATAGCCCGTCCCCATCAGGATTACCATAAATACGGCGCCAACGATAACACAGATCAAACCACTGCCGATCAGAGTTGTGCTGTCGATGTAGCTGATGATGACGTCTCGAATCCACACCAGTACCAGTCCAACCGGCACGCCGAACGCCATCATTTTCAGGTAAAATAAATAGACTGGCCGGCCGTTGTTATGCTGTCGCCGATTCCAGAGTGTATACAATACCACGACCTGCAATATAGCGGATAAAGACGCCGCCAGAGCCACACCGCCGGCTCCCATCAGTTTTAATCCGACCAGGTAAAAGGGAATACTCAGTAACACCGCCAGAGTTCCGTAAATTGCCGGAAATAGCGTATCCTGCAGCGCATAGTATGCTCTGGGCACAATGGTATTGGCGGCAAAAGCAAACGACCCCACCAGCATAAAAATCAACACTGATGCGGTGTGATCGGTTGCGGCGGCATCGAACCTTCCTCTTTGAAACAGAAGCAAAATGACTTCGCGCCGCAGGACAATCAACAAGATCGAGAAGGGGATAACAACGGCCAGGTATCGCAGGGTGTTGTTCAGAAGCTCATTTAACTTGGCCATTTTACCTTCAACCACCAGGCGCGCCATGAACGGATAGGAGGCCACACCAACCGCCTGGCCGAAAAAAGCCACCAGCAGGAGCATGGTGCGCAGGCTGTATTCCAGATCGGCTATCCCCCCTGGCGGCAAATAGGATCCGAAAAAGATTTTGAACACTTCCATCGAGAAGAACATTGTCAGACCGAACATCAGCGGCAAGGTCAGTTTGATGTATCGGATCAGATCCGGATCTTTGAAATCGAACCGGATCGAAAAACGCATTCCCACCCGATGGGCCCCCCACCATTGAAGGACAAAATTGCCGATAAAAGCGCCTGCTAAAACCCCCCAGGAGAATCCTTCCATGCCGATGCGAGGTGCCAACAGCCAGCCGCCGGCAATAATTCCCGCATTGTAGATCAAGGGAGCCAGCGCTGGAATTAAAAACTTTTCTTTGGAAAATTGGACCGCCATGAACAGCCCGCCGGCAAAAAAGAAAAACTGGGCCGGCATGATAATCCGCGTCATTCCGACCACGGCATCTCTGAACAAGGGGTCCAGACGGCCCCGGGCCAGCAGGGCCACGAGTTCCGGGGCGTAAATGTGCGCCCAAACGATAAAAATTAACAGAACGCAGCCAAAATTGGTCAGTATAGTGGAAAACACCTGCCAACCCTGGTCTTCTTGATGTTGTGACAAATATTGGGAAAAAATCGGTATGAAGGTGATCGAAAGAAAACCGCTGGCGACAATGTGATTTAGAATTTCCGGAATAACAAAGGCCACCTGATAGGCATCGACCTCACCGCTTCGTCCACCGACGTATGCAATCGTCATCAGCCGGAACAATCCGAACAGGCGGCTTAAAAAAACCGACGCCATCATAATGATGGCGGCGACACCAACCTTCCTATAAATCGATGCGGTCATGAAGGAAGGTTACCAAATACGAATCAACAAAGCAAAAACATTCCGGACACTTCGGCTGATGGATGTCTGCTGCCGTTTGGCTGAGGCATCGTTTCCTTGACACAATGCCCGGATTTCTTTATATTTGAAGAGTCTGAACAGACAGCCGCCGTGGTTTCGGATTGAAGCACGAAGGCCTAAAAAATTTGACGCGATTGTTAAACAGCGCCGATACACAAATAAGCCTCTATAACCTGACCCGGACTTTCAAATACCATCAACGATCAGGTTAGAGTTTTTTTGTCCAACTTATAAAATGTAGTATGTCCGGAAAACATTATATCCCGAAAAGTTTCACCACATTGCTGGTTTACGGCCGCCCGCCCCTCGTCTTTGGTGGAATGATCTGCGCAATTGCCGTCATGTGGACCCGCAGCCCAGTCCTCTACACGCTGGGAGCGGTCTTCCTGTTCATCTCCATGACCTTTGATCTGGTCGATGGCTGGTTTGCGGCCCGATATCATCCGCACCCCGTAATGGCCCAACTGGCCGACCGAATAATGGACAAAGTGGTGTATTCGATTATTTTCCCGCTGGTCGCGGTCGGAACCATGTGGCGCATCCACATTATCACACCGGATCCCAATCGGGCCGAATTGCTGCACGCCATACTGGTCCTGGTGCTGACGGTTACGGTGCTGGTTCGCGACAACTTTGCCCATTTTATGCGCGGGTTTGCCATTCGAAACGACCAGGATCCCGAATACAGCGAAATTTCAAGAATAAGAACCATCGTTGCCGCGCCGGTTGGGGCCCTGCTGTATGCCTATGCGTTCTATGTTCCGGAGGGCCCGGCGACCCGCATCTATGCATCGGTCTCCTGGCTGGGGAATTTTCCGCTGCGGGGTTTGTTTTTCATTGAAATTCTGTTTTTGATCTTCAATCTGGGCTCCATCGCCATGTATTGCCGCAAATACGGGACCTTGTGTCTGGATGAGCTCTGCCTGGGAAATGAAAGACTGCGACGGCGCATTTTGGCGGTCTTTCCCAATGCCTTGACATTTATGAACGCCATGATGGGGTTGCTGGCGATCTTCTTTGCCTATCAGGGAAGAATTCGGGAAGCTTATATGTTTCTAATCGGTGCCGGTGTCTTCGATAAACTGGATGGCGCCCTGGCCCGTAAATTGGGCCTGACCGAACCTCTGCCGGAGGAAACCGACAAATCCCACAACATCACGCTCGGAGGCGTTCTGGATGATATTTCAGATGCCGTCAGTTTCTGCATCGCACCGGCCTGGATTTTTTATATCACCCTTTCGGCGTATTCCGGACCGGGCATTCAAAAAGTGCCGATCGGGTTGATAGCATTGTCATATGCTGTTCTGGGGATTGCGCGATTGGTTTATTTCACAATTGATAAAAATCCCATACCGGGTTTTTTCAAGGGCATGCCGACACCGGCGGCTGCCATGCTGGCCGTCGCGCCGCTGATCATTTTTATGCAGGCGGTTAACGACGCCTCCCGGTGGGCCGGATTCTGGGGAATGTTTTGCTGCGGTTTAATGGTATTCACCGCGATTATCATGAATCTGTATCCGATCCGCTACCTGCATCTGGGACGGTTTATGAGCAGAAATCCCTGGTTTCTGCGCCTGACATTGCTGCTATTACTGTCTGTTTTTACCCCTTATTTCGGGCACACTGCCCTGGCCTATATGTTTCTTTATACGCTTTCCCCGCTGATCACCTGGCGTATCGACCCGGAGATAGCCGCCCGGGAATCCCGCGCCAAACCCGCCAATGCGACCTGAGGAATGTCGAATGTCGATTGACGAATGCCGTATTAAGGCATTTTGTCAGTCTTAATGTCACTTCACCTCATTCTATAAAGTTGGTCCAGGAATGAATAAGATCGATAGAATGCCTCAAATAGTCAATATTCAATAATCAATATTCATTTCCGGCTTTGCCGGGTTAAGGATTCGTTTGATCGGCGACCACGTCGCCCCGAGTGATGCCGAACAGCTTCTGGATGTCTTCCAGAATCATGTACCCGCTGGGGATCAGCAACAAGGTTACGATGGTACCGAACAAAACGCCGAATCCCAGGCTGATTGCCATGGGGATCAGAAATTGGGCCTGAACGCTGCGTTCCAGCAGCATGGGGGTCAATCCGGCAAACGTCGTCAGAGACGTCAGAAGAATCGGTCTGAATCGACGGCAGCCGGCTTTGACAATCGCCTCGTGGGCCCGCATGCCCTGTTGACGCAGGCCGTTGGCCGTGTATACCAGAACCAGGGAGTCATTCACCACGACACCGGCCAACCCGACCATACCAAAAAGACTCAGTAGACTGATATTGAACCCCATGATCAAATGGCCCGCAAGGGCGCCCACAAAACCGAAAGGGATGGCAGCCATCACGATAATCGGCTGGCTGAATGATCGAAACGGCACGGCCAGCAGGGCATAAATCCCGAAGAGAGCAAGACCGAAACCCTTGATGACATCACCCAGTGATTCTTTTTGCTGTTTACCCTCGCCTTCCACGGTGTACCGCAGGCCGGGATAAAAGTTCTGCAGCCGCGGCAGGACGGTGTCCTTTAAAGACATGCGGACTTCATTGGCGTTGGTTACGGAGGGCTCAATATCGGCCGTCACCTTGATGACGCGCAGACGCTGGGCGCGTTGAATCGCGGCATAGCCCTGCTCGATGTTGACCTGGGCCACCTGACCGAACGGCACCTCCAGACCATCGGGGGTTCGAATTCGCATGTCCTCCACCGACCCCAGCGATTTGCGCTCAGCTTCTGGATAGCGGATCATGACCTTTAATTCGTCCTTGCCGCGCTGCAGACGCAGTGCTTCAGAGCCATAAAACGCATGCCGTACCTGTCGCGCCAGATCGTCCAGCGTCAGGCCCAGGCTGCGCGCGGCTGGTTTGAGCTTCAGCTGCATCTCCTTTTTGCCCGGCAAAAAACTGTCGCCGATATCGAAAACGCCTGGATATCCCTTCAGCTCCGCTTTCAGATCTTCGGCAGCAGCTTCGAGTTGGTTGTGATCATCCAGAGATAAATGGATCTCGACCGGGTTTCCGGCACCGTGAATTTCACTGCGATAGGTCACGGATTCGGCATCGGGGACATTGCCAATTTTTTTACGCCAGCGCCGGGCAAGCTCGGCCGTGCTGACAGATCGCTTTTCACTGTCAATCAAATTGACCCAGATCTGCGCCAGATGCCCGCCGGTGCCGCTCGTTGCCCCCCGGCCTGAATGGCGGCCGATTAACATCATGCTATAGCGCATGAGGGAGGGTGCATCCTGCGGCCGCCGGCTGTCGGCCTCTCCGATGACCGCCAGG
The DNA here is from genome assembly GCA_030066155.1 of Desulfobacterales bacterium. Taxonomy (GTDB): domain Bacteria; phylum Desulfobacterota; class Desulfobacteria; order Desulfobacterales; family JAFDCJ01; genus JAFDCJ01. The sequence goes on along the minus strand of JASJCE010000093.1, from coordinate 6,082 downwards.
GCAGCCTGTTCGATGCGGTCGATAACCTCCTCTGTTCGTTCCACCGGGGTACCCACCGGCATGGTGACGTAGGCGCGCATGGTGTTGCCTTCGACCCGCGGGAAAAAAACAAATTTTATCCACCCGGCCTGCCAGACGCCGTAGCTGAGCAGCAAACCGACCAATCCAAGGGCAATAACGGCGTAGCGCCAGTTCACACATGTGAATACCAGACGGTTGTAGGGACCGTTGATGATCAGCCGCAGCCAGCGGGCAAAGCGCTTCTCCCGGATCGGGCCGGGATTTCTCTGCCGGGCTTTTTTGGCGCTGCGCTCGAGGTGCGCCGGCAGTATAAACAGGGATTCAACCAGGGATCCGGCCAGAACCAGAACCACCACAATGGGAATATTGCGCATTATTTTGCCCATGGTTCCCTCAGCCATGGTCAGCGGCCAGAATGCCACGATGGTGGTCAGAACGGCGAAAATTACCGGCCGGCCGACTTCCAGGGTGCCCTCCACGGCAGCCTTGAGAGAGCCGTGGCCTTCCTCCTGTTTGCGATATATGTTCTCTCCGACGATGATGGCGTCATCCACAACAATACCCAGGACCATAATGAAGGCGAACAAGGAGATCATATTGATGGAGACATCAAACTGGGGCAACACCAGCAAAGCCGCCATAAACGAAATCGGAATTCCCAGGGTGACCCAGAAGGCCAGACGTATATTCATGAATAGGCTCAGCATAATGCTGACCAGGATCAACCCCACCGCCAGATTCTTCAGAAGCAAATTCAAGCGGCTTTTCAAAATCTCGGATCGATCCGAATAATATGCCACATCAACGCCCGAGGGCAGCCCCGGCCTTGTTTTCTCCAGATACTGCTTGACGGTCTCGGCCACCTTCAGCGCATTTTGATCCGCCACCCGATAAACCTGGATCATGGCGGCCGGTTTACCCTGGAACCGGGAATTCAAATCAACATCTTCAAATCCGTCCCGTAAATTCGCAATTTGTCCCAGGGTGACCTTGCGGCCGTCGGCATAGGTAATCACGGCAACGTCCCGGTAGTCTTCCGCATGATAGCGGCGGCCTTTGGTCCGAATCAGGATCTCGCCGCTGCTGGTCTTGATGCGTCCCGCCGGAAGATCGAGGCTGCCCTTACGGACCGCCTGGGCAACCTGCCCCAGCGTCAATCCGTAACGGCGCAGGGTCTCTTCCGATATCTCGATGGAGACTTCCGATTTTCGCAGGCCTCTCATTTCTGCCAGGGTGATGCCGGGCAAATTAGTGATGTCGTCTTTTATTCTTTCAGCCAGATGTTTGATGGTTGATTCCCCGGCATCGCCAAACACGGCCACATTGATCACTCGGCTGCGCCGGGTTACGGCCTGCACCTCCGGTTTTTCGGCTTCATCCGGCAGGGTCGTAATGCGATCAACTTCTGATTTGACATCATCCAGCAGTTTTTTGACATCCCAGTTCTTCATCACTTCTATGGTGACAGATCCGAAACTTTCCCGGGCACTGGAGTCAATTCGTTTAATACCGGCCAGGCCGGCCAGTTTTTCTTCGACCCGGCGCAAAATCGCCTCCTCGACCTCTGCCGGTGAAGCCCCCGGGTATTCGGTGGTAACCGAAATGATATCGAGATCCGTTTCGGGAAAAACCTCTATCTTCATGTTGAGACCGGTAAAAGCGCCGGCCAACAGCAAAAAGAACATCAGCAGGTTTGCGGCAACATGATTTTCGGCAAACCAGGCTACAGCAGTTTTCATGACTTCTGATCCTTGTTTGGCGGCACAATACGCACCTGCATGCCATCTGTGACCGCCCTCAAACCGGAGGTCACGATTTGATCACCATCTGTGAGACCGGAGCGCAGAATGACCTGATTGGTTTCCAGACGGGCGATGTCCACCTCGCGGAATGTCAGCCGGCCGCTGTCGTCGACAACCCACACGGTATTGTTGTCTCTGAGGGCCGAACGCGGTATGACGGCCGCATTTTCAATTGTATGTCCCGTGATCTCCACCGTGACAAAAAGCCCGGCAACAAGCGGCGGCTTGGTGGCGTAGGGATTCTCCACCCGCACCGCCACGTTGATCATGCGAGTGCGCTCATCCAGTTTTCCTTCAGCACGCATAATTTTCCCGGACCAGCTGCGATCCCGTCCGGCAATCCGGGCAATGACCTTAACGGGTGAACCATCCCCATTGCCGGGCGTAAACCCCGGCACATCAAACCAGAAAAGAGCTTCATCATCGAATGGCACAACGATTTCCGCCGCCCGGGTTGAATACAAAGTCGCCAGGTTCCTACCGGGAGCAACATACTGCCCGATGTCAATTCGCTCCTCACTGACACGACCGTCGAATGGGGCCCTCAATTCCGTACGATCAAGATTGAGTATCGCCTTTTGCAGATCGGCCCGGTCAGCGGCCAGCCTCGCTTTGGCAGCTGCCAGCTGGGGCTCCTTTGCCACCAGAGCCGGAATCTCCCTGCCGGTTTTTTTGTTGCTCTGGTAGAGCAGCTGCCACTCTTCGATGGAGGAGGCCGCTTCTTCTTCGGCGACCCGCAGACTGCTTTCCGCATCCTTGACCTGAGCCTCTGCCAGGGTAACCGCCAGTTGATAATCCTGGGGATCGATTTTCACCAGGATATCGCCCCTTTCATATTCGCCGCCGTCGATCAGAACGGGCGAAACATAAACGATATTCCCGCCCACCTGGGGCACCAGTTCGATTTCCCGCCGCGGCCTGACAGTACCCTCGCCCCGGACCACAATCGCCCGCGGACCGGTTTCAACCCGGTGCACCCGCACCATGGGCACCGGTACCGGCGGCTTGGTCCGTTTGAGCTGCGGTTTGCTGGCCGTCAACGCCAGAAACCCGGCCACGCCCAGTCCGATGATGATCACCATCACTGCAAAATGGATGATGTGCCGCTTTGCTTTGCTCATAATTCTTCTCTCTCGAAGACAAAAATTAACTAAATAAATTAAGCATCAATCTGTCCATGTTCAAACGCCCGAGGTTAAAAGTCAAACCAGATCCCGTCATCGGGGATCTCCACCGGATCCGGCATGCCCCAGCCGCCGCCCAAGGCGCGATGGATGGCAACCCGGTTTTCGTAAATCGCCAGGTCTACCAGAACCAGACTGTCTTCGGCCTGGAAGCGGGTGATCTGGGCATTCAGCACGTCCAAATAGTCCACCAATCCCCGAATATACTTGTTCTCGGCAACCCGCTGGGTTGCCCGGGCCTCTTCTAGAAAGCGCACTTCCCGCGTACGGCGGTCAAGCTGTGTTTCTCGGGTCAAAAGAGCCCGCTCCACTTCGGAGAAGGCATCCAGTACCGTCTGGATGTATTCGGCAACCCCCTGTCGATATCGGGCCTCCGCCGCCCGCTGGCCGGCTTTGAGGCGGCCGGCGGTGAAAATGGGTTGAACGATGCCGGTGGTGAGATTCCAAATAATATTCTCCGACTGCAGCAGATCGCTCAGTTCATCGCTGGTCACGCCGTAGCTGCCGGTTAAAGTGATGGTCGGCAGACGCCTGGCCTTGGCAACGCCGATCAGATAGTTTAATGATTGCAGATCCGCCTCGGCCGCCCGAAGATCAGGCCGCTGCCACAACAATTCCGAGGGCAATCCCGGCGGAACCGGCGGCAATAACTTGTAATAGTCTTCCGGCTGCGTGCGGGGCGCGCGGGTTTCCGGATAGCGTCCCAGCAGTATGAACATTTGCTGTTGGATCGTCCCCAGTTCCTGCTCCAGCTGGGGCACAATGGTTTCGGCCTCGGCCAGAACCCGCCTGGCCTGGCGCACATCCAGGACCGATACCAGTCCCCGCCGGTAGCGGGTTTCCACAAATCGTAGACTGTCCCGAAAGGCTTTGATGCTCTGTTCGGCGATTTGCAGGCGGCGCTCCACCGCTTCCATCTGAAGATACAGGGAAATGGTTTCGGCCACGATGGTCTGCGCGATTGAACGCCGCGCTTCCTCCTGCTCTAAGATATCGGCCCAGGCAGCCTGAGACGCTTTTTTGAGCTTGCTCCACAGATCCACCTCGAAAGATGCCGGCGCAGTCAGCTCATAGGTGTCGACAATAAAATTGTCGTTGAAGTCACCGCCGTCGACCAGCCGTCGATCCTTCAACCCGGAAACACTCGCTTCCGGAAATCGTTCGGCCCTGACCTCGACGTAGCGGGCACGGAACTCCAGCACCCGCTCGGCGGCCTGCTTGATGTCCCAGTTGTTGCGGAGGGCCTCCTCGACATAGTCATTCAGTTCCCGATCGCCGAATATTTCCCACCAGCGATCTTCGATCACCAGGGAACCGGTGCCCGCCGGGGCGTACTCATATGACGACGGCGTTTCGATTCCCAGGTCCGGACGGCTGTAATCCGGCCCCAGATTGATGCAGCCGTAGAATAGAAGAATTATAGCGGTCAGTGTCAGACCGTATCCAGGACTGAACCTCATATACTGTCCTCCTTTTCACCCCTGTCAATTCCGTAAAGAGAAAATTTCACAATGTGGTCAACCAGCCGGGTTTCCAGATCATCGATATCCCGTCCGCCCACAAATTGCGCGATTAACGGACGGGCAAAGTTGAAGTACAACACCATCGATAAGATGCTGAAAATGTTCAGCACCATCTGTTTTTCATCAATTGCATCCGGCATTACCTTGCGCATATCCTGGAGCAGATTGCCGAACAGCGGTCGGAATACCTGCTCCACGACCAGTTCAAAGGCTTCCGTGGGCTGCGCGAGTTCACCGGAGATCAATTTGAGATGCCGGGTGCGCTCCTCGGCGCTCATGGGACCTTCCAGGAAGGCCCGCGCAAATGACTGTATCACCAAATCGGGTGTCGGATTTCCGTTATGCTTCAGCGATTGTCTGAAACTTTGTTGGATTTGGCTGGCGCGGGGCATCCAGCGGGAACGAAAGACTTCCAGATATAGATTCTGTTTGTTTCCGAAGTGATAATTGACCGCGGCCAGATTGACAGCTGCCGCGCTGGTGATTTCTCTCACGCTTACCGCGTAATATCCTCTCTGAGCGAATAGATTCTCGGCTTCATCCAGCAGCCGGTCACGGGTCAATTCAAACTTTTGGGCTTTGGGCTCGTGGCTTTTATATGTCATGTCACTTATATCCAGGATTTTTGGAACAGTCCGGATCTCTTCGGCTAGTATAAGGTCGTCTCCGGAGTATAAATCAATTATGGTTCAAACGTTCGTATTAAACGATCGTTTAAATGTCAAGTGCAATATTTTTTACGGGTAGAAACCGAAATTAGACAATTTTTAATTGGACAAATTCAAAAAATAAATTTATTTTAATTGCTAAGCTAAATCCATCTTCAACAGCAGGTTGCACTTTATCAAGCAAATAAAACTGATTTTTAGCTTTGGAAAGCGCATAAGTCTGGCAATTTGAACTGCATCGGTAGGCAATAAATTAGACATTGGCCTTGCAAATTTAATTTTTTTTAAGTAATAAGAATCATTACTAAAGTGCTATGAATTGAATTTGCCTGGAAAAGCGAGTTAGATACGCCGTTGATGTGTTATTTGACGGAAACTGACACGCACTCAATCATATACAATCAATAATCTGCCCGGGGTTTAAGCAAAAAACTGGGGGATGCAATCGTATCCAACAGTCCGCAACGGCCCGTCCCCGGCACCAGCCATGAGGTGGTCATTATTGGCGGTCTACATCGCATAAAATTCGGTACATCATTTATGAAGACATAGCTGCCAAGGGAAAGACTACACGACTCCCCCGAGCAAATTCTTTATATATTATCAGCAGATGGGATTCTGCAGCTAACTTACTGAAGCGTGTAAGGTGAGAGTTTATGCACGAATGAACTGTTAAGACTACCCATCCAAAACCAAAGCGGGCATGTATTAGCTTCCAATCTGGTCTGGCATAGTGATCGGCATTTAAGGACAGAGAAATTATCAGACGCTAATTGATATCACCGGAATCTGGGATATAGGCAGGAGAAACAGATGGCTGAAAAACTGAGATCACTCGGAATGTGCCTGGGCGCTTCCACCGTAGCCATCGTTCAGCTTGAACT
>JASJCE010000092.1 GCA_030066155.1 Desulfobacterales bacterium | reverse complement strand
ACAAGCGGCAATGAAATTGTAAAAACCCACCAGGAAGATAAGCTGATCAAGTTTTACATCAAACGTCTGGCCTGATTAACAGCAGAGGGCCCTCTGCGCCATGCCCCCCGTGACGTATACGGCCGGTCTGTCTGATGGCTCAGACAGACCGGCCGCTCCCGGGAAAATTTCCACCTTTCCCCAAACTTAATTGCAGATTCCGTTTTTCATGGCCCATTTCAGGCCGTCACAATCCCCGTTGTCACAGGACTGTTGAAAATCTTTGCAGGCCTGGCCGTTTTTATTCATTTGATAATGAGCCAAACCTCGATTTAAATGAGCCTTTGCGTATTCAGGTTTGATTTTAAGGCATTGGTTATAATCCGCGAGTGCCTGTTGAAATTCATTCAGTTCGTAGTGGGCGTTTCCGCGATTGTTGTAGGCGGTTGCGTAACCCGGATCGAGTTTGATGGCCCGGCTGAAATCTTTGATTGCCATTCGATACTGCTTCAACTCGTGATAGGCGAGGCCCCGATTGCTGTAGGCAGCGGCCTTATTTTTTTCGCTGCTGATGGCATGGTTCCAATAATTGATAGCCTTATTAGGGTCCTTATATTTTCCGCCCTGCCACAGAGCAAGTGCTTTCCGGCTCCAGTCCTTCTGTCGGTTTTGTGACGGCTGAATCGATTTTTTGGAGAGGGCTTTATTTTTTGATTTTGTATTTTTTCGGGAACGATTAAATTTCTTTTTTTGATCCGGTTGCCCAACCTTGGAAAATTTAATTTCCTCTCCACCGGCAATTTGTTGCATGTATTGGGGGATCATAATTGCGCTGCTGACACCCATGACCGGGACCATGACGATACCCAGGACCGTGAGGATGCTCCAGGTCGCCATGATTTTGGTCATTCCCAGTTGTTTGTGCTTCATCCACCCCCATATAAAGGTGTATATACTGCAGAATAATCCAAGGATTCCTTTGAGGGCGCCTTCATTTTTAAACAATTTAACCAGAACTATAATAAAAAAAACCAGGCACAAGATATTAATGAGCATCAATCCGATTGTCATTCCCATTGCCATTATCATGATTGTTCACCTCTCAAATTATTTCAAACACCCGCAGCAACCAGTAAGTTAGCATTGCCATCAGTAAGATTACCGCAAATCCTGACTTTCGCTCCAACCATGCCACTCGACCGGCGAACTTTTCCAGATCGGAAGGCGGCAAAACTGCTGAAACCACCGTCAGTATAAAGGACACCAGAACAAGCGGAGCAAACGCATGAGTCTGAACCGCCATTTGCCAATGCCCCGTGAGCAGCAATGTCAGGGCCCTGGTCATGCCGCAACCCGGGCATAAAATACCCAATGCTCCGTGAATCGGGCATTGCCATCCCGTCAAGCCGGCAGCCACCAGCAGGAGCTGTAAAAACCCGAAAGCCGAGAGCATGATAGCCAGCCACCGGTTCTTGATGATAGGGGCCAGCACCGGCGTGAATAATCTTTTTTTCAGGCGGGATCCGACAGACTCGTCGGAAGTGTCGACAGTCCGGTCCAGCCCATACGCCGGATTGTATGAGTCGGCGATTTTATTAATCAGTTCATGCAAATAATTGCTCCGGTCGGCTTAATTCTGATTTAGGATATCGGCAAATCGGCCAGAAGCTTTACTATTTTTCAGCAAAACGCGGTTATTGGCGGGCGAGAATACAATTTAGGATTTAGGATTTTTGATTTTGGATTGACAGTCGGGTTTATACCGCAATTATATATCGTCGGGTTACGGCTTTTCAATTTTGAGCTTCTGGCCCGGGTAGATGGCGGCATCCGGGGTCAGGTCGTTGAAGCTTCGCAACTGATCAACTGTAAGCCCATATTGACGGCTGATGCGATACAGCGTTTCTCCCGATTGGACCACATGAAATCGGGGCGTTGATTTCGGTTTTGGGGAAGTGACCGGCCGCTTTTTAGCGGCAGTCTTTGGTTTGGATGATGTAGCGGGCGGTCCAAGAGCCCGCTTTTGGTGCAGGAGACCTATTTCTTTAATGATTTGGTCGATTTGAGTCGTAACGGTTGACTCGAAGCGATTCAACCGTTGGCCGATTGAATTCATCCTGGATTCCTGCTGCGCGATGCGGTCAATTGTCTGATTCAATTCAGCACGTTTTAGAAGCTGGTTTTCCAGGTCACCGATCCTTGTCTCGAGGGAATGTACGTAGTCCAGGTCGACCACACTCCGGGATGCTGAAAAAAAACGGGTAACCAGAATGAACAGGATAACAAGACCAAGACCTCCGATCACAAACGGAATTAACGGCTTTTTTTTGAAGACATCCGAAGCCGATGCAAAATAGGGCTCCGTCCTCGATTCTGATGCTGCTTCTTCCGGGTAGCCGTCATCCATGACGAAATTTTCCCGCTCAACGTCTTTCGGATCGACCATGATATCCAATCTTTAACTAAGCCGCCCTTTGAATCCACGTGTCTAAAGTTACAAAATTTGTGCGGAATTTGAGGACGTTTGACCGTTCCAAGCGGCCGCGGCTTAATTAGTTTATGCTACGCATATTTTTAATCGTTATAATCTCGTGATAGTCGCATTTGAGATCAAAGGCAATAGAAAACATATCGCCAGCTATTTATTTTCAAAGCCAGGGAATTTGTTTGAAATGATGATTCGTCTAACCCGGCCTTCTGTGGGCATTGGTGTCTCTTAACTGCCACCTGGCCACCAGAAGGAGGATCACCATGGTCACGGCAAAATACCAGGGAAACCACCCCATCGATCCAACAAACACTGCATTTTCCAACTCAAGGGAAGACTGTCCGGGTATGGTCGCAGCGACCCTGGGGCGTAAAAACGCCAGCAGGACGGAATACAGCACACCGATCAGCCCGTAGGCCAGATTGAACGACAGACCCTTGAAACTCAACACGGTTGCTCGTTGATGAGAAGCGGTAATCCGGTTCAGATAATGGCTTTCAAAAAAGCGGCTCATATACATGACCACAGTGAGCAAGGCCAGCGGAAGCAACCCCAGGATGGGAATAAACAAGGTCATGCCGAACAGCCCGAAAATAGTTAAAGCGGACATGACCCAAAGATTGAACACTGCTGAACGCCGGTCAGCCAATTTACGGGCCAGTTTCGGTATCACCAGCCCCAGTATGGCCAAACCGGAGCCGATCAATCCGAAGGAGGCTTCGGGCAGACTGATGAGCCGGTAATACTGACTGCACAGCGTGATGACCATGCGGATACAGTTGTCAAACATCAAACCGGCAAAAATAATCACGAACGCCAACGGCGTTTTAAGAATCCAGAGGCCTGCCTGCAACGTCAGTTTGAATGCCTGAAGGATTGATTTGGAGCTTGCATCTACACTCCCCCCCTCGGTTTCAGGTGAGTCGGGCTCTTGCATTCGCAGCGTGGTGATCAAGGTCATGAGGGCAAAAACCAGGGTGATGTACAGCGGGAAGCGCAGGGTGGTTGCCTGGGTCAGCTGGACATCGATCCCCAATATATCAGCGACGCGCTGCATCAATGCCGGATCATACACCGCCGCTCCGAGGCTCATGGCGCCAATGTAGGCAATAGATTGCATTCGCATCTGTTTTTCGAGAACCCGGGGCCAGTCTCCGGCATCGCCCTGCAGTTTCAACGTGTCGTAGGCAATCGCTTCGTCCGCGCCGCTGGCGGCTGCTTCGGCCGCTCCACTTAACACCCGATTGACCAGAAATACCGTAAACAGCAAGTCGGCCTTTCCCAGGGGCACAAAACACAGCAGAGCGATTTCAACTACCATCAAAACCCCGGTTACAACCAGGAGATTCCGCCGGCCGAAGGTGTCGGCCAATGCGCCCGATGGTACTTCCAGCAGTACGATGGCAGCCGCCCAGGCCGCATTCAGCAACGCAAATTGTTCCAAAGACAACCCGAAATCCAAAAATAGAATGGTGAAAACCGGGTAGTAAAAGCGCGCGTTGAAAAACACCCGAAACGCAATGAACAGCCGTACATTTAAAATACTAAATGGTGATCTATTCCGGTTAATCCCGGATGTTGCATCAGCTTTCTTTTTGTTCCGTGTAGCTGACGTTTTCATTAAACTTTTCCACCGGTTCTTCCGGGACAGCATTTTTTTCATAAATCTGTTGGTCATCGGAGGTGTCAGCACTTTCGGCCCTTGGGCCCGCAATCACGCCCTCCAGCCAAATACTCGGAAAGATAATCAGATCATACAGGTTGACGATCAACCGGCCGATATAATATCCGATATTTCCGATCAACCGAAGAATAAATGCAAAAGACCTGAGGGTTCCGGCGGCAATGATGCCCAGCACCGTGCGGGAAGCTGTGATAAAGGCTTCCAGCGGTATTGCCACGAATGCCAGCACAAACGGCAGCAGAAAACCGATGATCATTTGACCGACGGTGGGAATCTTGTTGGGGACTGACATGGTCAGCTCGGCTCCGGGAGCCAGCGACAGGCGCAACGCCTGCAAATTCTGCGCGATCTGGTCGCCCATAAAAGCCAGCGACGATTCAACTCCGGCCAGAACCGTCAGAACGGCCAGGGTTACCCAGATCAGAATATAGCGCATTTTATCATCCAGAGCGCCGATGACCGGAAACAGGCGGGTAATTCGCAGTGATTCCATTAAGAACATGCCGACTGTCAGCTGGATCAGAATGATAAGTAGGGAGGCGACGTCCGAAGTGGTGTAGGGTCCGATTTTGCTGGCGACACCAAATATCGTCCCCATGGGCAGCGCAATCAGGTTGAAATTTATCAGGGCAGCACCGAACGCGATCGCCAGAAACAGTCCGGAAACAAAAAATTGCGCCAGGGAAGAGGATGAGAGCATGCGGGCCGCCTTATCGGTTTGCCGGCGAATTTGCTCGTATTCGTCCATAAAACGGTCGATACGCTGCGCGCGGTATTTCAGATTTTCGATGGATTTATCGACTTTTACAAGGGCCTTTTGCACCTGACGCCAAAGCGGCTGCATTTTATTCAATATCGAATGGCGCTGGGCATTGGAATTGCGATAATTGTCGATGGCGGACTTATGCTGTTCTTTGAGAGTTCGATTGATTTCTCCCAGCATGTTGGCGACCATCGAGTCTCCGCTGTGCTCGATATTTGCAATGGATTCGATAACCGGCAGCCAATTTGGTAGAGATGGCGGCAGGTCGGCGCTGCTGCGGTAATCCTCATCCAAACGCGCGGTGAGTTCAGTCAATTGGCGTTGAAGGTGCGGAAAACTGTCCAGATCCCTGGCTACCGCCGCATTGATGCGGCTAAATTCCCGTTCTACCAAGCGCTCAACTTTTTCCAGCCCGGCTGCCATCAGAACTTCGCGATTGTGCCGGACCAGCCGTTTTTCAGCTGACAGGACAAAGGCTGCGGTCAGGCGCATGGCATTGTGAAGAATCCTGCAAAGCGAGCCGACGCCACGATGGAATGGCCTGCGTGCAAAGAACAGTGCAGCCAGCAGCAAAGCAATCCAAATTAACATGGAAATGAAGGGATTTGATGTTATGCTTAACATGTTGGCAATCGGCATAAATTCCTCCAGGCAGATGACCTGAACAGCTAAAAAAAGGACCGGAATCTCAGATACCGATCCCGGTCAAGCCCCTGCGGTCAATGGCAACCGCATTCCGATTCTAATCGGTTCCGGGCCGTTCTTAATATTTCGGACTTAATCTAAGGGGTAAGGTCGAATTCAATGTCTTGCAGCATATTATTAGCGTCATCGATAATTTTCACGTGCCATTTGCCGATCTCATGGGCCTGGATAATTTTCGAGCTGTACGTGCGCCAGTCCGGTGGGTTGACATTCAAAGCGACCCGCGCCCGTTCAGTATCACCGTAGTACCAGACATGATAAATCTGAGTCGAGCTTTGAATATTGGTAACTTTGCTGTAGCAAAACAACTTGCCGACGGAAACGGAGAAACTGCTGCCGGGTTCGACCGGTTGACGATCGGCTATATTTTTGCTGATGACCGCTGTGGCGACATTCAAACTGTCGGATTGCTGGGCATAAATTGAGCTCGGTACGAAAAAGATCAGTATCAGAGCTAGCGTAAACATGTTTGGCCGTGATTTTAAATAAGTCATAGATTCTCTCCCTCATTGGTAATTTAGATGTCATTGATTATATGTTGATCGGCTGGGTTTAGTAACCGCCCCCACCCGAAGCGTGATCCTCGGCGTCCGACGGTGGATATTTAACATTGCCCTCGAACGAGGCCGGTTGATTGAAATACTTGTCGGGATTCTCCATCAGTTCCTGGATTTGATAGTGGTAATATCCGATGCGGACGATTTTATTTCTTTGCGATCCGAAATATTCCAACGGCTGTTCTTCCAGAAAGGCTATTTTTTTCTCCAGGCGTTCCTTTTCGGCTGCAATAAGCTCCTCCCGGGTGGGCTCGCGATTCAGTTCGGCCTGTTTGGCCCGCTCCTTTTCCTCGGCCTGTTCCCTGGCATCTTCGGCTTCGATTTCCTCAATCAACGAATTTATCTGTTCCTGCTCCTCTTGATTGCGCGCTTCTTCTGCCGCTTCATCGAATTTATATTCCGGAAACACGACTTTGGCATCTTCTGCTTCATCGGGAGGGGAATCGCTGTAATGCCGGACGCCATTTTCATCGACCCAGGTATAAACGTCTGCGTCTACGGCTGTTATGCCAAAGGCAATGCATACCACGATGAACACGATGTTGATCGATCTCATGGTTCCTCCAGTTCTAATCTTTCTGCTCGATAAATGATTTCACTATATCACTCTGCAGCGTACTCACATTTTCAAATTTGACGCCGAAGCCTTTGCTGCTCTTCCATGCAATTTTGCCGTTGAACGCGAATGGCTGGGGATGATTTGGTAACGAGAAATTCAAAATCAATTCTTCTCCGATGGGAGAACTCGAGTCGGTTTCAATAAAAACGCCGCCGATACTGATGTCGAGTATGTAGCTCCTGAAATTTTGGTTCTGAATCCGGCAGGTGGCGTTGATCAGGCAGGGTTTGCGGGGATTTTCCCGCATCGATGTATCGGTATCTTCGATACTTAATGTCTTGACCGGCAGCTCGACCTGGGTGGATTCGCCCATCTGCTCCAGCAGAATAATTTGCTGTTCCTCTGTCATATTGACGATCATTTTAAACAAATGACTGTCGACGTTTTCGCCCGCCAGTTGTTTGAGTAAAATCAACTGCTGGTCCTTCGGCATTTCACTGACCAGATTGAACAACCGGGCCGTGATGTCAAATTTACCCAGGTTTGGATCGGAAGACATTATACCAAAGCTCCTGTCGTGGTGTGGTTTCTGCGGGCTGAGGTGCAGTTGCCGTTCAAAGAACGGTATTTATAAAAAATTTTAATAGTTTACATTTGATGTGTCAATTAAATTTTTTCAACACGATGTGAAATTCGATGATAATCAATGGGTTGTTGGACCCGTCAAAGGCGCCTAAAAAAATGTAGGGAGTCATGAACAGAACCATTTGACACTGTCGACGCATTTAATTATGATTCCAGTCCTGCCATTCACGCACTTCAAAGGGGCCGCGAACATAATAACCAATGCACAATGAAAAAGGGGCAAAACCAATGGAACAGCTGCTCAAAACCGTATTTTATGAAAGACACGTCGAACTGGGCGCCAAAATGATGGAATTCGGCGGCTGGGAAATGCCGGTCCAATATGAAACCGGTATCGTTCAGGAACATTTGGCCACCCGCAAACAGGCCGGGCTGTTTGATGTATCGCACATGGGTCGCATTATCATCAGTGGCCCGGACGCACTTGATTTCCTCCAGCATGGGTTGAGCAATAATGCGGCCGCACTCGAAGTAGAGGAAAGCCAGTACACCATGATTCCGGACGAAAACGGCGGGGCATTGGATGACGCCTATCTCTACCGATTTCAGCCGGAGGAATTCCTGCTGGTGGTAAATGCCGCCAACCGTGAAAAAGACTGGCAGCACCTGACGGGATTGACCGCAAAATTCAGTCAGGTCCGGATTGAAGACCGTACTCGCGAGTTGAGCATGCTGAGTCTACAGGGACCGAATACCAAGGATATTTTGTCTCATATAATTGAAGCCGGCCGCCTGCCGGAACCGCTTCGGAATGCCTTGAGTACAGTTCAGATCAATGGCAGCCGCGTCCTGGTCGCGCGTACCGGATACACCGGCGAGCCAATCTGTTTTGAGCTGTTCATGGAGCGCCAGGCCGGACCGGCGATATGGGATTTGCTGGTTGAAAAAGGCGCTGCACCGGTGGGGCTCGGCGCACGGGATACCCTGCGCTTGGAGGCGGGACTGCCGCTTTACGGGCATGAACTGGGACCGGATCCGGAAGGTCGGTCTATACCCATATTCGCTTGCAATCTGGCGCGGTTTGCCGTCAGTTTTTCACCGTTAAAAGCTGATTTTGTCGGCAAACCGGCCCTGCAAAAACAGTTTGAGGCTTTTAAGCGAATCGTTGATCGGAATTACAGCCGAATAGATGATCTCCCGCGTCTCATTCAGCCGATTGAATTGCAGGATAAGGGCATTGCCCGATCCGGGGCAACTGTCCTGCATCAAGGGAAAGCGGCCGGATTTGTGACCAGCGGTACGATGGTTCCTTACTGGCAAAGCGCGGGCAGCGGCCTGACTACTTTTCAAAGCGACAAGCGCCAGATGAGAGCCATCGGGCTGGCTCTGGTAGACAGCCGCCTGGTCGAGGGGGATGAGATTGAAATCGAGATCAGGGGCAAGCAGATCGGGGCTTACGTGGTTCCTTACCTCCTCAGAAATGAGGCACCGCCGCACTGCTGGCCTATCCGATACGAACAATTGCGTGAGGATCGGAAAAAAGTCGAGGCTGATACCCAGGTGGTCAGCAAGGTTCGGAACTTGATCGATAAAGCGGCGGCCAATACCATCTGGCGCCAAAGAGAATGCATCAACCTGATTCCCTCGGAGCAGTCCTATTCCGATTTGGCCCGTCTGCTTTCAATTATGGATCCGGTTGGCCGGTATGCCGAGCACAAGCAGGTCAAAGCTTTCAAGGAGGCCGACATCTTTTACTATCAGGGCACCGACTTCATATCGGAAGTTGAATACCTGCTTTGCGACGAGCTCCAGAAATTTCTGAGCTGCACCGAGGTCGAAACCCGCGTCATCTCCGGTCAGATGGCCAATGTCGCCGTTTTCAGTGCGCTGGTGGACTATGTCAACCGTGCCGATCGAAAAAGCGAACAACGCCGCCTGCGAAAGGTTATGAACAATCATATCATCAAAGGCGGTCACCTGAGTGCACAGCCTATGGGCGCTTTGCGGGATTTCGTGATGCGGGATCCCAAATGGGAGAAGCCGGCGGTGGTCAACTTTCCGGTTCTGCCGGACAACCCGTATAAAATTGATATGACGGTCTGCCGGGAATTGATCGCTGCGCACCGACCCGAATTGATTATCCTCGGCAAAAGCATGATCATCCATCGTGAGCCGGTGGCGGAGATCCGGGCTGCCATCGATGAACTGGAGCTGGATTGCGTTTTAATGTATGACATGGCGCATGTGCTGGGATTGATTGGCCCTCATTTTCAGCAACCGTTTCAGGAAGGTGCCGATGTCGTCACCGGATCCACACACAAAACGTTTTTTGGAACGCAACGCGGCATCGTGGCGACAAATTACACGGAGGTGGATCAGCAGTACGATTTCTGGGAAGCGATCCAGCGCCGCTCTTTTCCGGGCAGTCTCAGTAATCACCATCTGGGTACGCTTCTCGGATTGCTGCTTGCTGCTTATGAAATGAATTACTTTAAGGACAACTACCAGAAAGCGGTACTGAACAATGCCAAGGCTTTTGCCGGTGCACTCAAGGATTGCGGCTTGGATGTGGCCGGTGATCCGGCAATTTCCTATACCGAAACCCATCAGGTGATCCTAAATGTCGGGTATGCCAAAGGGCCGGAATTGGCGAAACGCTTGGAAGACAATAACATTGTGCTGAACTATCAGGCCGCTCCGGATGAAGAGGGTTTTACGGCCTCGGGCTCACTGCGGATGGGGGTGCAGGAGATGACCCGCTTCGGCATGACCGAAGCGGATTTCGGCGAGCTGGCCCAACTGATGTCCGATCTGATACGGGACGGGAAAACCATCAAAGCAGAAGTGCGGCGTTTTCGCCAACAGTTTTTAGATATGCAGTATTGTTTCCGCGGAGAAGAGTTTGAGGGACTGGTTGAGAAATTGCATGCGCTGGTTTGACAGGGGAGGTCGGTATTTTCCTGGTCAGTATCCTGGAAAAGCGAACCGCATAATATCGAATATCGAACCGCAGAATTTTGAAGGGTGGATTCGCTCTCCGAGGCGTAGGCGCTTTGACTCCTACGAGCCGGAGGCTTCGCTCAATCATTTTAATTAGAAAGACAGAATACCTTCCTTCGACATTCGGTATTCGATATTCGATATTTGCGTTTGGTATTGATGTCCGCCCGAGGTTGATATTTTGACCAAATCAACCAAACTTTCCGACCCGGAGCTTTATAGAATCACCAAACCTAAAGTGCACCTTCCACCAGACAGCCCAGCGCTGCGCCGATGATGTTGACTGCGTGTTCAACCTGCAGCGTTTCCGTGTTTATAACAAGATCGTAATTGGTTGGATCGGCGATATCCGCGTTAAAATATTTACGAATAAATGCCCGTCGATTGGATTCGGTTTTGATGACACGCCGTTTGGCTTCCGCCTGTGATAGGTTATGCTCACGTGCGACATTTTCAATTCTTACCCGCTGAAGCGCTGTGACGCGAACCCGAAACCGCTGCTCCGGCGGCAGGATAAAATTGGCTCCACGGCCGATGACGATCGCCCGGCCGTGTTTGCCGATTGTACCAATCACGTTCATCAGATGGCGCAGGTACTGATCGGGCCATAAGTGACGTTCGTGAACCAGAGATGTCAGCCAATCCTCCAGCACCGACAGTCCTCTTTCATCCAGAGTTGCCAAAAATTGTTTACTGATCTCAGCCTGTTTAGCCATTTCATGCAATACTTCCTGGTGAAACACCTCAAATCCAAGTTTCTCTGAAAGCTGCTGTGCGACAACGACACCCCCACTGCCGGGCTCTCTGGATATGGTAACGATGGGGATACTCTCTTTTTCCTGCGGCTGTTGCCTGTGCTGGATTTGCCAGCGTTGAACCTGTTCTTCGATTCTTTTGTGCATTGATTTCATAGTCCCTCCTTTCGATGCGACTTATTGTTCGGTAGGAACCCAAAATTAGTGGGGTATGAAGGAAAACCGCCGACGGATCCATTAAATGTCGCCGACAAAATGGAATCAAACAGAATATGGGTCAGGTTCGGGACAAGAAGCACAATCTGAAGTGAACGCTAGCGCAGCTGTAGATACCGGAATCAATCAGGATTTTATGCCCATATGAAAAAGTTAGTCACTTATATTGAAAATGGAACCGGTCGTGCAATAATTTGGCCGTTGCCTCGGCCATCAGCCGGTGCCCCCGGTTGTTGGGATGAAGTCCATCTTCCAAATAATATTCCCCAAGCGCTGTGCCGTTGCCGTCTAAAAAAAGATGATGGAAATCGAGGCTGGCGATATCGCTCTGGTGGGCAGATGACGCCAGGGCCTTGACCAGAGCGGCCAGCTGATTGACACATTTTTCCCAGCCGGCGACAGGCGGCATCATTTCCTGGCTCCGGATATTTCCCATCAGCAGGGGCAGCGGCAGGCCAACAATCGGTGAGATATTGTGAAACTGGGCCTGGCAGGCCATTGCAAATATGTTGGCCTGAATCAAGTTGACATCCAGATCCCACCACAGGTCATTCGTACCGCATAAAATGATCACGATATCCGGCTCATGGGGCACGACATCCGGATAGAACCGTCCCAGTAATCCGCTACTGGTGTCCCCTCCGATACCCTTGTTGATGATTTTCAGATTCAGCGCTTTTTCAAGGAGGATCGGCCAGGTGTCGTTCCGATCAAGTTCAGCCGCCTCGGTCAGACTATCTCCGATACAGACGATTTTTCTCATGTTGCCCCTTTGCGGCCGGTGAAGAAATCCCTGATGGACTTCAGCAGCGGCTTGCGAATGTGAACCCTCAGGAACAGGTCGCCGGGTCTGCCGCCGGACTTACCTTTTTCTCCCATCCCGGCCAGGCGGATGCGCTGGCCTTCCCGAATACCCGGTGGAATTTTGACCACCAGTTTTTTGGCCTGACGGCGCAGATAATATGCATAGGGTCCCCCCTGGAGTGCCTGCTGAGGCGCCAGATAGAGATGCTCATCTATATCAGCTCCATCCTCGGGAAGTTGGATGCCGCCCGCTTTCTGCAATACAAACCGAATCAACTTACCCAGATTTCCGCTCAGTGGACCTTGACCGTGCAGTTTAAAACCGGGCCGTGAACCGCTCTGGAACACGAATTGTCGGGTCGTTCCTTCCGCATTTTTAAACTCAAACCGTTGATATCCTTTGCCGTAAAATTCCCTGAAAATTTCGCTGGATCCTCTAAATCCGAATGAACGGGCCATTTCTTCAAATATATGGTTAATGTCCGAACCGCTGAAAATGTCCTGTTCGGTGTAAGTGTTTTTAAACCGTGAATAGGCTGAAGATCCGAATTGGCTTCTTAATTGATCATACTCGGCTTTTTTCGATGGATTTGATAGCACGGCATATGCTTCATTGATTTTTTTCATTCGGTCGGCGGCCACGGAATCACCCCGGTTGCGGTCGGGATGATACTTAAAGGCCAATTGCCGATAAGCTTCCTTAATTTTGGATACCGAGGCGTCTGATTCCACGCCAAGTACCTGATAGAAATCCGCTTGCGACATTATTCAATACTTCCTTTTTGAGCAAATTGGCACAGAACCAGCCAGGCTTTAGCATCGAACTTCAAATTGAGATCATGGCACATCCGATTGGCCCGGGCCTGGTTGACAAGTTGGACCTCGATCAGCTCTGATCCTGTATTTCCATCGGTCGACGGCTGACCGTCGCACTCTGCATACACCATTGAGACGGCTTCATCGGTCATCCCGGCCGAAGAATATACCGGCGGGCTGATTCTGAGAAATCGGGTTAGACGCAATCCGGTTTCCTCCTGCAACTCGCGACGAGCGGTTTGTTCGATCGATTCCCCGGCATCGATAAGACCGGCCGGGAAACCGTATTCGTAGTCCGCCAGGGGTATCCGGTATTCGCGGGTCATCACCAGCTTATTTTCAGTTGTGTGGTACGGTATAATGATTACGGCGTCGGGAAGATCATACTTTCCCGTCATGCACTTTGGCGCTGCCAATCTGGACGCCATCTGCCAGCATTTGTGATCACCAGCGGCATCGACGTATGCGACATCGAACAAATTCAACCATTTCCGGTCCGTTAGTCTTTGCGCCCTGCCGATTTTCATTGGGTTATTTGATGTTTTCGTCAAAATAGTAAAGTGTTGCCCCTACCGGTGCGAAGGACAGGAACAGGATATTCAGAAACGGAATCAAAAATAGCAGTCCAAATCCCAGATGAAAGGGCAACGTTCGTTTCAAGGTTCGAAATCGTTCGCCGAACGGTATCATTCGTCTGGCGGATATCAGATCTGTATTGTCCCAGGCCAAAAATATAACCGCGATTGCTGAAGATACAACTGTTATAATTGGCCCGAGCGGTGTCAACCAGCCGGCTACGATCAGGATCAAGGTCAATAATACTGGAATCGTGGTCCGGGGAATTTCCTGCTGAATCAGAAACAGAAACTGCTGCCACAGCGGGATGCCACCTGGTAGCTGGACTTCACCGGTGACCGTTTTCTCGGTAATGCGGGACATCATATCCATGATAAGAACACTGAATAAAATCTGGGATACGAGGTAGGAGAGGATTGCCGACAGTCCAATCAGAACAGCCGATAGCAACCAGGACAACACATGCCATAGCCATATTAACCAATTGCTGGTCGGCCGGCTCCAGATCAAATTCAATATTTCCTGGTGATAAACTAAAATAAGACCGGCCGAAGCGATGGTGATGATCACCACCACAACGAACCGAATCAGCCCGAGCAAAAGTAGCTTCGGGGATTTCAGGCTCAATCCCAGGCCTTTTATGTTGTAATGTATTCCTTTGAACAGGCTTTTAATCATGACATTCCAACGATCAGTCCCTGTTAACCACTAGATCTTATTCCCCTAAACCCCGTATGGCGGTATTCCAAAATACACCATTCAACGGCTTTGATTTAGGGCATAGCCAAAAGTCTCAGATCTGGCCGGGATGACGAGGTTTTGGATTCTGGATACGTTTCTGCGGCCGATACCCGTTTGCTCCCAAAGTATCACATTTGGGATGGCTTTTCAAAAATGAAAAACGGCTAAAGTCCTTTAATTAATCAGCCGATATAGTTGTCGTAGCTAAACCGGGCGACGGTTGGAAAATCTATAATATGTAGAAAATATTGTCAATTTGAATGGACTGCCGGGCGGGTCAACTCGTGCATGGATCCGGTTGATAACGCTGACCCGCATCCTTCCTGATCAACGGTTAATGAGCTATGCTCAAATTATATGTTCTGAGAGTACGACATGCTGATTAAGGATAGAGATGCCAAAGACGAGGGAATAGAACAATTAAGGGCTCTGCTATCCCTGAAACTGAGTTCCAGAAAGCGATTTCTGATTGAAAGAGAGCTGAAAACGTTATGCCCCGGCGAAGACGGGGGCAAAAACGCCTCGCATTTTATAAATTTCTACTGTGCCGATTCCCCCAAATGGGCCATTATTCATGATTTGAAACTCGAACATAATGGATCGGCGACTCACATCGATCATCTGCTGATCAACCAATTTCTCGATATCTATCTCTTTGAATCCAAACACTATACTTACAGCCTTAAAATTACAGCCGACGGTGAGTTTCTCGTGTTTGACGGTTTTCGGTATCAATCAGTGACCTCGCCCCTGGAAGAGAACGAAAAAAGAATTCAGGTGCTGAAACAGGTGTTGACGGATTCCAAAATTCTGCCCCGGCGGTTGGGGCTGCCATTCAAGCCCCGGATAAAATCGTTCGTTCTGGTATCATCCAAATCAAATGTGTTGCGACCGCCGCTGTCGATTTACGACACGAGTTCAGTGATCACGGCGGAGTATTTGATTCAAAAGTTATTGATTCAGGTTGAAAAGCTCAAACGCGTATTTACCCGGCTCAGGTGTTTGCCAAAGGCAATTAATTCAAATACCCTGGCAGATTTTGCCGGCAGGCTAGCATCAATGAACAATCCAACGCCCATTGATTACCCGCGTCTGTTCTGCCCGGACGGAATCGGGAAACCCGAATGCATGGCCAGATCGGATGAGGACGCAGTTGATTGCTGCGACTATGCCATTTAGTTGACTTATGCGTGAACGTCATACCCATGACCCTCAAGATGACGCTTCCAGCTCGCCGGCTGCTCCGGAAAACCGTCGCCTTAAGGATCGCCGAATTAATCGCAAATCGAGCCTGAAATATTTGTTGTTCAACGGCCGCCGGGAAAGAATCCGGCGGGAGGAGGACAAGGGTAAGGTTTTCTTTTTCGACCGCTACAATCCGAAACTATTCGCGGCAATTACCGCCATTTTAATGCTAAGCATTACGGATGCGCTATTGACCTTGATTTTAATTGCAAATGGCTCTTCGGAACTCAATCCCGTCATGGCGTACTTCCTTCAACACAGTCTGCTACATTTTATCATCGCCAAGTATATTCTAACCAGCACCGGAGTGGTGGTATTGTTGATTTTTAAGAATGTATTTCTGAACCGCATGAGAATATATGCCCACTCCCTATTTTCAGCAGTGATCTTCGCCTTTGCAGCAGTTGTCGTCTGGGAAATCTACCTGATTATACGAATTTTTTGATAAACCCCCGGTATCGATCTCTCCGGCAACCCTTCTAAAGCAATTTGGTCCACGGCATGGACGACACGTGACCTGAGCTTTTGCGGTACAGCGTCACTTTTTGCGTGCTCAACCAGTCCGGCAGGGCGAACAACTTTTTGGACTCTGGATTCCGGTAGCAATAGGCCTGATGAAAATGCCCCAGAAAGATAGTGTCGATACCTTCAGCGAAGCGACTGTCCGCAAAAAATTTGATTTCGTCATAGGGGATTTGAATACGAAATTTCTTATTGGTGTTTTTAAGGCCCCGCTTGATGGATTCGGCAAATTTCGGCCCATAGGGCATGTGTTGAAGCAGAAATTTCGTCACATTGTTTTTGACCAGCTTCTTAAACAGGAGATAGTTTTTGTCTTTGCGATTTACATGATCGCCGTGAGCAAAAACAGTTCCGCCGTCATCCACCCACCAGGCACCGTTTGAACACCATGAAAAGACGCTCGCCCGCTGCTTTGACAGATAGAACTCATGGTTGCCCTCAACAAATCCAATGGTGCGCTCTGTTTTCTGCCGTCGGCACCAGGCACTAAAATCGTGGTGAATATCGCATTCATAGCGGGGCAATGCAATCCACAGATCGAAGATATCCCCCAGAAATATCAGGCTGTGATCCGTTTTTTCAATGGCCGCCAACATTTCAAAAAATGCCGTATGGTTGTCGCGTGCTTTGCTGACGTGGGCATCGGTGATAATGATCATAAGATAACTTTATTCCATTTCGGATTTACTTGTGATAAGTTTTCCTATACTTGTAATTTGCCGAGCTTCTGTCAAGTAATTCATGGGCCATGTCCTTGACTTGGCAGGGATATTCGTTATTATGTGTAAAAATTTTATAGGGAGCACTGATTGTAAATGCCGATTTATGAATATCAATGTAAAGCCTGCTGCTGTTGTTTTGAAGAATTGACCTTATCCAGCAATGATCCGCCACCAAAATGTCCGGAATGCGAATGTGCGGATGTTGAAAAATTGATGTCTGCCGGTTGCATCAGAGCTCAAGGCATACCGACCGGTTCGGGCGGATTTTCAGCGCCGGCGTGCAAGCCATCGGGCTGAGGGATTTGAGACATTTCCTCAGGCTGAGGAAAAAACCGGAACGGCTTCCTAAAAAAGCCCATCCTCCGCGTTGCACAACGCTTATTGTCATAATTATTCCGCGGACTCTGCAGCGAGTCAGATATTATGATATTGACATATAAACCATCCGCGTTGACTTAAGTGAACATGAAGGCGGAATGATTACGGGTTGGAATTTTGGGACTCAGGGAGCTGCGACGCAAATATCATCAGGAAAGAAAAAATGCCCTTAAGCGTTTCAGACGGCAGAAAGTGGCCAATCTGCTGGCGAAACCCGGAAACCACCAATTCGTTGTTGTGCTGGACCATTTAAAGCCGGCCTTCAACATCGGCAAAATAATCAGAAGTGCCGATGCATTCGGCGCCCGTGAGGTTCATCTGGTCGGAATCGACTATTTTGATCCGGCTCCAGCGATGGGATCCTTTAAATGGGTTCCGGCACGCTTTCACGACAATTTCGCCGGCTGCTTCAAGGATTTGAACCGGCGCGGTTTTACCCTCTTCACTCTGGAGCCCCATAACGGGGAAAGTTTACCGTCCGTAAGATTGCCCAACCGCAGTGCTTTCGTTCTGGGGCATGAAGAATTCGGCCTGAGCTTCAACAAAGCGGACTATGAGGGCATCAAAAGCCTGACGGTGCCCCAATTTGGCAAAGTTCAGAGTCTAAATGTCAGCATCGCCGCCTCCATCGTTATGTATGAGTATGTGCGGCAACACCATGCTGATTTCAGGTAGTAAATGGTTTCAGGTTTCAGTGTTCAGGTTTCAGTGTTCAACAAGGCCCCGCCCCTGGGTGGCAAATGTTTAATTGCTATAAAAACTTTAGATTATTGACGAATTACCGCCGTACCGCGGTTTTGGAGCACATCTTGAGCTTAATTCGCGGCACGGTCCTCTTGTCGTTTAGTTTAAGAATAGACGAATAACTCTGCCTTTTCTGAAACCTGAAACCTGAACACTGAAACCATATTTGCGGAATAAAAACGGTGAAAAAAGC
>JASJCE010000091.1 GCA_030066155.1 Desulfobacterales bacterium | reverse complement strand
CAGCATGGCCGCAATGACATCCTTGTCGCTTCTCGCCCTCAGGTCGGCGATGCCGTATTCGGTGATAACGATGTCCCTTAAATGCTTGGGGATGGTTATATGCCCATATTTCCAGACGATATTAGAACTGACATCTTTTCCTTTTGCTCTTGTGCTCTTGGCCATAAGGATCGAGCGACCATCCGGCAGGGCATGGGCCTGGGATACAAAATTGTATTGCCCCCCGACTCCGCTGACCATCTGGCCGCTTTCAAGCCCGTCCGAGCAAACCGCGCCGGTCAGGGTGGCCATGATGCAGGCATTGACAAACCGGCCATGTCTTCTTTGCAGCAGTTTTAGTTCTTCGTCGCCATACCGGTTCCCATAAAGCTGATTCACGTTGAGGACGCTGGTCATGTGAATTTGGCGGCGTTCCTCCTCAGTCATATTGTTTAATTCATCGTAAAAGCTGTTGGGTCCAAGGAAAAAGCCGCCGTGAATAAGGATCCCTTTTTTCAGTTTGACACCCAGGCAATATTTTGCAACTTTATCCAGGTTCCTTTCATCGTTCAAATCAGCCGCAATACGGCGCTTGCCATCAATAATATGACTTTTCTCAAAGCGTAATTCTGGCTTGAAAATACCGAATTCCTGAAGAAACTGAAAGTTTTTCCGCGTAAGTTTGGGTCTTACGACCTTTTCCTCAATCAAGATGGTCAAGGTTTTAGGGGTTATTTTTTCGTTGATTTTGCCTTCGTTTATAAGTCTCTGAATAAGAATATTATTATAAGTCTTTCGTTTTACGACACCGCATTTTAACAAATGCAGGTACCCGTCAACCAGCATCTCAGTCGACCCCAGCAGTCCCTGTTTGAACACCTCAACTCCGCCCACATCGTTTATGGTACTGCCGAATTTATCCATTATTTCTGATTTTTTCAGTACGGCTTGGTATTGGTCGTTTTGCTGCTGCCGCAACTGTAACCCGTAGCACAGTGCATCACCCAGGGAACCGATGCCGATCTGGAGGGTACCCCCGTCTTTTATTAATGTGCTCGCATGCAGCCCGATCGCATATTCTGTGGAGGACACCGCCATTTTGGGGGCACTGAATAACCTGAAATGATAGTCGGAATGGTCCAGAATATCGGTAAAGAGCTCCGGTTCCACCACCGCGTCTCCATACATGAACGGCAGACTTTGGTTGATTTGAGCGATAATGGCAATTTTCTTCCCCGCCTTTTCCAGATTTCTCATACCATCGACCACGTCAAGGGTGACTTCCGGGTTACAACTCGTACTGAAATAGGTCTTGTCATCGATCGTACCCCGGCAGACAATTTGGGCCAGGACATTGACCTCGTTTATCAATATGTCTCGGTATGCATGGGTATAATTGGAACTGATGTAATTCTGCTGGGCATGTCGAACTTTTAGGAATGCGCCGGCTTTGGTATAAAACTCCTTTACCTCGATATTTGACGGCAGCTCTCCTTCTCTAAGAGCCTTGACATACTCTAAATCAACATAGCCACCAAAAACCCTGTCAATGAACGGTTCGATAAACCTTCTTTCCAGCTCGGTGGTCGGTGTCGGTCTTTCCAGGGATAAAGCCGTGATTATGGTAAGATTCATCCCCGGATCTTTCTTGACGCGTCGGAAGATCTCGTTGGCCACATGGTTTGCCTTGCCCAAGCCGAGCGGCAGCCCAAGAACAATATTCTTGCCGACCCGGTTTATCACTTCATCAACACATTTTTCCACACTCTGATAAAAAACAGGCTTGTGATTGCTCATAAAGTGACCTCCAAATCGGTTTCCGGATCAGCGACCACCGGCAGAGTTAATCCGGGATAGAAGGAAGAACCCTGGAAGGGGCCCTAACCAGGTGTAAGACTCCGCAAGTGGTCGCTAATATCGAAAAAATATAGGTTATGCAGAGGCTATTTACAAGATTTATTCATTTCAGAATCGGAATAAAAAATCATGGCCACGCAATGAATGGCAATTATCACCGCAACAGCGTCGCCTCCGGCTAAAAAACAGCCGGTCTGACCGGAAAAGAAACACTGGAAAAAGCGAATATCGATTAAGGAATATCGAATGTAGAACAAGAAATGTTGAATATCGAAGTAAGGAATTTGGTCGATCTTTTAAAATGTCTGAGCGAAGCGACTTCCACCATTCGTCAATCTTCAATCGTCATTCGTCATTCCAGGTTTCATATAAGCTTGCGGGCTTCAGGGGAAACGCAGTCTAAAGGCTATTGACATAGTCCAGTCCGCGCGATAATTATTTTCCTCCATAGCCGTTCACGGGTTCGGAGGTTCGGGGTTCACCTAGCTGCCGGCCCAAAAAACGGCCGGTGAAATCGAAAAAGAAACTAGTTAATTTAGTTTCAAATGAGGTAAACCACGAAAAGCACGAAACACACAAAAGCCGAAAACAGATTTATTTCGTTTTTTCGTGTCTTTTGTGTTGTTCCTGGTTCATGCATATATAAAATTCTAAAATCATATATGAAGTTTCATATACGACTCATCTATTTCATCCAAGGAGGAACTTCATGCTGCCGGAATTTTTTGAGTTCTATAACCCGACCAAGGTGGTATACGGTGCGGGGATTGCATCGGATTTCCAGGCTGAACTTGATGCAATAGGGGTAGAAAAATATTTTATCGTATCCGATAACGTCATTCGTGATCAAGGTATTGTAGAAAAGGTGGTGGCCGGGCTCACATCAGCCGGCATCACGGTTACCGGTGAGTTCCTGAACGTGCCACCCAATTCAGCAATTAAGACGGTCAATTTATGTGCCGATCAAGCCAAATCGTCCGGTGCTGAGGGCCTTATCGCCATCGGCGGGGGCAGCGTCATTGATACCGCTAAAGCGGCCAACATTTTAATTTCAGAAGGCGGTGATTTGGTAGAAGATTATTCAGGAATTCATACCCTTACCCGGCCGTTAAAACCCCTGGTCGTCATACCGACAACCGCCGGAACGGGCAGCGAGGTAACGATGATTTCAGTTATCTACGATGAGAAAAACAAGGAAAAATTGGCCTTTGGCGATAAATTTCTCCTTCCCAGTCTGGCTGTGCTCGATCCGCAGATGACGACCTCCATGCCGCCGGGCCTGACCGCATCGACCGCCATGGACGCCCTGACGCATGCTGTTGAGGCTTACGTCGGCACAGGCTGTTCGCCGGTTTCGGATATCTTTGCCGCCGGAGCGGTAGAACTTATCTTCAAGAACATCCTGCAGGCCACGGAGGATGGACAAGACCTGGAGGCACGCGGCAGCCTCCTGGTGGCAGCCAATCTGGCCGGTACTGCATTTTCCCATTCTATGGTAGGCTGCGTGCACGGGATGGCCCACGCAAGCGGTGCACTTTTTCATGTGCCCCATGGTATCGCCAACGCCATCCTCTTGCCTCACGGCATGGAATACAATTTTGATGAGATCAAAGAGAAACTTGCCAGATTGACCCCTTTCATGGGTGTCGAGATATCCGGTCTGTCAGTCGAAGTATCGGCTGCAAAGGCCATCGAAGCCGTGCGAGGTCTCACTGCAAAGTTGAATGAGATGGGTGCATTGCCATTGAGGCTGCGGGAAGTTGGCGTTCCAGAGGAAGGCCTGCCGGAGCTTGCCGAGTATGCAGTCAATGACGGTACCAGCTGGTTTAATCCGCGTGAGGTCGTCGCGGAAGAAATATTGCTGCACCTTAAAAACGCGTATTAATACCAAGGTTGAGCGGTTCAGGGTTCAACGTTCCGGCTTGATAAACTCCAAATCAACTCCCATCAAAAGGATTCAGCCCTTATGTCTTAATAACACATTTTCACCCAGTGGGTGAAGTCGGGCATGTCGGATTCTTGTCGATATAGTAAGCAGTTTTATATAGTTGTAACCTTTGAACCTTGAACCCTGAACCTGGAACCGATCAGTTTAGGTTTGTTAAGTTTGTTAAAAAGGAGAATATATATATGGGATTATTTAAAGATTCAGAGACTTTTGAAAAAATGCTGGCGGGTTTTTTCAAACTCATAGCGGATACACCCGTGATAGCCGATAAGCTGCTCGCTTCAAATCTGATCGTCCGGTTCAGATATTCCGATCCGGAGGTTGTGATCGTAGTCGACTGTTCCGGCGATAGGGTGGATGTAAGGCCCGGAGACAGGGAAACAAAGGAAATCGTTGACATGTCCATGAGTGCCGACATCGCTCACAAATTTTGGTTCGGCAAGGTGAATTTAATGGCCGCCCTGACCCGCAAGCAGATGATCGCAAAAGGTCCCATCCCCAAGATATTGAAACTTCTTCCCGCAATTAAGCCTTCCTATGCAATGTATCCGAAGTATCTCGAGGAAAACGGCTACGCTGAATACAATGTTCATTAGGAGGGAACCCCATGGGCGGATATGCAGGTAAAATACTTTACATCGATCTCACCTCCGGCAACATTGAAACCAAGCCCCTTGATCTAAAATTTGCCCGGGAGCACATCGGCGGCCTGGGCTTCAGTACCCGCATTTACCTGGACCTGATAAAGGCTAAGCCCGAGTTTGATGCCCTTTCCGCCGCGAATCCCTTCGTGATGATGACCGGTCCTTTGACCGGTATCAAAATGAACGCCGTGGCCAGATGGACGCTCGGCGCCAAATCACCGCTGACCGGTTTATGGGGGGACAGCAACATCGGTGGCTACTTCGGTGCCGAACTGAAATTTGCCGGCTACGATGGAATTGTAGTGACCGGAGCGGCTGACAAGCCGAGCTGTATCTACATCGATGATGATACGGTGCGGATACGGGATGCCAAACAATATTGGGGCATGGACGCGTATACCGCCAACGATGAGATCATCGCCGACTACAAGGGTGAGTCAAGAAAGTCAGGCCAGGTCTTAACCATCGGTCCCGCCGGTGAAAACCGGGTAAGGTTCGCATCGCTGATCAACAACAAGGGGCATGCGGCCGGGCGGACCGGCATGGGGGCGGTATGGGGCGCCAAGAAACTCAAAGCCATTTTTGTCAGAGGAACCGGGAAGCTTGAAACAGCCCACCCCGATAAACTCCAAAACCTTCGAAAAGAACTAAAAGAGCTGTATGACGGACATATAACCATCGAGGCCTTGCGAGCCTTTGGGACGGCGTCACATATGGATGTCGGCATCATTTCCGGCGATGTTCCCATAAAAAACTGGCAGCAGACCGAATGGGAGCGATTTGATGAGATCGGTCCGGTGGCCTACAGCGAAAAAATCCTGACCGGCAAAAAGACATGCTATGCCTGCGGCGTGGCATGTAAAAGAGAAGCAGAAGTAAAGGAAGGACCCTTCAAATTTGAAAAGGGTCCGGG
Organism: Desulfobacterales bacterium; assembly: GCA_030066155.1. Classification (GTDB taxonomy): domain Bacteria; phylum Desulfobacterota; class Desulfobacteria; order Desulfobacterales; family JAFDCJ01; genus JAFDCJ01. The sequence continues at coordinate 12,719 of JASJCE010000091.1, read as the reverse complement.
GCCCGAATACGAGACCATTGGTACGTTTGGGACCATGTGCCTGAACCCCAGCATTGAATCCATCGGCAAGGCCAACGAGATTTGCAACCGGTACGGCATGGATACCATCACCTGCGGCGCCACCATCGCTTTTGCCATTGAGTGCTTCGACAATGGGCTGATAAACGAAAAAGACACCGACGGCCTGAAGCTCACCTGGGGCAACTCCGAGGCCATTGTGGCAATGGCTGAAAAGATCGGAAAGCATGAAGGGTTTGGTGCGATTCTGTCCAAAGGCAGCGCCGCAGCTGCAAAACACATTGGAGGCAACGCATCGGACTTTCTGACGACGGTTAAAGGTCTTGAAGCACCCATGCATGATCCCCGGTCCGCCCACGGCTATGGTTTGGCCTATGCCGTTTCCCCCAGGGGGGCGTGTCACAATGCCAGCCTCAACTATTGCCTCGAAGGCGGTATGATGTATCTGCCCGAATTCGATGATGAGCTGGGTGAAATTACCGGGATGAGCAGCGAGGGCAAAGCCAAAATAAACATCATCAGCCAGGACTTCGGGATGTTTTTTTCGAGCTGTGCCGTTTTCTGCAACCTAGGTGCATCGATTCTGAACGCGACTCAGGCTGTGGCGATGGTAAATCATGTCACGGGATTTGACTACACCCTTGAGGAATTGAAGAATCTCGGCAGGCGGATATGGTACATCAAGCGGGGGTTGTCAAACCTGTTCGGAGACCGAGCAAGGGACGACAAGCTGCCCAAAAGACTTATGACACCAATGGCAATGGGTCCCACGGCGGGAAGTGTGCCGGATATGGACCTGATGTTGAAAGAGTTTTACGAGTTGCGCGGGTTAAATGATGACGGCGTGCCCAAAAAAGAGATCCTCGAGCGACACGGCTTATCGGACCTGGCGCAGCTTCTGCACCCTAACCAAGGTTGAGCCGTTCAGGGTTCAACGTTCCGGGTTGAAGAACTCCAGCTATTCAATATTAACCGGATTTTCCCCCCTGCAGGTTTCTATAGCGGTTTCACCCGGTGGGTGAAAGCGGTAAATCCACACGCTTGGGTATCAAGTCATGGAAATCAGAAGGTTATATTTTTTGAACCCGGAACGCTGAACCTGAAACCAATCAGTCTACATTTCTAGCTTCCCCGTTCGCGCTGCCGTCCACAGCCAGTTTCCCGGCGGATCAATGTTGGCGACCGGATCCACCACCGCGTGAATTACCGCCGGTTTGCCGGAGGCCTGGGCCCGTTCCAAGGCCGGCTTGATTTGTGATCCAATTTCGACGTATTCACCATGACATCCCATGGCAATTGCCACCTGATCGTATCGGACCGGGGCATGCTCGTGTCCGAACCAATCCGCTTCGCGACCAAACATGCGGCGCTGGGCCGTTTTCTCCATCCCGTAGGCACCGTCGACTGCCACAATGATAATAACAGCCAAATCATTGCGCACGGCAGTTTCGAGTTCCTGAATGTTGAAACCGAAGGCACTGTCTCCCGTGACACAGTAGACAGGGGTGCTCGGTCGGGCAAGTTTGGCGCCAATGGCATAGGGCAATCCGGTGCCCAGGTGACCGTAATTCATGGAATAGATCACTGTACGCATGGCTCTTGGCAGATGATAGTGGATGTTCCAGAGGGTCGTGTTGCCGCCATCCATGACAAAAACGGCATCCTCCGGAAAGACCTCATTGCAAACCTTGAGAATTTGACCGGTCAGCATCGGTGTACGGTCCATGTCGGCAACGGCTTCATCGAGTTCCTGCTGCCATTGGTTTTGGACCGTCCGAAATTCGGCGATTTTTGGATGCGGTTCACGTTTGGCCGTTAAGTCTTTTACGGCGTCGATCAGTCGGGCCAAAATCACTTCGGCATCGCCTACCAACCCGACGTCAACCGGTCGATTAAGACCGATGTGAGTCGGTTCGGTATCGATTTGGATGAGCTGCTGGGTTTCAGGCTCCCCCCACATCGGGGGCTTGCCCCACATGTTTAGCTCACCGAGTCGGGTTCCGACGGCCAGCACCACATCGGCCTGGCTATTGGCCATTATCCTGGATAAGCAGGTCGGATGAAAACACAATTCGTGTTCATCGGAAATGATGCCTCTGGCACGAACGGTGCTGGTCACGGCGGCTCCCAGGTACTCGGCCAACGCCCGTACTTCCTGGCCGGCTCCGGCGCGCTCGGCCCCGTTGCCACAGTGAATATTGACCAGGTCAGCATCCGCCAGCAGTTTTGCCGCACGCTGAACAGCATTTGGATCGTATCCGGCCGAGTCAAGCACCCGGCATTTTTCCTGCGGCCAAATTGGGGCGCTGGTGGGATCGCTCTTTTCGTTGAGGATATTCTCCGGTATCAGAAGTTGGACCGGACCGGGCCGCCCGGACAATGCAACGCGGAAGGCATGACGAACCATATCGGGGATACGGTTCCAGTGGTCCACTTTTCCGTTCCATTTGACGGCCGGTTTGAAAATATCCAGATGCCGGCTGACCTGCATTCCGCCCTGATGTACGTATGAATCCGATATATCACTGCGACGGGTCGTAGTAAAGGCAATTACCGGACTGCCTTCGGCCTCGGCACACATCAGACCGGCCAGCAGATTGGCGGCTCCCGGACCGGCACAGGCCAACACCACACCGGGTTCACCGGTAATCCGCGTATAGGCATCGCAGGCGTGGGCCGCAGCGGCCTCATGCCGCGGGACGATTAACCGTATGCCCAGGTCCGGGCCGAGTCGTTCGAGCGCTTCGATCACCATCATATAAGTGCCGTCTGTAATCCCGTGGATGAACTTCACGCCCTCGGCATGCAGACACCTGACCAGCAACTCGCCTCCGGTTATATCAGTCATATATCCTCCTTGGTCAATTTTAGCAGATTCGACGAATCGTAAATTTGTTATTTAGCTGCATATTTCGGGCGTTGATCAGGTGTCAGGTGTCAGGTGTCAGGAAACTGAATCGATGCGCTCTGTCATTTGAAATTTGAAAAATCGATCATTGGAACACGAGCAGGAAAAGAATCAGATTAATTCGTATGCGTTCGCCCTGCGCTCTCAATTGTTTTTCACACATTTCGGTTGAAGCTTCAGTTTATTTGCATAATAGACGGGTCTTCCGCCAGGATAAACTTTTCAAGCCAACGGCAGAGCTGAAACCTGAAACCTGAAACCTGAAACCTGAAACCAACTGTTTATCACAGTTCCATCAACTGTCCGCCGGTCACATTAATTGCCTGGCCGGTCGTGTAAGAAGATTGATTGGAAGCCAGAAAGCCCACCAGATTGGCCACCTCCTGGGGAGAGCCCAGGCGGCCGGTCGGAATGGTTTGAATCATTTCCGCCTCTCGCTCTTCTACCGTGGAATCCAACACCTGTGCCTCCAGATTGAAACGCCAGGTCGTAAAATCGGTGGTGATCACACCCGGACAAACGGCATTGACCCGGATACCGCTGCCGGCCAGTTCGCGCGCCATGACTTTGGTCAGCATCACGACACCGGCCTTGGCAACTGCATAGGCACCATTAAACAGCGGCGGAACTTTGGCTGCGCGTGAGGCCATATTGATAATACTGCCGCCTGTTTTCAGCATTAAAGGGACGACTGCCTTCGACACCCGATAGACTCCGTTTAGATTTACATCCAACGTTTTTAGCCAGGCGTTTTCGTCGTAGGTATGGATGGCGTTGGGAACCCCAAAAACAGTACCGGCGTTGTTGCATAGAATTTCCACACCGCCAAATCGCGCCGTCACATCGTGCATCATCTGCGTGATGGATGGGTTACTGGTGACGTCCAATTCGACGAAGGCCGCCTGAACATCATATTGACGGGACAATCCCTCTGCCAGAGCCACCATCTGCTCATATTCAACAGGAACTGTGGGCCGGTCATGTTGATCATTCCCCACCAGATCGGCAATCACGACATTGGCGCCGCACTCCGCCAGTTTGCGAGCAATCGCAAAGCCGATCCCGTTTTTTCTGCCGGCACCGGAAACGAGGGCTATTTTGCCTTTTAATTCTGGGTACATCGATGACCTCCCTATAAAATTTGAATTTCTATTGAGGAGCGGATCAGTTGTCAATAAATATTTGGCCGACCTTTTTCTAACTTGACTGATGGCTGATAATTTAATAGCCTACCTTGCTATTATACATTTGAAAGAACTTTGAGCGGTAGACTCTTTAGAAGGAGTCTATCTGCGAGATGATCCTGCTGGGAGCACGATCATTGGAGATGGTTAATGAAGCTTTCGACAAAAACCAGATATGGGACCCGCATGATACTGGATATGGCGGAACACTACGGTAACGGCGCCATTCAGCTGGGAGAGATCGCCAACCGGCAAGATATTTCCCTGAAGTATCTGGAGCAGATTATCAGACCGCTAAAGAAAGCTGATTATATCAAAAGCTTTCGGGGAGCCAAAGGCGGCCATATGCTGGCTAAAGCACCTGGAGAGATTACCGTCGGCGAAATCGTGGCCATCCTCGAAGGCGGGGACACACTCATCCGATGTGACAAGGATCCGGAGGATTGCGAGCGCGTCGACTCGTGTTTGACGCGCTACCTGTGGGTGGAAGCTGCCTCAGCTATGTTTCAGCGATTGTCTGCGATAACATTTGCCGACCTACTCAAATTAAAGGACGATGTCTGCAAAAACAAATTAATCGATTATCTGACCGCTGAACAAGATTCCAGTGCAATTGACAAACAATGATCGTTTTCCAAAATTTTTTTTAATTTTAGCATATCATGTTTCATTTGCCGTAAGATTTTCCGCCTTAACAGCAGCGCCCCAAACCTGAAAAATTTGAAATCAAGATCGGCTTTGGTGGTAAATTTTGTTGCGCCATCCTTAGCTTCAAAATAATAACTGCTTTCGCCGGTGACCTGACCGGAATAAATCCGGAAAGCGCAGATTCGGTCAGGGACATAATCGGTTATAACTACCTCGGTTTCAATACGTTGGCCCAAAAACCGATTAACGCAGCGATAAGTTGAACCGATTTCAAAGCGGCCCTCTGAAGTAACCTCCAATACCAGTATATCCGTCTGCCAATCGGGATTGTTGCTGATATCAGTCACAAAATCAAATACCCGCTTTACCGGCTGATCGATGACAACACTGTTTTCAAATTTCATGGCATGTTAGTCCTCTTACGGTATAAACGTCGCCAGCTGCAACTTTACGAAAATAATCCCCGCTTCCCAAATTTCAAGGAGATTGCCGTCGGCTGCGCTGATCGATACTCCGAATTTAGCGCTACCAGGCGGCATGGACGACCTTGAATTTCGTTCTGGAGTTTTACGGACACTTCTGGTAAAACCCGTCTTTACTTTTAATTGAACCGTAACCTGAAAACATCGCAGATATTGGGATGCGATCTCATTTCACGGAGTGTCAGGATGACCCCTGTAAACCGTTTATCGATTAAATCATGGTGCCGGCCGGCAATTTTCTTAATGTTGATTACCATCGGTGCCGATGCAGGCGCGTTGGAATTACCGGGATTTGGAACAATCAATCTGCCGAGCTTTAAATACGGCAAATTGAAACGGGATCGGGATGTAAACCGTACTTTCCAAACTTACAAAGTGCTGCCCGGTCACAAATATTATACTACCGGCATAGGCAACATTCCCTATGCTATCATTGGGATCAACGACAATTACAAATTGCGTCCGGGAAACTGGCGGGAAGTTCAAATGACCACTCCGCTTTTAAGAGGCTGGGTTTCGCGAATGGATAATATCTATGGTTACCCGCCATACGGTTCCCGAATTCTGGATGACGATGGAAAGCAGATCGGCGTCTGGTTCTCTAGCAAGCAATGGACGACGGTGATTATTGAAGAAAACCAAGAGATAGCGATTCTGGCGCCCGAACCGCCAGGGTTTTCCGGTGGCAACTAAAACCGATAGCGACCCACGCTACCGCTCTCTGCTGCAGAAAGCGGTACGGCGGGGTCATGTGGGACTCGTCTATACGATCAGCGCATTTATTGAAAGTCTGGGCTCAAAACAGAAGGATTGGTATCGAACCCGGACCGTCATCACCACTTTTGAGGAATGCTGGCCTTTGGGCGGAGAATTAAACTTCAACCGCAAGTTTCACAGTAAGGTTGCCGCTCTGATCAATGTCACCCGGGCAAAAAAAAAAAGAGACGCTGTTGGACTTGCTCATCTGGCATTTGCCCTGAGTAAGGGCGATTCGACGGTGTACAGCGGCACACCGGCCGACAGAGACATCAAAATAATTGCCAATGCGATCCGGCGTCCTGATGATTTTTGGCAATGGGTCACAACTCGGATCAACACCCGTCAGGACACCGGCCTGATCGAAAACGCGCTGCGTTTCCGGCACGAAGGGTCGCCCTGCGAACAGGCCGCAATACAGGCTGCAGCCTATCTGATGTTATCCGGCAAGGTACCGTCTGACCCGGAGTCCCAGGCGGCAGAAGAAAATTTCCCGTACTGGGTCGTGTTTGACAAAACCACTCGGGAGGGCAATCTGGTCTTGCGTGATGTGGCGCGGACACTCCACATTCAATTACCCCAGTTGGAATGGGTCTGTCACTACTTTGATGGCTCTAAAACAAATGGCGATGTTTACTCCAGCTGGTGGAATCGGCTCTGCGACTGGCATTTTCAAAAGGTGGGATTAAGACCCGAAGAAGCCCATCTGCTTTGGAAACCGGCCAGGGAACAGGTTCTGAGTACGCTGGCAGCAGATGCCCGCCGAATTCAAAATGAAATGTACCGCTGGAAATTGTCCAATCTCAAACGAATTGAATCCCTTAAACGCCAGGTCGAGTTATTCATCGAACACTATAAAGAGGTCCAGCGAGGACAAAAAAAGCTGTTCGAATAACCATATCCTTGACAATATTCAATCTGAATGCCAGTGTTGAGCCATGAAGATACCCGGATTGCTTTTACAGGAATTACCGCGCTTACACATGCCCGTGCTCATTGCAGGATTCGATGGTTGGGGTAACGCATTAAATATTTCCAACGGAATGTTAGCTTTTCTCATTCGGCAGTTCCAGGCCGAGAAATTCGCATCCCTGGATTCAGACACCTTCTATCGTTACGATGAACAGCGGCCGGTGGTGGATATCACAGACGGCAAACTGAATAGTCTGAAACCACCCGGTGGTTCATTTTTTGCGGTCGAAACCGACCCCGGGCAAAACGACCTGGTCCTGCTGAAGGCGAATGAACCCAATCTGCAATGGTACAAATTTACGGATCTGATCATGTCGATCTCCCGGGAATTACATGTGAACATCATTATCAGCCTGGGAAGTATGTATGATAACGTGCTGCACACCGACAGGATCGTTTCGGGAATTGCCTCGACATCCGCAAGACAGGCCCAATGGAAGAAAATGGGTATTAATCCAATATCTTATCAGGGGCCAAGCGCTATCCACTCCATTATTCATGCAGAGGGCATCGAAAAGGGAATCGAATGCATGAGCCTGTGGTCCCACTGCCCCTACTACCTTCAGGGCACCACCCACTTCGGAATGCTGTCTTATCTGAGCGAGCTGATTTCCGATATCCTCAACATCAAAATTGACAATATGGAATTGCAGGCGGGATGGCGGAAGCTTGAAAAGCAGATTGAAGCATTGATTGAGGATAACAGCGAGATTCAGGCATTGATCGATAATTTGCGCAAAGAAAAATTGAAAGGATCTGTCGCCGATTTGAAAGGTGCGGTTAAAAGCGACGAAAAAGTTATTAACTTGCAGGATTTTTTGGATCCAAAATGATACTCAAGTTCTAGCGTCTTCGGCCCAATCCGCCGCTGCGTCCCCGACTGAATCCACCCCGCCTGTGATGACCTCCGCGTCCCGAACCGTTGCGTGAATAGCCGTGTTTTCGCCCCGTGCTGTACTTCAGCCGACGTTGATAGGTATGACCTTTATGGCGGTAGCCGGTTTTGCCGCGATATTTACGGTCGCCATATTTCTTACGATGCCCATAGTTTTTTTTGACATGGTGATGGCGCTTATGGGCCGTCGAGTATTTTCGATGATAATGCTTCCGGGTCCGGTAACGCTTATGGTTGCTGTGTCGATAGTTATCCCGGTAATACCGGCGATCGTATGTCGTATAACGGCTGCCCCCGTAATAGTCCCGATGCCAGTATCTGCCACTGTTGTAGATGATACCGCTGCTGTATCGGGATTCCTCCCGGTAATAATCGGCCTCTCGCAACGCATCCTCCGCGATGCGCTCGGCTTCCGCCAATCTCCGCTCCAATTCGGCTTCGCGCAACCTGAGCTCTAACTCCCGTCGCGCGTTTTCCAGTCGGGCAAGCTCCATACGCTCTCGCCGTTCAGCCTCCATTCGCGCACGGTCGGCAGCTTCGTCATAAGGTACCTCTTTGGTTTTCATCAGAACCGTTGATCCGTCCGGCGGCGAATGATTGCTGAAATGCTTTACCCCATTTTCATCTGTCCATTCGTAAATGTCGGCCCGGGCAACCGTCACAGCACTGCAGATGATCAGAGCGATTACAATTTTGAATCGACCGTTCATGGGACACCTCTTGAGGATCTGATGAGACTGACCTGATCGGTTATGAATTTTGGTAGCATGGTTCACCTCTGACTGGCAAGTGCATTTTCTGCAACTTGAAATAGTGGAGTTCAGTTACTACAGTAATCACATTATCGCCGCTGTAAAATCATTCACGCCGGCTGCGCTTTGCGGACTTCCTTCAGTTGTCAAAGCGTAAGCGCGCGTACAGTAAACGTAATTAACCGGGTGGGTTGATCCGATGAGATTCTCAACAGGAAATGGAAAATGAAAATCAAAGTCGAGGGTGAAAAAATCATTAAAGCCGTCAAAAAGCTGGATGGAATTGAGATCGTTCTGGAAAATCTGGAAGATGCCAAAGAGGCGATCAATCTTATTCTGCATCGTACCGGGCTGTTTGAAAGACACAAAGACGCTGAGCTCGGGGATGTAAAGGTGACGTCATTTCAACGATATGAAACAACGGCCGTGGACTACAAAATGATTTTTCTGCTGGAATTTTTATTCGATGCAGATATCGCCCTGGACGACAAGGTCACCGTAATAAAAGAATTGCAGGAATTTTTCAACAAAGTTTGACGGTCTCGTATAATATCAAATTCCCTAACATTCGATTTATTAACCTATCGGGTTGACTCAAATGGCAAAAAACAAATATGACTTCGATGTCAGGCGTTTTGTATCGTCCAGGGATAAAAATCAGTATCTTCTGGTTAGCCGTGGTGAAGCGGCCGTCATCGATGTATCGGATTCGTTGGGAGAAATCACGCGTACCGTCGACGACATGGCCGTCAGCCTGAAATATCTGCTGATAACCCATGCCCATCAATCTCACCTTCAGGCACTGCCTGAATTAAAACGCATTTATGATGCCTCTTTCTGTCTTCACGAATACGAATTTGAATTGCTTCGATCGATGGAAAGCAGTCTGGAACCGGATCAGGTTTTGAATGATGAGGATAAATTACGGCTCGGTGACATTGAAATAGAAGTGCTGCTGACCGCCGGTCACACCAAGGGGTCCTGCTGTTATTACATCCCCGGGGCTGATGCACTCTTCAGCGGCAGCACCTTCTTGAAGCGTGGCTATGGAAAAATATGGGGACCTAAAAGCATGTCTCTGATGTTGTTCAGCCTCAAGCGGCTGAGTTACAATATTCCGGCCAACACCACGATCTATACCGGCAGCGGCGATCTGACCCGGATGGGCGACGAAGGGTGGATTCAATGTCTGAGGTCTGTGTGAGGTGGAAGGAAGGTTTCAGGTTTCAGGTTTCAGATATCAGAAGACAGAGGTCAGATGACAGACGACAGAATTTAAAAAGAAAGAAGGTGAAGAGGGCGAGAAGGTGAAAAAATAATCAAATGTTAAATTTCCCGTAGATGCTGTGAATAATTGAATCTTCTCCGACATTCATGATTACAGGCTGAAACCTGAAACCCGAAACCTGAAACCTCCCTTCACCTGACACCTTACGTACCCACCGCCTCCGATATCAGTTCCCAGGCTTCTTCGGCAGTTTCAACATAGGTAAACAGATCAAGATCCTCGGCGCTGATGGTCCCCTCCTCCACCAGCGCATCAAAATTTACGATTCGATCCCAGAAATCTTTGCCGAACAGCAAAACCGGCATCGGCTGCACTTTTTGGGTCTGAATCAGCGTCAACGTTTCGAACAGCTCATCGAGAGTTCCGAAGCCGCCCGGAAACACCACAAGGCTTTTAGCCCGCATCAATAAATGCATTTTTCGAACCGCAAAATAATGAAATCGAAAGTTCAGGTCCGGGGTAATATAGGGGTTGGGACGTTGTTCGTGAGGCAGGACGATGTTCATGCCGATGCTGGGCATACCGGCTTCGTGGGCACCGCGATTGGCGGCCTCCATTATTCCGGGACCGCCGCCGGTGATCACGACCAGTTTGTCTTTGCTGGTATTACTGGAAATTAAATTCCCCAAATTGCGCGCCTCATCATAGTATCGGCTGTTCTCGAGAGCCCGGCGAGCAATATCGACTCTGCGGGCAAGATCCGGGTTCTGCTTGTCCTTACGATGCTCCGCCTGGGCGGATACCAGAGCGGCCTCTGCCGTTTCCGGATCCGGTATTCTTGCGCTGCCAAATATCACAACGGTTGACTCAATGTGCTGTTCTATCAGGATCAATTCCGGCTTCAACAGCTCAAGTTGAAGCCGAACCGGCCGCAATTCATCTAACAGAAGAAAGTCCGGATCCTGAAATGCCAGCTGGAATGATGCAGATCTGCACTGTGGTGAATCATCGCGCTGCCGTGCCGACACTGCGGCTTCCTGCGCGGATGAAAAAAGACTTTTTTTACGAAGACGATCTGACATAAAAAGTCCTCCTTCCCGAGAAATCGCATCAGCTTCGACGCAATCCAGTTAAAACGATATCGCCTGATTTTGTTGGAAAAGGGTCTATCAAAAACGGGTCTTATTTTAGGATTAGAGGTAATTTACGGGCGTGGTTTTACTATAACATGCCAAAACATAAAACAACATAGCGGTTGTCACCTTCGGTGTGTTCTAAGCCAATATGTCCAGGGTGGTACCTAACAGTTGATCGTGGGCCCGCAGCACTTTCATATTGGCCTCGTAGGCGTGCTGGGTAAGCATCATTTGCGGGAACTCTTCGGCCAGATCCACATTGGAGGTCTCTTTTTCAATAATTTGGTCACCCTCGAGTTCTTGATAACGGTGACCGGGAGTGTTATCTTTCCTCACCGTCGCCTGGACATCACCGTTTTTGCCCTCTTTGAGGTTGACCCGGCTCTTTTTGAAATTTTCAGTATTGATGTTGGCAACGTTATTGGATGCAACATCCATCTGGGTTTTATAGGCTTGCAATGCCGAAATGGTGCTGTTGACCGCCGATATCATGGGATGCTGATCCTCAATAAAAAATGAAATCCCGCCAGAAAAACTAATATCGATTGGCGGGATTCGATAAAATGAAGTTAGTATTCTATATGTCAAGCTTCGCACGGAAGCCGGCCGGACGGCTATAAAATTCGGGGCTCAGGGCGAAGCGGTTTTCAAACTTAAAACTTCCCACGATGCCGTTATTCTCGTGCGGCGCGATTCCTCATTCATTTAGATGTGAGAGCCCGAGAGAAGATGCACGCACATTAGAGAAGTTTTCAGTTTCTATCCTGAGATAGTATTTTGAAATTTTAGCAACTTATGTGCCATATCCGGTATTAAAGTGAAAACCACTAAATTTCAGATAGTTAACTAGTCGTCTATAATCACTGATTCCTTTAATTTGACGATTATCGTCACTTTTTTTGCCATATAACGTCAGTCTCTCGACATGGCCCCTGAAAGGTAACAGACCATGAATTTCAAATTTGCCACAGCCGGACAAATCATATTTGGCAGCGGAACCATCGAAAATATTGGAAATATCGCGGAAGGAATGGGTCGCCGGGTGTTTTTGATTACCGGCAAGGATAGGAACCGGGCTGCCCCGGTGTCAGATCGATTGAAAAAAAAAGGAATACCGTTTTTCAGTTTCAGCATCGAGGGTGAGCCTACCACGGATACGGCACTGGTCGCCGTGGCCGAGGCCCGGCAGGCAGCGTGTGACGTCGTGATCGGTATCGGAGGCGGAAGCGTTCTGGATGCCGGTAAAGTGGTGGCGGCCCTGTTAACAAACCGGGGAGACCTGATGGATTATCTGGAAGTTATTGGAAAAGGGCAGCCACTTCAGTCCAAACCGGCCGCCTACATCGCCATACCGACCACCGCCGGTACCGGCGCCGAAGTGACAAGCAATGCTGTCCTCGATTCGCCCCATCACCGGGTAAAAGTCAGTATGCGCAGCCATTTGATGCTGCCCGATTTAGCGCTGATAGATCCCGGGCTAACCCTTACCATGTCCCCCGAGTTAACCGCTATCACCGGCCTGGATGCGTTCACTCAACTACTGGAGGCCTTTGTATCCGGGCAGGCCAACCCGATTACGGACGCAATCTGCCGCGAGGGTCTGAAGCGTGCAGCCGGATCTCTGAAAAAGGCATACGTTGACGGCCGGGATTCCAGCGCCCGTCGGGATATGTGTCTGGCAAGCGTCTTCGGCGGTCTGGCCCTGGCCAATGCGAAATTAGGCGCGGTTCATGGTTTTGC
>JASJCE010000090.1 GCA_030066155.1 Desulfobacterales bacterium | reverse complement strand
AAAGGTGTTCATAAAAGTTATGGTCTTACTCCGGCGCTGGTCTTTGGTTTCACCCCAAATAGAGTGAATAATTTAGGATTTGGTATTCACTGAAACCTGAAACCCGAAACCTTTTACACCTCGAGCCTATGGCTCAGCCAGTTGTCTCTGACCTGGCATTCACTGTAACTACGCCAGTCAGGGCCGCGTCAGCGTCACCTGTACCAGACACGCCTCATTTTCGCCCTTATTGCGGATGCGAACTCCACCTTCGGCGCACCAGGTGAAGGATTCACCGGCATTCAGGATTTTGTCCCGGGATGCGGATTTTAGGTTGACGTCGCCCCTGATGGCCATCAGATGCTGAATTCGATTTTCATCGTACGGAATTTCCAGGGATGAATCGGGATAGAGCGTCAACTCAGCCGCCATGTAGTGCTGACTCTGTTCGAGTAATTTGGAGATTCCCCAGGGGTGATAAACGGTGCGGTGCTGCTGGTATTCCTTGCGGCCCCGGTTCTTGAGCTCAGAGACAATCGACTTTACATCCCGGCTATGTTCAAGGTCGGATACAAAAATAGAGTCCGGCGTTTCAACCACGACCATATCCTGCAGACGATTGGTGGCGATCAACCGGTCGTGCCCCTGAATAAAACAATTGCGGGTGTCCCGTGCAATCACGTCGCCTTCGATGACATTATAATCCGTATCTTTTTCCAGAAAGTCATACAGCGATTTCCAGGAGCCGATATCACTCCAGCCGAAATCCGACGGCACGACTACGCATTTGTCGGTCTTCTCCATAATGGCGTAGTCAATGGACGTATTTTCCAGTTGATCGTAGTCTTCGGCTGCCGGCGGTCGGTCGACTGCAAACATTGACTCCATGGCGCTCAGCATCTGCGGCTGATGGGCTTTAAACTCTTCCAGTATGACGGAAACCTTGAACGCAAACATGCCGCTGTTCCAGAAAAAATTCCCCGCTTCGACATATTTTTCGGCCGTGGGCCGGTCCGGTTTTTCGACAAAACGCCTGACCCGCAGCGCCTCACCGCCGCCGTCGTGAATGCCTTCAATATAGCCATATCCGGTTTCCGGATAATTCGGTTTGATACCGAAAGTGACGATGCTGCCGCGGGCTGCCAGATCGATGGCGACCCGCAGGCGATCGTGAAAAGATGCGATATTGCCGATGACATGGTCGGCCGGGAAAACACACATGATCCCGTCCGGCGCCGTCCGGTGGATATAAAAAGCGGCCAGCAGAATGGCCGGGGCGGTGTTGCGGCCACTGGGCTCCTGAATTACTTTCCCATCGGAATTCAACCCCATGTCTTCGATATGACGGGCAATTTCATGATAGTGCTGCTCACCGCAGACCACCCGCACGTTCTGCTGATCGAGCAGTGGGTCCAGGCGTTTGATTGTACTCTGCACCAGAGAATCATTGCCGATAAATTTCACGAGTTGCTTGGGATACAGCTCGCGGGACACGGGCCACAGCCGGGTCCCGGTTCCGCCGGCCAGCAGGATACTGAAGACGTTACCGGTTGAATCCGCCATTGAAGAGCTTCTCCTTTCTGTCGTTGCGGTTGAGACCGTTCAGGGCAGATGCCGGTGGAATCGGGCTGCAGATGGTCTCGACCGCGCGGTATCCCAACAGACCATTGACCTCCCGCACGAGCGCCCCGCCCGCTTTCAACCGCAGCCGTTCCGGCAGTTCGATAACCGAATCCGATTTGTCGGCGTCGAGCAGGTGCAGAAATGCTTTGCAGCTGCCCGGATAGCGTTCGAGGATTGTGTGCAAATCTGTCAGGGTGCTCCGATCGGTCCGGCTGATCTCAAGATTGAGGTGGACGCTTGCAGTCCAGCTTTCTTCGGCTTTAGCAATCGGGATAACTTCGTCTGCCAGGATTTTTACCGATTTTTCATCTTTTTGAATTTTTCCCTGAATCAGCAAGGGGCTGTCCACAACCAGCAGATCCCGGATTTGGGCGAACAATCGCGCAAACACAATTGCCTCGACCGCACCGTGCATATCCTCGATGGTGACAAATGCCATCATATCGCCTTTCTTGGTCGGAATGATCTTGGAGCTCTGCACCATGCCTCCGATCCGGACGACACCGCCGTCGCTCAGTTCCTTGATCGAAATCGCATCTGCATTGGTGTACTTATCCAGTATCTCTTCAAACCGCGTCAGGGGATGGCCGGTCAAATAAAAGCCGAGTGATTCTTTTTCAAATGCCAGAAATTGTTTTTCATCCCATTCGCCAATTTCCGGCAGCGCCGGGGCATTGATACTGGGCTGATCGTCGTTGAAATCGAAGAGACCCATCTGTGGATCGTTGCGTTCGCGCTGGACCCGTTGACCGTAATCCAGGGCGCTTTCGAGGGCGGCCATCATCTGGGATCTTTTGGCCCCGGTCGAGTCAAATGCACCGCATTTGATCAGACTCTCGATAACCCGTTTGTTGACCTTTTTTAGATCCACCCGTTCACAGAAGTCGAACAACGATTCAAACGGTTTCTCTTTGCGGCACTCGACGATGGATTCAATCGCGCTTTCACCGACATTCTTGACCGCCACCAGACCGAAGCGGATCTGAGATCCGTCCACTGTGAATTCAACATCGCTTGTGTTGATGTCGGGCGGCAGCAGCGGTATATTGTGATTGCGGCATTCGGCGCTGAATTTGACCACGCCGTCAATGGAGTGCATTTCGCTCGTCAAAAGGGAAGCGATAAATTCTACCGGATAGTGGGTTTTCAAATAGGCGGTTTGATAGGCAATTAATGCATAGGCGGCACTGTGCGATTTGTTGAACCCGTAGCCGCCGAATTTTTCGATCAGGTCAAACAGCTTCCTGGCCCGGTCGGCGGGGATATTATTGTCTTTGGCTCCCTGGACGAATCGCTGGCGGTGATCGGCCAGGATCTCCGGTATTTTTTTACCCATGGCCTTGCGCAAATCGTCGGCCTCGGCCATGGAGTAGTTGGCCAATTCTCCGGCGATTTTCATGACCTGTTCCTGATAAACGATGACCCCGTATGTTTCTTTGAGAATCGTTTCCAGCTGGGGCAGCATGTACTCCACCGCTTTTTTGCCGTGTTTGCGGTCGACATAGTCATCGATCATACCGCTTTCCATGGGCCCCGGCCGGTAGAGAGCCACCAGCGCCGTAATATCATCGAAGCTCTCCGGTTTCAGCCGTACCATCAAGTCTTTCATGCCTGAACTTTCCAGCTGAAACACCCCGGTGGTATCTGCAGATGACAGCAGTCGATAGGTGTTCGCATCCGATAGATCGAGGTTATCCAGGTCCGGCGGCTGTTTGCCCTGCCGTTCGATCAGGGCCAGGGTCTTGGCGATGACCGTCAGGTTGCGCAGTCCGAGAAAATCAAATTTTACCAGTCCGATTTTCTCGACAATTTTCATGTCAAACTGAGTAACCACCTCCCCCTTTTTTCCTTTGTAGAGCGGCAGGTATTCCACCAGGGGGCGATCGGCAATAACCACCCCGGCGGCATGGGTCGAGGCGTGCCGCGGCAGGCCTTCGAGTACCCGACAGATCTGGATCAACTCGGCCACATTGGGATCGTTCTCGGCCAGATCGGCCAGTCGCGGCTCCTGCTTCAGGGCGGCGTCGAGACTAATATTCAGAACATCCGGCACCATTTTGGCGATGGCATCCACCTCTCCCAGGGGGATGCCGAGCGCCCGGCCCACATCGCGAATAACGGCCCGGGTCTTGAGTTTACCAAAGGTGATAATCTGGGCCACATAGTCACCTCCTCCGTATCGGTCGACCACGTATTTGTAGATTTCCTCACGCCCGTCGATACAAAAATCAACGTCGATATCGGGCATGCTCTTGCGGGCGGGGTTGAGAAAACGCTCAAAAATCAATCCGTGGGCAATCGGATCCAGATCGGTTATTCCCAGACTGTAGGCCACCAGGCTGCCGGCCGCAGATCCCCGGCCGGGACCCACCGGTACACCGGCTTCCCTGGCATAGCGGATGAAGTCAGACACGATCAGAAAATAGCCGGGAAATCCCATATCCCTGATGGTGGCGATTTCGTAGTCAAGGCGCTCCTGATAGACCGTTTCATCGACCCCGGGATTCTGGCTTCTCACTCGTTTCATGACCTCGCTGAATCCGGCTCTGGTTTTTTCTTCAAATAATTCATCGACACCCTGATCGGAGCCGGCATCAAATTTAGGGAAGTGGTAGGTTTTGAAATCAAATTCCAGATTGCAGCGGCCGGCAATGTCGACGGTATTGCTCATCGTATCAGGGTAGGCGCCAAAGTAATCGTGCATCTCCGTTTTTGATTTGAAATAGAGTTGATCGGTTCTGAATTTCAGGCGGTCGCTGTCGTGAATCGTCTTGCCGGTTTGGATGCACAGCAGCACGTCATGGGCCCGGACGTCTTCACGCTCCAGGTAATGGCAGTCGTTACTGGCCACCAGGGGTATCGACAGCCGTTGACCCATATCCAAAAGGGCCTGGTTGACATTCTCCTGAATATCGATGCCGTTGTTTTGAACCTCCAGAAAAAAATTGTTTTCGCCGAATATGCCCTGGTACTCCAGCGCTGCCGCATCGGCAACATCCATGTTGCCGTCCCGAATGCGCATGGGTATTTCACCATGCAGACAGGCTGTCAGGCCGATCAATCCCTCATGGTGCGCCCGCAGCAGCTCTTTATCAATGCGGGGCTTGTAGTAAAATCCTTCAAGCTGGGCGGCGGTGGCCAGCTTGCACAGATTGCGATAGCCGGTCTGGTTTTCCGCCAGCAGAATCAAATGGGAGAGACCTTTGTTGTCCAGCGGCGTCTTGTCGAAACGGCTGCGGGGCGCGACATAGATCTCAATTCCGATAATGGGCTTGATACCGGCTTTGGACGCCTTTTCGTAGAATTCGACGGCGCCGAACATGGTTCCGTGGTCGGTGATCGCCACAGAGTGCATGTCGAAATCCGACGCGCGCTGCAGCAGATCACCGATACGGATGGCGCCGTCAAGTAAACTGTACTGGGTATGTAAATGGAGATGAACAAAATCTGGGATATGGGAAGTTGTCATGGATATATTTACCTTCTTTGGATTGCGCGCTAAGGGTTGCGGGTTACGAGCAGCGGGGCTATTCCAACCGATAGTTGGGCGCCTCTTTCGTAATAATGACATCGTGCACATGGCTTTCGCGCATTCCCGCGGCGCTGATTTTGACGAATCGTGCCTTTTCGCGCAGCTCCTCCAGGGTGCGGCAGCCGCAATAGCCCATGCCGGATTTGAGGCCGCCAACGAGCTGGAAAAGATTGGATGACAGCGAGCCCCGGTACGGCACCCGGCCTACAATCCCTTCGGGTACCAGCTTGTCGTCCTCGGTTTGCTCGCTTTGATAGTAGCGGTCTTTGCTGCCTTTTTTCATGGCCTCAACCGATCCCATGCCACGGTACATTTTATAGCTGCGCCCCTGGTAAAATACGACCTCGCCCGGGCTCTCTTCAGTCCCCGCCAGAAGGCCGCCGACCATGATGCAATGGGCCCCGGCGCCAATCGCCTTGGTAATGTCGCCGGAAAAACGAATGCCGCCGTCCGCGATCAGCGGCACACCGGTTTTACCGGCCACGGAACGGCAGTTCATGATGGCCGTCATCTGCGGTACCCCGATGCCGGCGACGATTCGCGTCGTACAGATCGAGCCGCCGCCAATTCCGATCTTAACCCCGTCGACTCCGGCTTCGACCAGGTCATCTGCCCCTTTGGCCGTACCGACATTGCCGGCGATAACCTCAATCGAGTCGAACGTACCTTTTAGAGATCTAACCCCGTTGAGGATATTCGCCGAATGGCCGTGAGAGGCGTCAATCAGGATAATGTCCGCCCCGGCCTTTAGAAGGGCCTCGGCCCGCTCCAGCATGTCGGGTCCGACCCCCACCGCGGCACCCACGCGCAGTCGCCCCATTGAATCTTTGCAGGCATTCGGATACTTTTTGATCTTTTCGATATCTTTGGTGGTAATCAGGCCGGTTAGCCGCCCATTCTGGTCGACCACAAGCAGTTTCTCAATCCGATGCCGGTGCAGCAGCTTTTTGGAATCTTCCAGGTTGATGCCTTCGGGCACGGTGATCAGATTCTCACTGGTCATCACCTTGGCAACCGGTTTGTCCACATCGGTCTCAAAGCGTAAATCCCGATTAGTGACGATACCCACAAGTTTATCCCCCTCGGTTACGGGAACGCCGGATATGCGATAGCGTTCCATGAGCGCAAGTACCTCGCTGACTTTCTGCCCCGGATGGATGGTAACCGGATCAACGATCATCCCGCTTTCCGATTTTTTAACCTTGTCCACTTCCATGGCCTGGCTTTTAATGCTCATGTTGCGGTGGATAAATCCCATACCACCTTCCCGCGCCATGGTAATGGCTGCCTGTGCTTCGGTAACCGTGTCCATGGCGGCACTGACAATCGGTATATTGAGCGTGATATTTTTCGTTAGCCGGGTGCTGACATTAACGTCTTTGGGAACGACATCCGAGTAATTTGGAATCAGCAGTACATCGTCAAATGAATAAGCTTCCTCTGGCGGAATTTTTGGCATAGCAGACCTCCCCGGGTCAACGTTTTGTCATTTGAGATTCGATTTTTATTTGAAACCTTTGAATGCCTGGACGCATCTAAAAGCTAAGTACCGAAAAACTGAAATCTTTGGATTAGAGCGGTGGAATGATCGAATAGCAAATGGCCGTAGTTTTGGCAATCCCAATTTCTGCCGGTCCGGTTTCACTGACGGGCAATTATATGGCGTAAATTTTGCAAGCTTGACATTTGCAACAAAGCCATAATAATAGAGATCCTTTTACCGCGGCGGAAGCACCCTATTTTTTCTGAAACACAACCGAAGCGACAGTTCCGTATAATGCTGCTGAAAATCAATCAACATAACCCTCAACTGCGGCTCATCCATAAGGCTGTGGAAATATTTAAAAAGGGTGGCATTGTTGTCTATCCAACCGATACATTCTACGGCATCGGCTGCGATATCATGAACAAAAAAGCGATTGAAAAAATTTACCAGCTAAAACAGCGGAATAAAAACATACCGTTCAGCTTTATCTGCTCCGGTCTGAAAAATATCAGCCATTATGCCAAAGTATCAAATTATGCCTATAAAACCATGAAACGGCTTTTACCCGGCCCCTACACCTTCATTCTGGAGGGTTCAAAACTGGTTCCCAAAATCATGCTGACCAAGCGTAAAACTGCCGGAATTCGCGTACCGGATAATCCAATTTGCCTGGCTCTGGTTAACGAATTGGAGAATCCGCTGCTGACAACCAGCGCCACAAAGCCGGATGGATCGATTTTCCACGACGCATCATTAATTCATGATTATTTTGGCAAGCGGGTCGATGCCGTAATAGACGGCAGCATCGTACCCGGTCGACCCTCGAGCGTCATTTCATTGATCGACGACGTTCCCGAGGTGATCCGCGAGGGCTTGGGAGATGTCAGTATTTTCGAATAAAACAGCGCCTGTTCCGCAGGGCAGATCTAACGTAACAGGCGCTTGGAAATATCATTATTTTTTAGAACTACACTATATTCGTCAACCGGTTATTCCTCGTTCAGTTTTTCCTGCAGATTTTCGCGCAAGATCTCACCGAAAGAAGAGGTTGCCGGACCCATATTATTGACATATTCACTCAGCAGGCTCTGCTCGTCCTCAATTTCCATGCGTTTAATCGAAAGCCCGATTCGCCGCTCTTCACTGTTGATGTTCATCACTCTGGCGGTGATCACCTCGCCGATATTGTAGACACCTACCGGGGTCTTAATCTTCTCTTTGCTGATTTCGGATACGTGGACCAGTCCTTCGATGCCTTCCTCGAGTTCCACAAAGATGCCGAAGTCCGTCAAATTGGTAATTGTGCCTGTGATCTCCTTACCGACTTCATATCGCTCGGCAACGCTTTTCCAGGGATCTTCCTGCAATTGTTTGATCCCCAGGGAGAAGCGTTCGCTCTCTTTTTCGATATCCAGTACAATGGCTTGAACGACGTCGCCTTTCTTGTATAGTTCGGATGGATGCTTGATGCGCTTGAACCAGGAGATATCCGAAATATGAACGAGTCCGTCAATGCCTTCGTCAATACCGATAAAAAGTCCGAAATCGGTGATATTTTTGATCTTGCCTTCAATGGTCGTCCCGACCGGATATTTCTCGGCGATCACATCCCACGGATTCGGAACAACCTGCTTCATGCCCAGAGATATGCGGCGATTCTCGGGTTTGATGTCCAGAACAACGGCGGCTACTTCTTCTCCGACGGATACGACCTTGGACGGATGCCGTATTTTACGGGTCCAGGACATTTCCGATACGTGGATCAGGCCTTCGATGCCCTCTTCCAGCTCCACAAATGCGCCGTAGTCGGTCAGGCTGACCACCGTCCCCGTAACCCGCGATTCCACGGCATATTTTTCCGCAGCGATGGACCAAGGATCGACGGTAAGCTGCTTCATACCGAGGGAGACCCGTTCCTTTTCCAGATCAAAGCTCAGGATTTTGACGGTAATCGGATCGCCGACCGAGAACAGTTCCGAGGGGTGTTTTACCCGGCCCCAGGATATATCGGTGATGTGGAGCAACCCGTCTACACCGCCCAGATCGATAAATACACCATAATCGGTAATGTTTTTGACGACGCCGTCGACAACCTTGCCTTCATGAATGGATGCCAGGGTTGTGGCTCGTTTTTCCTCCCGCTCTTTTTCGAGTATGGCCCGACGGGACAAAACGATGTTGCTGCGTTTGCGGTTGTATTTTAGAATTTTGAATTCGAACGTTTTTCCGACAAGCTCATCCAGGTTGCGGATCGGGCGCAGATCAGCCTGGGAGCCGGGCAGGAAGGCCTGAACTCCGATGTCCACCGAGAATCCGCCCTTGACCCGATTCGAGATAACCCCTTCGACCGTCCCATCCTCATCATAGGATTTTTTGATCGCATCCCAGATTTTTATGTTGGCCGCTTTTTCTTTGGAGAGCACGACCCGCTCATCTTCATCATCCCACCATTCGACCATCACTTCGACCGTATCACCAACCTTGGCGGTAACCTTGCCCTCTTCGTCCCTGAACTCCTGAATCCGAATCTGTCCTTCAGATTTATAACCGATGTCGACCAGCACATGGTCCCTGTCGATGGATATAATCCGCCCCGTCACGACTTCGCCCTCCGCAAAGCGTTTGAAGCTCTCCTCGTAGAGATTCATTACATTTTCCATGCTTTCGCTTGAATCGACAGGTTTGTCAGTCATGGCCGGTTCGGAAGAGACCCGATCTTCCGGCATTGATTGGACCGCTTCGGAATCCCGGACATCACCTTCTTCAGCCAGTTCGGATTGGTTTGTGTTTTCTTTAACTTCGTTGTCCTTGACATCAATCATGAATTTAAAATACCCCCTTAGCCAATTTAGTCATGCACCCTGTAAGATTAGTACAATCAAGTATGTTTAGCAGACTTGTTAAAAAAAGCAACGATTAATTTCTATATTTCCCCAAATCTGAAAAAAAACCTGCGCTTACCGTTGCGGTTTATAATCATTCAATATGGGACAGCATTCTTTCGACCACCTGGGAGACCGTAAGGTCGGTCGAGTCGATCACGATGGCATCCCCAGCCGGTTTGAGCGGCGCCACCGCCCGGGTACTGTCATTTTTATCCCGCTGCTGGATGTCGCGCTGCACTTCATCCAGCGTCTGGGAACTGTTGGTCTTAAGCTCGTTGAAGCGCCGCTCCGCCCGTTCACGAGTGGAGGCGTTCAAGAAGAATTTGATGTCGGCGTCAGGGAATACAACCGTGCCCATATCCCGCCCTTCGAACACGGCAGCCTTTTCTTCTCCTAATTTTCTTTGTAATTCCAATAAATAGTGGCGTACGACCGGGCGGGCGGAAACGGCTGAGGCCAACATGGTGATTTCCGGTGTTCGAATTAAATCGGATATATCCGCCCCGTTTGAAAGGAGCCGCAACCCCATGTCATTTCGAATGAAATCCAACTTGAGTTCACTGCATAGCTGCTCCAGTTCGGCATCGTTTTGCGGATCGGTTTTGCGGGACTGCGCCGCAAGGGCCACTCCACGATATAACGCCCCGGTATCAATATAGCGATATCCCAATCGGTCCGCCAGTTCGCGGCTGACCGTCGTCTTGCCGGCCCCGGCCGGCCCATCGATGGTGATCAACAGTTTTTTAGTCATAGAGCCTGCCGTGTATATTGAGTTTATTGTGTTTATTCACAGAACTTTATTCAAGGCCGTCACAAGCCGCACATTTTCCGAGTGCAAACCGACATTGGCCCGAATGCAGTCGACGTATCCGTATGAAGTCATGGATCGGACAATAATCCCCTCTTTCAGCAGGTCCCTGAAAACATCGTCAGCATTTTTTTTGACATTAATCAGCAAAAAATTGGCACTGGAGCGGTAGTACTTCAGACCGATCTCATCCAACGCTCTGTATAAGAACGCCAATTCAGCACTGACCAGCTGAACGGTTTTCTGAAGGAATTCCTGATCTTTGAGCGCTGCAATAGCCGCCGCCTGGGCTAACGAATTCACGTTGAACGGCTGTCTCACGCGATGCAGCAGTTCGGCAAAATGGTCCGGCATGAGGCCATAGCCGATGCGCAGCCCGGCCAGACCGTATGCCTTGGAGAATGTTCGCAATCCCACGACCGTTTTATCTGAATTTAGATAGTCCAGACTGTTGGGGCTGTTCCGTTCGTTGACAAATTCGAAGTAGGCCTCGTCGACGACCAGAACAACGTTTGCCGGAAGCCCTTCGACGAATGCGTCGAGGGCTTGACGGGTTATCAACGTACCGGTCGGATTATGAGGATTCGTTACAAATACCAGCCGGGTTTTGGGACCGATGTGCGCCAGCATTCCGTCCAGGTCAGTGACACCGGACTTCAACGGTATGCCAACCGGTAGGGCACCGGCGCTCCTGATCACGATTTCATAAAATAAAAAGGACGGCTCCGGCAGAACCACTTCATCCCCGGGCTGCAGCAATACCCGCGCCAGCATTGTAATCAAATCATCCGATCCGTTGCCCAATACGATATTTTCGCACCCGATGCCGAGCAGTCCGGCCAGGTGATGGCAAAGGTCATAGCTGCCGCTGTTGGGATACCGGTGCAGATTTTCTGCCGTCTGTCGAATGGCGGCCAGTGCCATGGGTGATGGACCCAGGGGGTTTTCATTGGAGGCCAGCTTAACCGCATCCTTGATGCCAAATTCTCTTTCGAGTTCCTCGATTGGCTTTCCGGCTACGTAAGGTTTGAGCGATAGAATGTACTCGGGCACAGGAAGCTTCATCTGGCAAGTGCCGCCTTTCTCCCTTCCTCAAGGGCTTTCATGTTCAGGGGAATCAATTTTTCCTTCTGGGCGAATTTAGCCCTGACTGCAGCTTCAAGCGAATCGGAGTCGACCACCTCACTGCGGGCCACGAAGGCTGATAACGCGACAATATTGGCAGCCTTGACATTACCCAAATTTTTGGCGATATCGATAATCGGCACCCTGATTTCGTCCACATCATCACGGCCGGAATGGATGGATATGAGGGAGCTGTTGACGAAAATAACCCCCCGCGGTTTAACAGCCGGAGCAAATTTTTCCAGGGATGGTCGGTTCATGGCCACTAAGTGCTGAGGGTTGCGAATGATGGGCGAGCCGATCAGCCGGTCACTGATAACCACCGTGCAGTAGGCTGTTCCCCCCCGCATTTCGGGTCCATAGGATGGAATCCAAACAACTTCCGACCCCTCATTCATGGCTGCCTGGGCCAAAATCTGCCCCATTAACATGATCCCCTGTCCGCCGAAGCCGGCGAACTGTATCTCACTTTGCATTCGTCCTCCCCAGAATCCTGGTTGACTTCGTTTATCGAGTAAATTTTGTTGATTAAGTTCATAAAGTTGATTGTGTTAACTGAGTAGACAGAATTCCTTAATTCGACATTCGTCAATCGACATTCGACATTCAAAATTCCGCCTTCTGCATTCCCACTTCCACCTTCTACTTCACTCCGGTACTTTGCAGTCACCCAGCTCGAAATACGGCAGCATTTTTTCCTCCGCCCATTTCAGGGAATCGATTGGCGTCATGCCCCAGTTGGTCGGGCAGGTGCTGATCAGTTCCACCAGACTGAAACATCGATTTTCGAGCTGATATTGAAATGCTTTTTTAATCGCTTTCTTGGACCGATTGATGTATTTCGGTGCAATCAGGGTTTGCCGGGTAATATAGCCAGGTGTGGTCAAGGCCGACAGCATTTCGGCCAGCTTGACCGGCATCCCGGTAAAATCCGTTTTGCGCCCGAAGGGAGAGGTAGTGGTTCTCTGATCGGGCATGGTGGTCGGTGCCATCTGGCCGCCCGTCATGCCATACACGGCATTGTTGATAAAAAAGGTCGTGAATTTTTCTCCGCGATTGGCGGCATGCACGATTTCACTTAAACCGATGCTGGCCAGATCCCCGTCACCCTGATAGGTAAAAACGATCAGATCCGGGCGCACTCGCTTGATACCGGTTGCCATGGCAGGCGCCCGGCCATGGGCAGCCTCCTGAAAGTCAAAAGTGAAATAGTTGTACATCAAAACGGCACAACCAACCGGTGCGATGCCGACCATTCGGCCTCGGATGCCAAGCTCATCAATTACTTCCGCAATCAACCGGTGGGCCACACCGTGAGTACACCCCGGACAATAGTGGGTCGAGGTATCCGCGAGGGCTTCTGGTTTTCGAAACACTTTTCCCATCTTATTTGCTCCTTATCGCTATTTTACAACGGATCGAACGGCCTCCATCACCTCTTCCGGTGTTGGTACCTCACCGCCACACTTACCGTACCACTTCACCGGCCGCAGACCGGAAACACTGCGCTCAACATCCTCGATCATCTGTCCCATGCTCATTTCAACGCTGAAAACGGCTTGACAGCTGTCCTTTTGGGCCGCTGAATTGATTGCCTGACGCGGAAACGGAAACAGCGTCTGCGGTCTGAGCATTCCGATCTCCAATCCTTCTTCTTTGAGAATGTCGACAGCGGTGCGACAGACCCGGCTCATGGTACCGTAACTGACGATCAGGCCCCTGTAGTCCCCGCTCATGTTGTATTCCTCGAAGCGAAGCTCCTCACGCTCCATTTGCTCGTATTTGGCCTTGAGTTTTAAATTGTGGGCGTTGAGTTCTTCAGGATTCAAGTACAGGGTTTTGACCAGATTGCGCTGGCGGCTGTCGCGGGTATCCATGCCATTGGTCGCCCAGGCATCCTTATTTGATGGTTCGACCTTGAGCCGATCGGGGAATTCCACCGGTTCCATCATCTGACCGGTTAAGCCATCGCCCAATATCATGACCGGGTTGCGATATTTCTCTGCCAGTCCAAACGCCTGCATAACCATTTCAACCGCTTCCTGAACGCTGGCCGGGGCCATACAGAACAGCCGGTAATCGCCGTGTCCGCCACCTTTCGTCGATTGGAAGTAATCAGCCTGGGAAGGCAATATACCGCCCAACCCGGGACCGCCCCGCATGATGTTGACAAATACCGCCGGGCATTCAGCAGCCGTAATATAACTGATGCCTTCGCTCATCAAACTGACGCCCGGGCTTGAAGAGGTTGTAAAGACGCGTTCTCCGCAGGCAGCGGCACCAAAAATCATGTAGGAAACGGCAACTTCGCTTTCACCCTGCAAAAACACGCCACCGACTTCCTCCAGACGCTTGGACATGTATTCGGCAACCTCGTTCTGCGGTGTGATCGGGTAGGCAAAATAATTGAGGCATCCCGCCCGAATGGCAGCCTCGGCAATTGCTTCGTTGCCCTTCATCAGAACCTTACTCATTTTCGCCCTCCGTTAAGTTTTGTGCGGCCGCTTCAGCTTCAATCTCCCTGATCGTAATGGCGACATCCGGACACATCGTGCAGCAAATTGCACAAAATATGCAATCCTCCGGTCGTGCCTGAAAGGCCGGAAAATAACCTTTGACATTAACTTCGTCTGAAATTTCCAAAACGTCTTTCGGGCACGCGGTGACACACAGGCCACATCCTTTACAACCATCCATATCTATTTCATGTTCATATGCCATCTAAATCCATCCCATGATCAATTGAATAATGAATATTTAAAATTAAATAATTAAGAATTGCTATCCGTATAAACAAATATAATACCATATTTCCGCCCACTAATCCCCAAATTCCGTTTTTCCCCCAACCATATCCTGAAACCTCTCATGGAATGACGAATGAAGATTGAAGATTGACGAATTGTGGAAGTCGCTCTCCAAGGCGTAGGCGCTGCAACCCCTACGAGCCCGTTTCCAGCCCGTAGGCTTCATAGGCTTACAGGCCGGAGGGGAGGCTTCGCTCCGTCGATTTCATATTCATTGTAGATCGATAGAATTCGTTACTTCGATATTCGACATTCGGTATTCCGTAATCGATATTTATCCGCCTCGTGAGGATTCGCTTTTTCAGAGTTTCTTCCTTGATGAGCCTGGCCGTTTTTTTTGGTCGGAGGCTGGGCTGACACCTGGCCCCCGTCATCTATCTCCCAAATCCTGATACCCGAAACCTATTTACGCCCTCTGACTTCTGACCTCTGACATCTGCTTGCCGCGGCGACTTGTCTCGGCGTAGCTCGAAGAGCGTAGACGGAAGCTCGGAGAGCGAAGACGGGTCCTCTGTCATCTGTTTTCTGTCATCCGTCTTCTGCCCTCTGCTTGCCCTCCGAAGCCTTTGCGGCGGGGAGGCCCCTCAGCCATTTCCCAAATTGCCCGCCTTTAACCAGGGTGGTACGAGCTGACGGACAATGGTTAAAACCGGGCAGGCGAACCGCTTCAAATCGACTGCGGGCCGGAGTTCCCGAGCTACCGTAACGAACTCCAGCGGAAGACCGCTTTCCCTGGATAATTCGGCGACAAAATCATAGCCCCTATAAATATCCTCAACACCGGTTTCGGTGATCAGGTTGGCATTCCCGATTAGACCGGTTATCGTCAGGTTGGCAGCTGTCTCGATCTCTTCGCGTATCTTCAAACACCCATCAATTGTGGCGGTTTGCGGGCGCATGGGATTGACGACCTGGATCAATTGCACCGGCACATTTTGAAAGGCATCCCCTAAGGCAGCCAATACCATGGCACCGGCATCGTCACCCCCGACGTCCAGCAGGACTACACCTTCCTTTTTTTTTATGAGTCCGGCAACCACCGGACTGAGTATCGGCAAATCCGCCTGCAGATACTGCTCGGACGGCAATACAACCTCGATGCCCAGCTTATCCAGCTGAGTGCGAGCCTCCCGGCTTCTGAAATAGGGATTCACCAGATCCAGATCTGCCAAACTGACATCCAGGCCAGCCTGTTTGCGATCCACAGCCAGGTTAACCGAGACTTCCGTCTTGCCGCTGCCGTAGTTGCCGACTATACCAACAATTCCCTTAAGAGATATTTCCACGCTGCACCCGGAGATAGTTATCGAACGAAGATTTGCTTCGCCGACGGAATCCGGTAGTTTATGGGTTAAATCAAGCGATGTCAAGCATATTCAAGGCGTTGATCCATCTTGGATTGAGGCATTCGGGGATTCAGGGATTCAGGAATTGAGGAATTGAGGGATTAGACGATTTAAAAATTAGCAAATTATATCGACAGTATATCCTTGCTCCTCAAATTCTTCGTGTGAAGCTTCAATTATAGAAAGCGAACCGCAGAATATCGAATATCGAACCGCAGAATGTCGAAGTGTGGTTTCGTTCTCCGAGGCGAAGGCGCCACAACCCCTGCGAGCCGGAGGCTTTGCTCAGTATTTTTCATAGGTAGATAGAATGCCTTACTTCGACATTCGAAATTCATTAATCGATATTCAATATTCGCTTTTCAAAGTTTCTTTTCCGATCGGACCCGCTGTTTTTTGGGCCGGCGGCTGGGCTGAAACCTGAAACCTGAACCCTGAAACCTGGACACCGAAACCTGTCACCTGAACACTGAAACCTGAATACCGAAACCTGAAACCATTGGTAAATTTGGAGGAATTCTCCTTTATGTTCCCGGGGAGGTGTGCTAAAAATAAGAGTGACAGTTTTTATATGATATTTCAACAAGTAAGCGTTGACGGGATATAGCAAACTACCGCCCGTCAGCCAGACGATTGGATGATGATGCAATGAAAATAGTGCAAACCGGTCTGGTGAGACTGCTCACGGACTCCGAACATGGGTTGTCCCGGGAACGTATCGGTCTGTTGTGCAACCCCGCCTCCGTCGACAGCCGGCTGCGACATGCCCGCCTCCTGATTGATGAGGCGTTTCCCGGACAACTGCGTGCCCTTTATGCGCCGCAGCACGGATTTTTTGCCGAAAAACAGGACAACATGATCGAGTCGGCCGACATGATGGACCCGGTCCTTCAGGTCCCGGTTTACAGCTTGTATGGCGAATTGCGCCGACCCGATGCCCGGATGTTCGAGCCGATCGATGTGTTGCTGGTGGATTTGCAGGACGTGGGAACACGGGTGTACACCTTTATTTACACCCTTTCCTATTGCATGGAGGCGGCCCGTGAGTACGGGGTTAGGGTCATTATCCTGGATCGCCCCAATCCGGTAAACGGTCTCGACCTCGAGGGCAACTGTCTGAATGCGAATTGCGCCTCTTTCGTGGGGCGCTATTCTATTCCGATGCGCCATGGATTGACCATCGGGGAGCTGGCCGGATTGTTCAATAATTATTTTGCAATCGGGTGCGAACTTAGCGTCATTAAAATGGAAGGCTGGCACCGGCAAATGGTGTTTCGGGATACCGGACTTCCCTGGGTTGCCCCGTCTCCCAATTTGCCGACACCGGAATCAACCCTCGTTTACCCCGGTCAGGTGTTGCTGGAAGGCACCAACATTTCAGAGGGGCGGGGGACGACCCAGCCGTTTGAATTATTCGGTGCACCTTACTTCGACACCGGTAAAATCGAGTCCACCCTCGCAGAAGCGTCGCTGCCCGGTGTCATACTCAGACCCGTCGTGTTCGAACCGACGGCAAACAAGTGGCAGGGCGAGGCCTGCCATGGTTTTCAGATGCATGTTCAGGATCCGCTTATATTCCGGCCCTATCGCACGACCTTCAATATTCTCCGGGCGGTTCTGGCCAACCACGGGGACCGGTTTGAATGGAAATCCCCGCCCTACGAATATGAGTATGAGAGACTGCCCATCGATCTGATTATCGGTGATGAAGGCATTCGCCGGCGCCTGGAAAATCTGGAGCCGATCGAGACCCTGGAATTGGGCTGGCACGATGAGCTGGAACAATTCAGAGAGGTGAGTCGACAGTGTTACCTTTACAGATGACGGAAGACAGAGGGCAGATGACAGAAGTCAGTAGGCAGATGAACTTAATCAACTTAATCAACATTATCAACTCAACAAGCTTAATCAACATTATCAACTTAATCAACTCAATGAACTCAATAAACCAAAACAACTTCATCAACCCTCAACCGAGGTGCCCGTGACCAGCAATCGGAATCCTGAAATCAATGATTGGATCCGCATGTGGTTTAAAACGAATAAAGTTTGGATGGCCGTTGACGGGTCCGGCAACCCCATCACCAAAAACGGAAAGGTGCTGATCAAGTATCAGCT
>JASJCE010000089.1 GCA_030066155.1 Desulfobacterales bacterium | reverse complement strand
TTTTAGCCCCTTGATAAGCTGTATTTTATAGCAGCTATCGCCATAGGCGACCAGAGAGCCGAGAATGACAATATCACAATAAGTGCAAGGCCACTGATATTTCCAACTTTGTTGGAGAGCAGGACGCTGCGCACTCGTGAAGCGACCTCGCCCTGCTCAGAATATCGGCTGTGTTTGTCTTACTTGACAAATTACCCCTATTGTCCTGGTGGGCGATAGTCAACAGTTTTCTTTGTAGCTTGGTCAATTTCTTCGGGTGTAAGCAGAACAGTTGTTTTCGCTTGAACAGCGCCACTGGCATTGATCATCATGGAGAAAGCAACACCGCTTACATTGTCGGGCATATCGGCTATGCCGAAAACATCATCGTCGCCAAAAGCATAGTAGAATGATTCCAATTTTCCGCCCATGCCCTCTTGCCATTAAATCGTACCAAGTTATTTATTAGATGCCTTCAGCATATTCCATAATGAAATAAAACCCCAACCTTTGAATGAGAAATGGGGCTTAAATTCAGGACATATTTTGAAAAGAATGTAAGGGTGGGGCGAAAGGATTACATACTTTGTATGGCGTGTCCCCTTCAACCACTTGACCTTCATTTAAAGCCCTGCTAATAAATTCATCGATAGAGTCGAACCATCGTTTTGGATCTGTGATTTTTAAAACTCAATGGAGCTTACAGCTGTAAATCAGCCTTCCCGTTCTAGCAGGTAGTTGGGACCAGATACGATGATCATTGACGGCGGAACCAATCTGAGCGGAATTCCAATTGGAATTCTCTGTCTGGAAACTTACTACGGCAGACCTCCCGGTCACATCCGCAATGCCTCTACCTTTCAGTTTCCGGTCATGTACCGCATCGTTAAAGGTGCAACGGCCAAACGGGTCGTGAAGCAGGCCGATCCCGAATTGCTGGAGCCGTTTATAGAGGCCGCGCAGGAGCTCGAGCGGGAAGGCGTAATGGCCATCACAGGCAGCTGCGGATTTCTGGCTCTTTTCCAGGATAAACTTGCCGATGCCGTCAATATCCCGGTTTTTACATCCAGTCTGATTCAAATACCCCTGGTCCACAGCATGCTGCGCAGAAACCAGCTGGTGGGCATTTTAACGGCCAGCAAAAGCACCCTGACCGAGCCGCATCTTAGTGCCGTTGGAGCGGGGGCGGTACCGGTATGCCTGGCCGGGATGGATGAGCAACCGGAATTTTGCGAAGTCGTCATTGAAGCCCGCCGCAGTGATCTGGATCTGGACCGCTTGGGGGAGGAAGTCCTGGCGGTGGTTGATCGCATGGCCGAAATTCACCCGGAAATGGGGGCCCTGGTCATCGAATGTACGGATTTGCCGCCATTTGCGCACCTGATTCAGCAGAAAATCAACATTCCCGTATTTGATATCGTGACGTTGACCAACATGGTCTATGAGTCCCTGATCCGGCGACCGTTTAACGGCATTATGCCGAGGCGGGGGCGCTGACGCGCCAGCGCGCCAGGTGATAGCGGATTGTTCATAGTTGATAGATGATAGTTCATAGTTGATAGGCGAAAGGATGGGGCGCCGGAGCGCCAGGTGGTAGTTGATAGATCATAGTTGATAGCAGATAGGTAAAAGGATAAAGGAAAAAGACGAAAGGCATTCGGTGTTCGGCTTTCGGCGTTCGATCAAGGTAAAATGTGATTTTCCGATTTTCAATCCGAAATCTAAAATCCGAAATCCGCAATCGAAATGTCTGGCAGGCCAGGAGGCTGGGAGGCCAGGAAGCAGGATCTTTTGAATCGGGATTTTGGATTTTAACAATGAATATATTCCTTTTCTACGCTTTAAGGCTTAACAGCTTTCCAGCTTCCTGGCTTTTATCCTTAAACCAAAGACGAATAACCAACTCATGGAAAGGAGGGCATCACAAATGAAAATCTGTATGGACAAGAAACTTTTTTTGGGCTTCTTTTTTCTACTGGCGGTCGTGGTCATGCTATGGGGGGTTGGTCCATCAGCAGCTCTTGCCAAAGACACCGTGAAATTAGGTCTGTTATCTCCGTTTTCTCCGCCCGGTGATCCGGCGGCCGGCAAACGCATGCGCTGGGGGGCGGAGCTGGCAATCGAATACATCAACAAGGAGATGGGCGGTGTTTTGAACGGCAGGCAGGTGGAACTGGTAGTGGAAGATGACGCTGGAACCCCCGCCGATGGGATTGCCGGTTTTCGTAAACTGGTGCAAAAGGACGGTGCCGTGGCTGTTGTGGGACAATATCACAGCTCGGTCTGCCTGGCGGTGAATAAAGTCTCCCAGGACCTGCAGGTTCCCCTGTTTTCATCGGGTGCTTCGAGCCCCAAAATAACCCAGTCCCAAAATCCATATATTTTCAGCATCATGTCGTTGACACCGGATCGGGCCAAATTCTGGGTGGATTTTGCCAAAGCCATGAACTTCAAGCGGCTTGCCATTCTGGCAGAAGATACGGACTACGGCACGGGATTTGAGACATATGTCAAAGATTTCGGCAAGGCTGCCGGCATGGAGGTCAAATCCATTATCTTTCCGCGCACCATAACGGATATGACGCCGATGCTGCTGGAGACCAAAGCCTGGAAACCGGATCTCATCATAAATCTCGGCGTCGGGCCCCCCGCCTACCTGATGGTCAAACAGGCATATGATATCGGGCTCTTTCCGAAGGTAAAGATGCTGGGTTCCTTTGCCTGGCCGATTCGGCCGGAATACTGGGACGCTGTAGGTCAAAAAGGCAAATGGGTCATGTATACCTCCTATTACAAACCGGGAATGCTGATGTCCGACTCCGGGAATTGGATGGCAGCCAAATATAAGGCTGCTCACGGAGAAGATCCGACGTTTTATGCTCTGAACGTCTTCGGCGAAATGCTGGTTATTGCCCAGGCGCTCAACAAGGCCCAGTCGGATGATCCCAAGGATCTGCAAAAAGCTCTGGTGGGTCAAACCTATCAGGATTGGAGTGGAGACGTGAAATTTGAAGAGCCCCAGGGCCTGAAATGGCATAATGTGTCGCCACCGCATCTGATCCTGCAGCAAACCGAGAT
This sequence comes from Desulfobacterales bacterium, assembly GCA_030066155.1. GTDB lineage: Bacteria > Desulfobacterota > Desulfobacteria > Desulfobacterales > JAFDCJ01 > JAFDCJ01. The sequence continues at coordinate 14,655 of JASJCE010000089.1, read as the reverse complement.
TCGTCAGGCTTTTACGGACTCCAAGCTCGTATTCCCGCCGCAGTTTGGCGGTGACGGCAAAATAGCCGGTCCCTGATCATTTTCCAAATCAGGCTCCTCGCATTAAAATGTGGGGAGCCTTAATTCCCTTTGTTTTTGCTCGGCTAACGGCTTTAAGCTAATACAAAAAAAATTATGCAGTTATCCATCAAGGTCAGTTCTGCATTGATAAATTGAATCCTCACCACGAAGGACACGAAGATCACGAAGGAAGAACAGCGTAAATTGACCTTACCTCTTCGTGCCCTTCGTGGTTGAAATTGCATTACTTGAGGTTTCTGCTTACCCACAGGAACTTAAAGCGGTTGGCACATTCCATCTGAGGTCTTTACGGATCGTAGACCGATTCACAAGAACTCCGATATCGGAACGTCTTTATGACAAACACTATAAATGGAGAACGACATAATAGAATTTAAATTCATCGAGACCAAAGAAATAGAAAACATCGGGATTATCACGTTGAACCGGCCGGAAGTTTTGAATGCCTGGCACAAACCGATGCGCGATGAAATTACGGCAGCGCTTGAACAATATGAAAATGATCCCGCCATTCGGGCCATCATCCTGACCGGAACGGGAGACCGCGCGTTTTGCGCAGGTCAGGATTTTAACGAAGCCAAAGATTTCGATCCCGACGGAGCTGAGGGCTGGATTGAGGAATGGCGTCGTCTGTATGGATTGATACGCAGCCTGTCCATTCCCCTGATTGCGGCTTTAAATGGAGTTGCAGCCGGATCCGGGTTTCAAGTGGCTTTGCTGGCCGATATTCGCATTGGACATCCGGGTGTGAGAATGGGGCAACCTGAAATCAACTCTGGCATATTGAGCATTACCGGTCCCTGGATTATGAGGGAGATGCTGGGATTATCCCGGACGATCGAATTGACCCTGTCCGGCCGGATGATGGATGCCGAGGAATGCTGGCAGGTCGGTTTGATTCATAAGCTGGTTCCCCGGGACGAATTGATGCAGGAGGCCCTGGATACGGCGCGCATGCTGGCTAAAAAACCACCGGTTGCCATGCGTTTGGATAAAATGCGATTTCGGGAAGTGACGGAGGAGAGCTTCCAGGAAGCGTTGGATGCGGCTGTCCGATACCATCACGAATCGTATGCCACCGGTGAACCCCAGGCAATCATGGCGAAATTTCTGGAGGAGCGAGCGGAAAAGAAGGAAAAAGGTTAAAGGAGAAAGGTAAAAGGAGAAAGGCGTTCGGTGTTCGGCTTTCGGGGTTCATTTAAGGTAAAATGACTTACTCCGATTTCCAATCCGAAATCTAAAATCCGAAATCCGCAATCGAAATGTCTGAAATCTGATATCTGTTCGCCATGTTATCTCGGAAAACCATTCGGGAACTACTGGAGACCCGGGCGCGGGAAACACCGGAGGCTGTATATGCTATCGACGGTGAAACGGAAATCACATTCCGGTCTTTAATTGAGCGGGTGAACCGTCTGGCCAATGGGTTGAACGATCTGGGTATTATCGCCGGCCAGCGAGTGGCTGTCGTATTTGGAAATCACTCTGATCACATAGTTACCTTTTTTGCTCTGGCAAAACTCGGAGCAATCTGGGTGCCGGTCAATACCAAATTGCGGGGACCGAGTCTTGAGTTCATTATTAAAAAGTCGGCTCCCGGCTCAATCATTGCAGATGAAGAATACTGGTCTCGCTTGAAGCCGATTTTAGCCGGCCATGCAGTAAAAACCCTGATCATCCGTAATTCAAACCTTAAAATGAAATTTTCGGAAGCGTTCGATTTCACGGATCTTGCCCGGGGCGATGCAGCGTTGCCGCCGTCGTACCGCGTTTCCGGGATGGATGATGTCCGCGCCATATTTTTCACTTCGGGAACGACCGGGCCGCCCAAAGGAGCGCCCCTGACTGAAAAAATGTTAACTACATGCGCAAAGGCGGCCGGGACAGCGGCGGATGTGCAGGCGGGAGATGTTTTTCTGCTGTGGGAGCCGATTTACCACACGAGCGGTGCCCAGATGTGCATATTGGCGCTTCAGGAGCAGGCGACCCTGGCGATCGTACGGCGATTCAGTGCCTCCCGTTTTTGGGATCAGATCCGAAGGTACCGGGTAACCAAGCTGCACTACCTGGGCGGTGTCATTGATATTCTGATGAAGCAGTCTCCTGACACGAAGGACCGTGATCACGCGGTACAACTGGCTTTTGGAGCGGGCTGTCATAAAAACGTGTGGAAGGATTTCGAACAGCGATTCGGCATCACAATTCGCGAAGTCTATGGGATGACTGAAACATCCTGTTTCACGACCCTGAACCGATTCGGCAAGGTCGGTTCCATCGGTAAACCATATCCCTATTTTGACATGCGCGTTGTCGATGACAGTGACCAGCCCGTAACAGCCGGCAACTGCGGAGAAATCGTTCTGAAAGAAAAGGAACCCGGATTGATTGTACGCGAATATCTCGGCAAATCCGCCGGCAACGAATCCGTTCTGAAAAACGGCTGGTTCCACACCGGTGATCTGGCCCGCTGTGATGCGGAAGGGGATTTTTACTACGTCGGGCGCAAGAAAGACAACATCCGACGCCGCGGTGAAAATATATCTGCCTGGGAGATCGAGCGGATCTTAAATGCCCATCCAAGCATTGAGGAAAGCGCTGCTGTCGGCCTGGATGCTGAAATCGGTGAACAGGATGTATTGGTGTTCGTAAAAAGTATACCGGGCCAGGATATTGATGCATTAGACGTTATCAAATGGTGCGAGCCGCGAATGCCGTATTATCAGATACCGCGATATATTCAGTTTGTCGATCAATTTGAAAAAACACCGACCCAAAGAATCATAAAGGATCTGCTTTCGCATGATAAGCAAAACTGCTGGGACCGTGAGGCCTCCGGCTACCGCATCCAAAGATGAAGCATTTAAAATTAATATAGCCGCAAAAAGGCGCAAAAAGCGCAAAATTCAAATTTGACGGGATACATTATTGCCCAACACCGGAGAGGAGGATAGCGCCATCGATTTCCATCTATTCAGCCAGTTTTTAATCTCGGGAATTATCATGGGGGTTTTGTATTGCCTGATGTCCATGGGGATCAACTTCATTTATGGAATTATGAAAGTGATCAATTGGTCAATGGGCGAATTCTTCATGATCGGAGCCTATGTCCAGTATCTCCTGTTAACCTATGTTATTGGGGCCCAGTTCTGGTTTGCCGGAATTTTCTTTGCCGCATTTATCGTTTTCGTTCTGGGAGCGATTGTTCAACGGATGCTGATCAAGCCGATGTTTGTCGGTATTATTGAAGCAAAAATGGAATATGCGACTATCGTGACAATTTCCCTGGCGATATTTCTGCGGAACATGGCCGTCCTGATTGGCGGGCCCTACATTTATACACCCCCCGATTACGCAGGGCCGACTCAGCTGCTGACGCTTCCGATCAGCGGAAACCGTCTGGTGGCGCTGATCGGTGCTCTGGTCATGTTGGGGTTGTTTTATTATTTCATCAAAAAGACCTGGACCGGCAAGGCCTTCCAGGGCGTTGCCCAGAATCGTCCCGGTGTTCAGACCGCAGGCGTCAATGTGCTGAAATACGACACCCTGGCTTTCGGCCTGGGCACCGCTCTGGCGGGTGCCGGAGGCGCGCTGCTGGCTCCGATTTTTCTGGTTCACCCGCTTTGCGGCATGGCACCGACGATCCGCGGTTTTGAAATAATTGTTATCGCGGGTCTCGGATCCATACCCGGGATTTTGGTGGCGGGGCTTTCCCTGGGAATTGCCGAGAGCCTCGGAACGGCTTTCATTCATCCGTCCTTTGTCGATATTTACGGGTTTATTCTTCTGGTTATCATCCTGTTGTTCAAGCCGTACGGATTGTTTGGTAAACCAGAGCGGGCGGTCTAGCTAGTTATTTGAGTTTGTTGAGTTAATTGGAGTTTAATAAGTTAATATGGATAAGGGAAAAAGATAATAGGAGACAGGTGAAAGGCTAAAGGTAAAAGGAGAAAGGTATAGGCGCTGAGGCGCAGTTGATAGCTCATAGTTCATAGTCGACAGGGAAAAGATAAAGGAGATAGGCGTTCGGTGATCGGCTTTCGGCATATGGCATAAGGCAATGTGAGTCGAAAGGCGGAATCCGGTTTCATTCTTATTTTCTCAACTTGCTTTCGTTCCCTCCTTCCCGTCTTCTATTATTTGCTACCTGAAACCTGAAACCTGACACCTGAAACCATATTCGGTAATCATAAGCATATATAGAATTATTATGAGAAAAAACTATCTGAAATCGATTGGTCTGAGTGCCGCCCTTGCGGTTGCCCTTCTTATGCCCGCTTTTGTGTCCGACTACTGGCAGTATGTTTTTACCGTTGCTTTTTTTTATGCCATTATGGCGGCCAGCTGGAATCTGCTGGGCGGTTATACCGGCCAGTTCTCTTTGGCCCACCACACCTTCGGAATGCTGGGCGCCTATGTCTCAGCGCTGCTGATGTCTAAAGCCGGGGCACCGTTCTGGCTGAGCGTTCCCGCCGCAATTGCCTTTACCATGTTTATGAGTCTGCTGTTGGGCATTGTCTGCCTGCGGGTCCACGGACTTTATCTGGCTCTGATCACATGGGCGTTTGCCGAAGTGATCCGGAACTATTTGAGAATGCATTACGCCTTCACCGGGGGCGACCGGGGATTGGATGCACCCCTGCTTTTCGGAACCCTGCAGCCGACGCCGTATTATTATTTTTTTCTGGGACTGACCGTGTTGTGCATCATCCTGATTGCCGTGCTGATGCGGTCACGTATCGGGTATTATTTGAGATCGATTCGGGACGACGCCATTGCCGCCCGATCGATGGGGGTCAATATTGTTCGCTATAAGGTGCTGGCGTTTATCCTGGCCAGCGGCATGGCCGGCATGGCGGGCGCCTTCTACGGCCATTCCATCGGTTTGATCAGCCCGGTACTGGGAGATTTCAACGAAATGGCAATGATTATCATCTTCGTTGTGATCGGCGGCATGCGCACCCAGAGCGGACCCATAGTCGGCGCGATAACAGTCAGGATTACCATGGAGCTGCTGAGAGAGCAATCCGAGATTCGAATTATCATTCTCAGCGCTCTGGTTATCATCATCATGCGATTTTTTAACGGGGGACTGATGGAGCTGGTCAGGCGAATCCGGAAATGGACGGGAAGGGAAAAGGAGCCGGTTTCGGCATACCAGTAGGCAGGATAGGAAGTTATTAGTTATTGGTTATTTGTTATTTGATCGAAATTGAAGATCAGGATCTAAAGGGCAGTGAAGCAAATGAACGACAACGGTTATCCCTTTCTGGATGTACAAAAGGTCGTCAAAAAGTTTGGCGGGCTGGTTGCGAACAACAATGTCTCTCTTCAGGTAAAGAAAGGAGAGATTCGGGGACTGATCGGCCCCAACGGGTCCGGCAAGACAACGCTGATCAACGTCATTACCGGAATATACGAACCGGAAGCCGGCCATATTTACTACGCCGGGAAACGCATTGATGGACTGCAGCCGGATGTTATCGCCTCACTTGGAATTATGCGTACCTTTCAGGTCGCCAGAGTGTTTCGAGACATGACCGTTCTTGAAAATATGCTGATTCCGGCTTTTTGCCAGGGACAATCCAGAAAAGCAGCCGTGGAGCGGGCCGAGGAGCTGCTGGAGTTCGCCCTGCTGACGCGGCTGAAAGACAAGTTGGCCAAGAGTCTGTCAGGCGGCCAGAATATGCTGTTGCAGATCGTACGCGGATTTATGAACCGGGACCTCCAGCTATATGTGATGGACGAGCCGTTTGCCGGCGTTCATCAGTCAATTAAGGGAATTATCCTGAAGTCGATTCGCATGATGAATGAAAAAAATGGTACGACATTTTTGATCATCAGCCATGAAATGCCCACTGTCAGCACCCTTTGTGACAAGGTAACCGTCCTGGCCAAAGGCGAGTTGATTGCCGAAGGGACAATGGAGCAGGTTGCCAATGAGCCCCAGGTAATTGATGCGTATCTTGGAGGGTAATAATGCCAATATCGAAATCTTGGTTGTTGAAGCCAAGGCATAGTTTATAAGCTCTGTAGGCAACATGTTGCCGGAGTGTTGGAGTATTGGAGCGATGGAGTGTTGGACAAAAAACCAATTCGGTGGTAGATGCAAATCATTGGGGCTATCCGATAAGCCCATTTCCGCTTCATCCATTACTCCATAACTCCAATACTCCAGTACTCCCTGGGGTTACAGTGCTCCATCGGTTATATTCTGTAGCAGCGGTGTAACCAGTAAAGGCAGATTACCATAATTTAGGAATTTCGGAGGGTGTCGATGTCCATGCTTTCCATGGAAAATATCACGGCCGGGTATGTAGAAGAAATTGACGTATTATCCAATGTCTCGCTTGAGGTTCGAGAAGGGGCAATTACGGGAATTATCGGTGCCAACGGCGCCGGCAAATCAACCATATTGAAAACAATTTTTGGATTTCTGCATCCCAGACAGGGTACAATCAATTTTCAGGGGCAGGAGATCCACGGATTCCTTCCATACCAGTTGAAGCAGATGGGAATCAGCTATATGCTTCAGGAATACAGCACCTTTCCCCAGCTGTCCATAGAGGACAACCTGCTTTTAGGAGCCTGGACCTTCCGGAATGATAAGAAACTGGTGGCTGAAAGATTGGCTGAAATTTATGAGATTTTCCCAGTATTGTCCGAGCGGCGGGCGGAAAAGGCGACCTACCTAAGCGGCGGGTATTTGAGAATGCTGTCGGTCGGCAAGGAGATTATGTCAAAACCCAGGCTGTTGATGATCGATGAGCCTTCCGTTGGTCTGGCACCGAAAATAGTTACCGAAATATATGAATTACTGATTCAGGTATCCCGGCAGGGAACGACGATTTTGATTGTGGACCAGAATATCATGAAAGCCCTCGAAGTATCGGATTATATGTACCTGCTTGATATGGGGCAGGTGAAACAGGGGGGGCCCAAGAAAGACTTCGAAGAGGATATCCGGGAGATTATCAAGGTCTCGCTGATGGCTAAAGACTAACTACCCGGGCTCAGTGCTTTCACTTTTGTTGCACTTCGAATGGGTGATAACGTTTAATGACAATGAGTAGGTTTCAGGTGTCAGGTGTCAGGTTTCAGCAACTGCATTTCCTCCCACTGTGTTGGAATTACTTCAAAAATGCTTTTGTTTCCTTGATAATTGTCTTTCTTGCAGTCAAATCAGTATTCTGGACTCGTCTTGTACTGACACCCGAAACCTGACACCTGAAACCGTAAATGTATTAATCTATGGTAAAGCCAATTATATCTGACCTAATCAGTACACCCGGTTTTTCCACATCGCAAAGTAGCTTAAAGGAGTAAAACATGCTGCCGGATTGTGCCGATGTTGTTGTGATCGGAGGCGGTGTGATCGGCGCCTCGTGTGCCTATTATCTGGCCAAGCACAAGATCAAAGTTGTATTGCTCGAAAAGAGAGACCTGGCAAGCGGCAGCTCCGGGGCCTGCGGCGGCACCATTTTTTTGCAGACCAAATCCCCCGGTCCGAACTTGAAACTGGCGCTTGCCGGCGCCGAACGCTTTCGGCACCTGCACGAAGAGCTGGCCGCAGATATCGAGTACCGGAATCATGGCGGTATGATCATTATCGAAACGGAGACCGAATATGACGCAATGGTGCGTTGGGCTGAACGTCAGCAGGGTGCCGGGCTGGATGTCGCCCTGCTTGATGCCAATCAGGCGCGTGGATTGGAGACGGCCCTGAGTCCCGAAATTTTAGGCGCGACCTTTTCTCCTGCGGACGCCCAAGTAAATCCCTGGCACCTGACGTTCGCGTTCATCAAATCTGCACAGCGGCATGGTGCGAAGGTATACACAGGTGTGCGGGTTACCGGTATTCAAACTAAATCCCAGCGCATAGAACTGGTCGAGACGGATCAGGGCCGGATATCAACCGGTACAGTTGTTAATGCCGCCGGCGCATATGCGGCCCGCATCGGAGCGCTGTGCGATCTTGATATTCCAATCAAACCCAGGCGCGGTCAACTCGTCGTTGTCGAGGCGACCCATCCGTTAATATCTCGATGTATGCTGTCTGCACACTATATCGCCGCAAAATTCAATCCTGATTTGGCTCGCAAAGGGGGCGGGGTTTCGATCGAGCCAACCGCCCATGGCAGTTTTGTCTTGGGATCGACGAGGGAATTTGTCGGATTTGATTCGAGGGTCACCCGGGCGGCAATACAGCACATCGCTCGAAACGTAACGTCTATTCTGCCAGTCCTCAAAGGACGAAACATTATACGGGTTTTTGCTGGATTACGGCCCTACACGCCGGACGGTTTGCCTATACTGGGCCCCGTCGCCGGGCTTGACGGATTTGTTATAGCTGCCGGTCACGAGGGAGACGGTATTGCCCTGGCCCCCATTACCGGTGAACTCATTGCTGATCTGATTGCGAATAATCGGACCGATTTTCCGCTGGAGGCCTATAAACTGGAGCGCTTCGACCCAATTCGGGCGGAGGACCTCGAATAGGGTGTCTGTTGAGTTTTCGTGCAAGTTTTAACCAAAGGCAAGCCGTAACCAAAAAAGAAAATATGATCACGAAGCCACAAAAGAACCAAAACACGAAAGAAGGATAAGATAGGTTTCGCGCTTTCTAAATTTCGTGTTTTCGTGATAAAAATTTTTTTTGAATGAAAAGAAATCACATTTAAGTTTCTAAAGGAGGGAGAGGCAAATGTCAGAATCATTAAATTTTGCCGTACTTGGCAGTGGTAATGGCGGCAGGGCCTTTTGTGGACAGATCGCTGCAAAGGGGTATCCGGTGATAATGTACGAGCCGCTGGAAGAAACCGCCGATTATTTGAAATTGAGAGAAGAAAAACAAATGCTTTTGTCCGGAGATATCTCGGTCGGCGGGAATCTGCGGGGGGTTACAATGGACATGAGGGAGGCTGTCGGCGATGCCGACGTAATTTATGTTGTCGTACCGTCTTTCGCCCATCCACCGATTATCAGCAAAATGATACCCCATCTGCGCGATGGACAGCATGTTATCATTGTACCCGGCAACTACGGCGGATTTCTGCTGAAGAAAATGATGGATGATGCCGGCAGCCGGGCGCAAATTTCCATTTCCGGAACTGCGACGCTGCCCTATGCCTGCCGAATATCACATTACAACACGGTGATGATCTACAAAAAGAAGTTTCAATTGAAAATTGCTACATCGCCGTCGGAGGCATCTCAAACCGTAATCGATATCACCAACGATGTATTTGACGGCCATATAAAATTTATCGCCGGCTCCAATCTTCTTGCCATTGACCTGGACAATGTCAACTATACCCTGCATCCCTTTCCACTGCTCTTGAATTACGGAGATATCGAGAAAAATCCCGACACCTTCAGGCATTACATGGACGGTGTCACGCCATTGATATCCCATCAGATGAAGAAAATGGATGACGAGCGCCTGTCCATCGGCAAGGCCCTCGGACTGGATCTCATGTCGACCATGGACCAGTTGAAGATGTATTACGGGCAAAACGAGGCTCAGACTTACTACGAATATGTCAACAGCGATGAAAGTCCGTATAAAGACATTGTCGGGCACAATGTTCGGAGCCGCTACATTACCGAAGATGTACCCTGTTTGCACGTGCCGGCCATTGAATTGGCCCATCTGGCGGGTATCAAAGCACCGGTGGCCGAGCTGTGCGTGAAGCTGTGCTCCATGCTGCATGATGTGGACTATGCATCAGAGGGCACAACGTTAGCCAAGCTGGGACTCGGCGGCAAATCGGTATCGGAGATTGTGGCGATGGCATAAAGCGAGTTAATTGAGTTTATTGAGTTAATTGAGTTTATTGAGCTTGTTGAGTTGGGTTAATTGTTTAAGTTGAAAGGTGAAAGGCTAAAGGAAAAAATGGAGTTGATTAGTTGATTGGTTGACTAGGTCAAAGGTTAAAGGAAAAAGGAAAAAGGCGTTCGACTTTCGGTGTTCGATCAAGGTAAAATGCCATATTCCGATTTTGAATCCGAAATCAAATCCGCCAAAGAAACGGCGGACAAGAATCCGAATTCCGAAATCGAAATGTCCGGAAAGCCAGTAAGCTTTGAAGCGGAATCAAAATGAGATCAACAAAAATCGTACACATGGTGTCCTGTCATGCTGAAGGTGAAGTTGGCAACGTCATTGTCGGTGGGGTAGTCCCGCCGCCGGGAGACAGTATTTGGGACCAATCCCGATGGATTGATAATGATGGGACGTTGCGCAAGTTCGTTTTGAACGAACCGAGGGGTGGTGTTTTCAAACATGTCAACCTATTAGTACCGCCGAAAAACAAAAAGGCAGCTTTTGGCTTCATTATAATGGAGCCAGAGCATACACCGCCAATGTCCGGATCAAATTCTATTTGCGTTGCGACTGTACTGCTTGACAGTGGTTTAATTCAAATGCGCGAGCCGGAGACAGAGTTTTTTCTCGAAGCTCCTGCGGGACTAGTGCAGGTTAAGGCCTATTGTGATAATGGTAAGGCCAGGAGTATTGAGATTCAAAACGTCCCCTCTTTTGCTGCCAGACTGGGCTTAAAACTTGAAGTTCCGGGGTTGGACACTCTTGCAGTTGACATCGCCTATGGTGGTGACAGTTTTGTGATCGTTGATGCACAGTCACTTGGATTTGAAATTGTTCCGGATGAAGCTCGAGAGCTTGCGGAAATAGGCGCTAAAATTACAGCTGCGGCCAACGAGCAGATTGGATTTCAACATCCAACCAACCGCGATTGGAATAAGATTTCGTTCTGTCAGCTTACAATGCCAATAGAGCTTCAGGATGGCGTTCTAAGCGGTCGCAATACGGTTGCCATTGATCCGGGAAAACTCGATCGATCACCCTGTGGCACTGGATGCTCTGCGAGAATGGCGGTTCTTCACGCTAAGGGGGAAATGCAAGTCGGGGATCGTTTCATTGCCAATTCCATAATTGGATCAAGGTTTGAATGCGCAATATTAGACTGTACCAGCGTTGGTAACGTGGGGGCCATTGTTCCGACTATACGTGGGCGAGGGTGGATAACCGGCACACATCAATTGATGTGCGATCCTGAGGATCCATGGCCTTGTGGCTATCGTCTGACAGATACATGGCCAAAGCGAGTATAATTTATACCGTCAGGCTACTCGGCCACTTAGGTTTAGCCGAACCCAAGCAACTCAATTAACTCAACAAACTCAATCAACTCAATCAACCCGGTCAACTCAACCAACTTAATCAACTCAAAAAACCCAATAAACCCAACAAACTCAACAAACTCAACAAACGTGAGGAATTATGGAAATTAACTGCGGTGATATCATTGGCCAGGTTTTGCGAGAGCAGGGCGTTAAATTCTTGTTCACGCTTTGCGGGGGGCATATTTCGCCGATTTTGACCGGGGCCAAAAAAGAAGGCATTCGCATCATTGATGTGCGGGACGAGGTGAATGCCGTGTTTGCGGCCGATGCGGTAGGCCGTATTACCGGTACCCCGGGGATCGCGGCGGTAACGGCCGGCCCCGGTGTCACGAATGCCATCACGGCGTTGAAAAATGCGCAACTGGCACAATCGCCGATGGTGTTGCTGGGCGGAGCTGCGCCCATCGTCATGAAAAACAGAGGGGCATTGCAGGATATCGATCAGATTGCGCTGGTGGAATCCATCGTTAAACTGGCCGTCAGCGTCCGTCGCAACTGCGACATCATCTCAGTTCTGGAAAACGCTTTTGATGTATGTCGGTCCGGGGTTCCCGGTCCGGTGTTTGTCGAATGTCCGGTTGACCTGCTTTACCACGAGTCCAGCGTACGTCAGTGGTATGGTGTGGAAACCGGCACCCAGCGCGAAAGCGGCCTGAGAAGCAGACTGCTCGACTTTTATTTAAAACGGCACGTGGATAAGATGTTTGCATGTGGCTTTGAAGAAATGCAGCCCGGCAAACCCAGATTGATCTCACCGGATTTAGACGCCGGCATGGTATCGAGAGCTATGGAGATAGTCGCCATGTCACAAAAGCCGCTGTTAATCATTGGCAGTCAGGCAATGTTGAACGCTGATCGGATTGAGAATCTTGCTGAAGCCGTCGAATCTATGGGCCTACCCGTCTATTTGGCCGGAATGGCGCGGGGATTGTTGGGAAGGGCCAATCAGCTGCAGATGCGCCATCAACGAAAAAAGGCGCTTAAAAACGCAGATCTGGTAATCCTCGCGGGAATGCCCTGTGATTTTCGGTTGGGATACGGCCGCTCATTCGGGTCCGACACCAAATTAATATCCGTCAACAGAAGCAAATCGGACCTGCGCTTGAACTGTCGGCCCGATCTGGCGATTCATTCCGATCCATTCCTGTTCCTTTGTGCATTGGCCGAGATCTTTGAGCCGATATCATCCGACTGGCAAGAGTGGATTCAGGAGCTTCAGGATCGTGACCATGAACGCGAGAACTTCATTCAAGACAAATCAAGGGAAGAGATCGAATTCATCAATCCGCTGTACCTGCTAAAAAAGTTGAATCACGAAATCGATGACAATAGTGTTATTGTTGCGGACGGCGGGGATTTTGTCGCCAGCGCCGCCTACATTCTGCAGCCTCGCGGTCCTTTGAGATGGCTCGATCCGGGCGTTTTTGGAACGCTCGGGGTTGGAGCCGGCTTTGCCCTGGCGTCGAAGATCATCAATCCGGGATCCGAGGTCTGGCTGATTTACGGTGACGGCGCGGCCGGATTCAGCCTGCAGGAGTTCGATACCTTTGTGCGGCATAAAACACCGGTGATCGCATTGATTGGAAACGATGGCGTTTGGTCTCAAATTGCCCGGGATCAGGTAGCCCTATTAGGCGACGATGTCGCAACTGTGCTGGAGCGATCCGATTATCATTTGGTGGCCGAGGCATATGGCGGCAAAGGTTTTCTTTTGGAGCGGTCCGAGGAAATAGAGAAAATATTCAAAGATGCCAAACAGGCGGCTGCGCAGGGCCATCCGGTAGTGATTAACGCCATGATCGGCAAAACCGATTTCCGCAAGGGCTCTATCTCGATGTAACATGCAGTGGCTTTTCCCCAATTTTGATATTGTTTGTAATTTGAGTATTGTAATTTGGGATTTTAGTGAGGTATCCAGCAAGACAAATCGCTTCTATCCAAATCAGTTAGAGTTGACTTTGACACTTCCCTGAGCCTACCACCTGAATGATTGCAAAATATTGAAAATTTGCGTAAGTATAATACAAACCGAATCGGACAAAACACCTTAAACCCCATCCAGGAATTTGCATAATAAATGGGTAAATCAAAATACAATCCGGCCTTTAAGCCTTCACAGTCTCATCGAATAGGATCTGCCATATTTCAGAATCTGAAGATCACCTGGCTACTTCTGATCACTTTGTTGTTTATCGCTTGCACTACTTTGCCAGAGCCGGAGATGAAGACATTGACATTGGCTTATGAACCTCATCCGGACAGTCGCCTGGCTGTTGTTTCCCGCAATATGATAAAGGAAATGGATGAAGGGAAATCAGGCTTTTTTAAACTATTCCGCAATGATGATGCCATGCATTGGCGCCTTTTGCTGGCCGATACGGCTGAAGAAACGTTGGATATGCAGTATTTTATCTGGAAAGGCGATGCCTGCGGCGAATTGCTTTTAGACCGGGTAATAAAAGCCGCCGACCGCGGTGTTCGCGTCCGCATCCTGGTGGATGATATCTATCTGCTCGGTGCCGACCGCACAATTGCCGCACTGAGCCAACATCCGCGAATTGAGATGCGCATGTTCAACCCGGCTCAACGGCGAACCTTTTCGATTATCGTGCGCGGCCTGGAAGTGATGGGCAACGTCGAACAGCTCAATCAACGCATGCACAACAAGCTGATCGTCGCCGACAACCGCTTTGCCATCGTCGGCGGCCGCAATATCGGCAACGAATATTTCGGACTGAATCGGAAACAGAATTTCACCGATTTCGATGTCCTGGCTGTCGGTCCGGTTGCCAAAAAAGTTTCCGCATCCTTTGACATTTACTGGAACAACCAATGGGCCTATCCGGGTGAGGCTTTATTGCAAAATTACAAAAACCAGGATCTCTTGTCGCTGCTGCTGGAAGAGCTTCAGGAGCAGCTGATGAAAAATGAAGACCTGTTGGAGGAATTTCAGGAGCAATATCAAGACTGGGGCAAAATGCTTCGAATACTTGAAGATAATAAGAAGGGCGGCACGGCCAGGGTGATTTACGATGAGCCCCTGATCGGGGAGAAAATCCCACCGGCACAGTTGATCGAATCCATAGATGAGCTGACCGACGATGCCCGGCAGGAGTTGCTGATCTCAACGCCTTATTTTATTCCCGATGATGATTTTTACGACCCGATAGCGGAACTGGTATCAGATGGTGTTCGAGTTGTGGTTCTCACCAATTCGCTGGCATCCACGAATCACCCCATCGTTCACAGCGGGTATAAAAAACACCGCAAAAAGGTGATTGAAATAGGAGTTGAGCTGTTTGAAATGCGTCACGACGCCAGCGCCAGGGGAAAATTCGATACCCCGCCGGTACAATCCAAGGCATTTGGTCT
>JASJCE010000088.1 GCA_030066155.1 Desulfobacterales bacterium | reverse complement strand
ATAGTCTGTAAAAAGTTCAGCACCGGGTCTCATACCATGCAACATGAGGGCGCCGAGTATCACCGCTGCCGGGGGAGACCCCGGAATGCCCAAGGTCAGGAGCGGAATAAGGGACCCTGGTGCCATGGCGCTATTCGCCGCCTCACTGGCGGCGACGCCTTTTATGGTTCCTTTGCCGTACTCTTCGGGATGTTTATCCCAGCGGCGAGCCTCATTGTAAGAAACCATACTGGCGATATTTCCGCCGGCTCCCGGAGCAAACCCCACGACGGTGCCGATACCCGCTGAGCGCAGCAGGAGGCCCGGCCGGCGGAATAATGTCCGTACAACCTCCCAGATAACACCAAATCGGGGTTTAACCGGTTTGTCAGTATAGGCAGCACGGCGTTTGCCAATGACGCTGCTCAAAATCTCGGGCATGCAGAAAAATCCGATAAGGGCCACGATGAGCTCGATGCCGCCCTGCAATTCCGGAAAACCGAATGTCAAGCGAATGTCGCCCCCGAGTTCAGCCATACCGACAGCTGAAAGTATCATTCCGACCGCGCCGGCTAAAAAACCTTTAATGACACTGCCGCTGGACAGCGTGCTGATAATCGTCAAACCAAAAATACCCAACCAGAAATATTCCGGAGGGCCAAACTTTAAGGAGACGATAGCCAGTGGCGGTGCGGCTGCGGCAAGAACTAAATTGGCCAGCAATGAGCCGGAGGCACTGGCCACAGCCGCGGCCACCAGGCCGTACTGGGCCATGCCTTTCTGACTTAGGGGAAAGCCGTCAAAGGTCGTTGCTATTGCGGCAGGGGTCCCGGGTGTGTTGATCAGAATAGCGGGAATAGCGTCGCCGTACATGGCGCCGACGTAAATTCCGGCAAGCATTATCAGGCCGGCCGCAGGCGACATGGTGAACGTAAACGGCACCAATAGGGCCAAACCCATGGTGGCGGTCAGCCCGGGAAGGGCACCGAAGACAATCCCCATGAAGACCCCGATGAACAATAACAGGAAGTGGCCGGGAATGAACACCTGCCCCAAGCCCTGTAGTGCAACATCCAACATATCATCCTCCTGATACTGACCTTCTTCGGGGAGTGGCGTACCACCGCCCAAACCGGTCTCGAAATATAGGGCAATCTACTTTTTGAACTCTTTTACAACCGGTGCCCATTCTTTTATTTTTTCTATGATGTAGATCCTGGATGCTTCGGCGCCCATGGTTAAAGGGACGAAGCCATCTTTGCGCATCTGCTGGACGACATCGGGATTGGAGGCGATTTTCAAAAAGGCCTGCTCGAGAATTTTGATGCGATCATCGGGTGTATCGGGAGGGGCACCGGCACCGCGGTCAATTGAAGCGTAAAGTGGATAGCCCTTGCTCTCGAATGTCGGTACATCCGGCATATTGGCAAAGGGCGCTTTGGTGCCGAAGGCCAGTACCCGGATTTTATCGGCATGTTGAACTAAATCGTTGCTATTGCCCCAAATTGCTTTGACATGCCCCCCCAGAAAGGCGGCCACACTTTTAGCTGCGCCCTTGCTTGGGATATAGGTCATGTTGATATCGGCCATTTGAGAGAATTGCAGATGGGCGATGTGATGCCCGGACCAGGTTCCGGATCCGCCGCAGATAACGGCAGCGGGATTCTTTTTTGCGTATTCAATCAAATCTTCCAAGTTTTTGTGCGGGCTGTCTTTCAATACTGCCAGTCCGATCGGGGTGGCCTGAAACAAGGCGATGGGCTTGAGTTGATCGGTTTCGTAGCCGGCATTTCCGCGCGCCAGGGGCTGTAAGACAATATGAGGGATGTTGATGCCTGAAATGAAATAGCCGTTCGGTTTTTTCTTAATCAGAGTGGCCCAGCCGATAGACCCTCCGCCACCGGGTTTATATTGGACAATGACCTTGACGCCGAGGCTCTCTTCCAATAGCGGCTGTTGTCGCCGGGCTTCGAGATCCGACTGGCCGCCGGGTCCAAAGGGTATTTGGTAGGTTATCGGTTTTTCAGGAAAGTCCGCCAATGCTACAGTCGCAAAGGGTATGGATATACACAGTAGTGCTGCCAGGGTTATGAAGTTTTTCATAGTCGTCTCCTTTCTTTGATGGTAGTTAGTAATTATAATGTGTTATATAATTTTTCCATCTCGCCTTCACCATTGGCCATTGCCCAATATTGGGCTTGACAAAACTATATCGCTCACTTAGTTACCATACTATCCTGTGCTACCTGAATCTGGGATTAAAATCAACGAGATGTTTGAATATTTCCATATTAAATAGGCTATGATAGTCGGACCGGTATAGCGAGGCAGCTGGCATGCAATGGGACACCGCAACCCGATATAAATTTCTCCTCCGGCTCAACAATGACATCGTCTCCGCATCGACAAGGCGTGATGTGTTTTCTGCCATAGCTCAATCGCTGGGAGACATTTTTCGCTTCGATCGACTAAGCATCAACCTTTTTGATGAAAAGACCAATTCGCTCAGTTATTTTGCCGCGGCAGAGGGTATTTCTCCAACTGAGATCAGCGAAGATGTCAGGCCGTTGGCTAAAGGTGCCATCGCCAGTGCGGTCATCCGTTCTCGCGAACCTTTTATTCTAACAGATCTTTCAACCCATACGTATTGGCCTTCGATAAATGCGATGAAAGACGCCGGCTTGAATGCCACAATGGCCTTTCCGCTTATCGTTCGGGATAAGGTCAAAGGATCTCTTCATTTAAGTTATGCCAAAGCACCCGAGCACTTAGACGAAATGATTGAGTTTTTATCGGAGGTCTCTTCACGCATCGCCATAGCAGTCGACCACATGATGGCCCACACTCGGCTAAGACATATCAATGCCCAGTTGCGGCGGCAAAAAGAGTTTTTAACTTCTCAGAATAGACTTAGCGACGGTTTTGACGAATTTATTTATGATAGCGAAGCTATGGTCGATGTGGTCCGGCAAGCCAAGATGGTGGCCAACTCAGACGTTTCCGTCTGTATTATTGGCGAAACCGGGACCGGCAAAGATATGATTGCCCGGTTTATCCATCAGATGTCAGATCGCAGAGACGCGCTTTTCGTCAAAGTGAACTGCCCGGCCCTGAACAGCGCGCTTTTCGAAAGCGAGCTCTTCGGACATGCCAAAGGCTCTTTTACAGGAGCCCATACGAACCGCGTGGGCCGATTCGAGATGGCTGACAAGGGCACTATTTTTCTGGACGAAATCGGTGAATTGGATATCGATCTGCAGTCAAAGCTGCTTCAAGTCCTCCAGGACCGGACCATTGAACGGGTGGGGGAGAGTCGTCCTAAAACGATCGATTTTCGACTGCTTTCGGCTACCAATAAAGACCTTGAACAAGCGATGCAAAACAATTCCTTTCGTTCAGATCTTTATTATCGTCTCAACACGGTGACCATAAAAGTGCCCCCGCTGCGGGAGCGCCCGGAGGATATACCGGTCTTGATGGAGAAGTTAGCGGCCCAGCAATCGGCGGAGCGGAACCTGTCTCCGCCGGTATTTTCCGCATCCTGTCAGAAAGTCATATTGGGATACCCATGGCCAGGCAATGTCAGGGAACTCAAAAATGTTGTCAAACGGTTGATACTTCTGCGGTCCGGAGAAACCATAACGGGTAGTGAACTCGATACTCAGCTCAGCGGCGTGCGCCGCACTTCAACCGGTCTGAAGCATATCACATTGGGAGAACTGGAACGTCAGCACATTGTCAGTACCCTCAAGGATACCGGCGGTGTTGTGGGCGGAGCCGACGGAGCCGCCGCGCTGCTGGGGGTTCCCCGGCAAACTCTGCAATATCGAATGCGGAAGTATGGAATTTCGGCCAAAAAGTTAAAAACCCTGTAGATTAGAGTCGGCGGAATAATACGAGACTTTCCGGACGATGTGCGGCATGATAAACGCCGCATCGAGGTGCGAGCCGACATATTTTGACTCTTAAACAGGAACCTTAACACGTAAATTTCGGAGTAGTCGGATTATGGCAAAAACTGGATGCCCGGGCTTTTTAACGGCCGGTTTGGCCTGCGGGCTTAAAAAAAACGGCAAGAACGATCTCGGATTGATCTATGCGGAAACAGCGGCCAGTGTTGCCGGTGTTTTTACCCGCAATTTGGTGCAGGCCGCGCCGGTGCTGCTGGATCGGCAACGAATCAAGACCGGTGTGTGCCGGGCCCTGATCGTGAACAGCGGCAATGCCAATTGCTGCACCGGTGAGCGGGGCATGCAGGCGGCGAAACGGATGGCCGCGGCAGCTGCCGACAGCCTGGGCGTGCAGGAGGATGATGTCCTGGTTGCCTCCACCGGGGTCATCGGAAAGCAGCTGCCCGTTGAAAAAATCGAAAAGGCGGTACCGGCCCTGGTTGATGCCCTGGACTACGCGGATGTTACCAATCTGGCCAAAGCGATGATGACGACGGATACGGTCCCGAAATTTATCAGTCGCCGGGGAGAAATTGACGGCAAGTCTTTTCACATTACCGGCGTGGCCAAAGGATCCGGCATGATCCGTCCGGATATGGCGACCATGCTGTGTTTCGCTATGACGGATGTCTCGGCCACTTCTAAGATCCTGCATGAAACGCTGGTCGCTGCGGTCAATCGCTCTCTGAACCGCATTACGGTGGATGGCGACACGAGTACCAATGATACCGCAATTCTAATGGCCAGCGGCGCATCCGGTATCGAGATTGTTAATCAGGCTCAGCGCAATGCGTTTCAATCGGTTCTCGATGATGTCCTGATCAGCCTGGCCAAATGGCTGATCAAGGACGGGGAAGGCGCCACCAAGCTGGTCGAAATTCATGTTACGGGTGCCTTCTCCAACGGGGCGGCACACCGGATCGCCGACACCGTGGCCAACTCCAATTTAACCAAAACCGCTCTTTTTGGTGAAGACGCCAACTGGGGCCGAATTCTGGCTGCCGCCGGCAGAGCGGGAGTGGTATTTGATCCCGAAAAAACCGATATTTTCTTCGGATCCGTCAAAATGGTGCAAGACGGCGTCGGATGCGGAAAGGATGCCGAAGCTGAGGCCACCGAGGTACTCAAGCGGCCGGAGTACGACATCACCATAGATTTGAAAATGGGCGAGGGTAGCGCAACGGTCTTTACCTGCGATTTTTCAATCGACTACGTCAAAATAAACGCGGATTATAGAACCTAATGCGTCTTCAAAAATTTCTTTCCGCTGCCGGCGTTTGTTCGCGCCGCAAGGGCGAAGAATATATTACGTCAGGGCGGGTCGCCGTCAACAACGAAATTGTTGTGGAACTCGGCACGAAAGTCGATCCTGATCAGGATGTTGTGACGGTCGATGGCAATCCGGTCGAAATTCCGGAAACCTTGATCTACATTGCGCTCAATAAACCCAAAGATTATGTGACCTCCTGCAGTCATCCGGGTGAAAAGATTGTGCTGGAGCTGGTGGATATTCCCCAACGGGTATACCCGATCGGCCGCCTGGACAAGGATTCCACCGGTCTGCTGCTGTTAACCAACGACGGCCGCCTGCATCACAAACTCAGCCATCCTTCCTTTGACCACGAAAAAGAGTATGATGTTACGGTGACAAAATCCATTACCGGCGGGGAACTGCGCAAATTGGCCGGGGGTTTGCCGCTGATGGAAGGACGAACCCGTCCGGCCCGGGTTAAAAGGGTGTCGGCCCGAAGATTTCGGATCATCCTCCAGGAAGGTAAAAACCGGCAAATCCGGCGGATGGTGCGCAAGGTCGGCCACCGGGTGGCCGAACTCAAGCGCATCCGAGTTGCCGACATCAAATTGGGGCATCTTGCCCCTGGAACCTGGCGTCATCTTACCCGGAACGAAAAAAAAGAGCTCCTCAAGATCCTTTAGGTTCTGGATCAATTGGGGAATCAGATTTAAGATATACCCACCGATTCACCGCCCTAGAATTTCTGCTGAATTTTACAAATGCCTGTGGTAGAATTCCGATAATACCAAAATGAAAATGTTTTCTATCAATTACTGAAAATTAAAAAAATGCGCAGCATAAAGTAATTTTTCCGCCGGAATCACTTAACCAGTAAAGAATTGGCATGTTTCCGTATTCTGCCAAACAGAAAATACTAAAGTTTCAGGGCGGAAAAATTAGGAGGACTCAGGAATGCTTACATTCGACTCGCTGACGGCCGGAGAGAGCAAACTTGCCGTTGTGGGCCTGGGATATGTCGGATTGCCGCTGGCCGTGCATATGTCCGACCATTTTGACGTGATCGGGTTCGATCTCAAATCCGAGCGAATCCAGGAACTGCGAAACGGATTCGATCGCACCCTGGAAGTCACATCGGATGCGCTGCAAAAATCCGGATGCCGCTATACTGATGACCCGGATGACCTTGCGCAATGCCGGTTGATCATCGTGGCCGTACCGACCCCCATCGACGACGCCCGTATTCCGGACTTGAGCCCCCTGCGGAGCGCATCGGCAACCGTTGGAAGACAACTCCAAAAAGGCGCCTGCATCGTGTATGAGTCCACCGTCTACCCGGGTGCGACGGAAGAGGTCTGTATCCCGATTCTTGAAGCGGAATCCGGTTTGGAATTCGGGCGAGATTTTACGGTCGGGTATTCGCCGGAACGAATTAATCCCGGCGATAAAGTCCACACATTGGATAAAATCGTTAAAATTGTTTCCGGTTCGGATCCGGCGACCTGCGAGTTGCTGGCCAAAGTTTACGGTAAAGTGGTTGAGGCCGGAATTCACCGGGCTTCATCAATTAAGGTGGCGGAAGCGGCCAAGGTGATCGAAAACACCCAACGCGATCTGAATATTGCCTTGATGAACGAGTTGTCCAAGATTTTTGACCGGATCGGGATCGATACGCTGGAAGTTTTAGACGCCGCCGGCACGAAATGGAACTTTTTGCCTTTTCGTCCCGGCCTGGTGGGCGGACACTGTATCGGCGTGGATCCTTACTACCTGACCTTCAAAGCCGATGCGATGGGCTATCATCCCGAGATGATTTTGGCCGGCCGACGCATCAATGACGGCATGGGGAAACATATCGCTGAAAGAACCGTCAAAATGCTCATCGCAGCCGGCAAGCAGGTGCGCGGCGCCAGAGTGGCTGTTCTCGGCATTACCTTCAAGGAGGATGTGCCGGATCTGCGCAACACGAAAGTCATCGACATTATCAACGAGTTGCAAGACTATGGGATTGAGGTCGTGGTCAGCGATCCCCTGGCGGACCCGGTCGAAGCCCGAACATACTACAACGTGGAATTGCAGCCGCTGTCGGAAATCCATAATCTGGATGCCGTCGTGCTGGCCGTCATGCATCGGGTTTATCTGGACAGCGGTCTGACGGGAATTGCCGGCCGATGTGCCGATAGCAACGCGTTGGTTATCGATGTGAAAGGGTGTTTCAATCCGGAGGAAGCTGAAGAACTGGGGGTGACATACTGGCGGCTTTGATCGCGTGAAGACGATATGTATCTTCACATTGTCGGTACGCGGTCAAGAATGAACGTCGAACACCCAACTTCCAACATCGAACGTCCAATTAAGGTTGACGCTACGCTTCTTCTATTCTAAATCCTACGGAATTAAGCAGAAGAGATGATTTTGACGACGGAAACCAGGAAGAATCGAACGAATTTTAAGGTTCAAATTTGTCCGCACCTTTTTTTTAGCTGTAATAGTTGAAAATGACAGAATACCACAATTCGACGTTGGACGTTGGATGTTCGATGTTGGACGTTCATCAGTTTTTTCATTTATAAACAAAGAGACTTGACCTAAACCGCGCTGGCGCCACCATCCACCATCAGCGTCTGCCCGGTGATAAAATCCGAAGCTTGTGAGCAAAGAAACAGCACCGGCCAGGCCACATCCGCCGGCTCGGCGATTCTTCCCAGGGGAATGGCTTTGACAACCTGTTCGTGAATTTCCGCATTTGACCAGAACGGCTGGCTGAATTTGGTTTTGACCATGCCGGGCGCCACCGCGTTGACCTGAATATTAAACGGCGCCAATTCCTGGGCCATAACTCTGGTCATCATTTCAATGCCGGCTTTGGCCACCCCGTAAATGCCCATGAACGGCGCTGCACGACGGGCAGCAATGGACGATATACTGACAATTTTGCCTTTTTTCTGCTCCCGCATCATCTGCCCTGCTTTGCGGGCGCACAGGTACGTGCCGTTCAGATTGGTGTCGATGATTTTCTGCCACAGACCGGGATCGGCATCCACCACGCCGGTGGCGATATTCATACCGACATTGTTGACGAGCCCGTCAAGCGCCCCGAACTTCTCTACCGTCATCTCGAATAGCCGATCAACCGCATCGCTCTTGCCGATGTGGGTTGGCACGGCCAATAGCCGGCTGCCGCCATCGAGTTCGCGGCCGGCTGTCTCAAGGCCCTCCTCCTTTCGACCACAGATGACAACCCTGGCTGCTTGTTCCAGCAATAATCTGGCAATCTCCAGACCAATACCCCGGCTGCCGCCGGTCACCACAAAAACCTGATCCTCAAGATTGAACGACAATTTCGCCATGGCTCCCCCAGTTTGGTTGAATAGTTGATTTGTTGATGAGTTGATTTGTGATAGGTTATATCCGATTTTGGTGAGTTGGAAAATCTTTTTTATGGCATGATTAGGTCTCGACGAAGCATATTTTGGTGAGGTAATTACCGGATTGTTCTATGCCCGAGTTTTAGGTGGGATATTGGCAGCCTATACTGGCTAGTAAAGATTCTGATAAAGCGGTTTTGGAGAAAAGAAAACGACTAACATGAGACGCCGGTGCCCGGCACCTTTGTGCTCATTTTTCTTGACCATTCTGTTCGTTTAGGTCGTTTAGATGGTTTAGATCGTTGGGATAGTCAATATGGTCGGTTTACTTGAATGGTTGATTAAGTTGATTGGTTGATTATGAAATGAGGACTTACTCTGATTTTATCGCCCACTTATTCCGTATAGCTTATAAACCGTATCATCTCAATCAGCCGAATCAAATACCAAATCCAATCAACTTTTCTATGCCCAGGGCCCCAGACCCTATGCGCTCATCCATACGCCTGGATGCTTCCTTTTGACCTTTATCCTTTTTCCTTTTACCTTACACCATTGTTTTCCGCGACTCACAACCCGTAGCCCTTAACCCGCAATGCCCTTTTCCCTCTGCTCTCTGCCCATTCAATCCGCAATCCGCAATCCGAAATCCAAAATCGACTTCACTCGATATACAGCTTCTGTCCCGGGTAGATCTTGGTTCCGGGGTAAAGCTGATTCAGGTACATTAACCGATCCAATGGCATATTTACCCGTTTGGCGATGACGAACGGACTGTCTCCCGGCCTGACCTTGTAAGTGGCCAGCCCGTCAACCTTGGGCGGCTTGCGGGATTTGCCGGGGAATATGGTCAGCACCTGTCCTTTGTACAGGATCGTTGATCTTAAGTTGTTCAGTTCCTGAATCTTTTTGGTTGTTGTGCCGTATTTGTTGGCAATGATATAAAGGGAATCTCCCTTGCGAACAACATGGGTCAGCGCTTCTCCATTGCGAGGCTTTGGGACCGTTTTGGGAGCCTGGGTCATATACCCCCGCCGGGGTATTTTCAGACGCTTGCCGGCGACGATATAATTGGAGCGTCGCATGTTGTTGGCGCGCATGATGCGCCTGACGCTGGTGCGGTATTTGCGCGCGATGACCGAAAGCGTTTCACCATGTCTGACACGGTGGTAGACGTAAGCCCGCTGGGGGGGATGTGATACGGGGATGCTGTCGATCTGGGCCAGCAATATTTCGCCATTGCCGGATGGAACCCTGAGCCCGTAGCTGTCTCCGGGGGCGATTTTATAGCGCAATTCCGGATTCAGCCCGATCAGTTCCTTTTCACTCACGCCAATTGATTTGGCAACATTGCGCAAGCTGACCTGTTTGTTGATGATGACGGTTTCGAATTCGAGAGGCCGATCGAGAACGATCTGATCCATGCCGTAAGCCTCAAGATTGTTCAGGATATGAAGGGTTGCCATAAAGCGGGGAACATAGCGGGCGGTTTCCCGGGGAAGCTTTTCATAGAGGTCCCAAAAATTGTCCAGATAGTTTATATTCTGGCTCCGGATGACCCGCAAGACCCTCCCTTCTCCGCAATTGTAGGCAGCCAGAACCGTTGACCAATCGCCGAACATGCCGTGCAATTCCTTGAGATAGTCGATGGCAGCCCGGGTTGATTTCTCCGGATCCATCCGTTCATCAATGAATTTATTGCGACGCAATCCAAATTTATAGCCAGTTGACGGGATGAACTGCCACGGTCCCAAAGCCCGAGACCTGGAAAGCGCGTTGGTTTTGAAGCCGCTTTCAATCAGCGGCAGCCATGAGAGCTGCTCCGGCAGACCGGCGTCTTTCAAGGCTGTTACCATGCGATCCCGGTACCGTCCGGAGCGCTTCATGGATTCTATGAAAAAACGTCGTTCGCCACCTTTGGTAAAACGGTCGATTTCAGCCTGGACATGCCGATTAATGATAATCGGAATGGCATTATAGTTGCCGTTGACCACGATATTGCGCGAAGCGTAAATCTCCAAGATGCGTTTGGAGATCATGAACCGCAAATCCTCTTTTTGCTGGATGAGTTTAGGTTGATCCGAGGTATCGACACTGATTATCAGCGCATAGGCCCGGTCCAATGCTTCAACGGCGTTTTCCAACTCACCTTGCTGCCAGTAATCCTGGGAAAGCTGGCACAGCTCAAGGGCCTCATCGAGGTCGGTCTGGACCTTTTGGATGGCGGCGGTCTCGACAACAGGATCGTCTCCGACGGCACCTGCCGATCCGGGACGGTGAATATCGCCATCGGAATTGAGCGCTCCGTCCTCTGTCGGCAGCAAGCGGTTCGCTGCCATGGTTGGGGTGTTTTGGGCAGAGCCCGGTTTTCCTTCAAGGTCGGACGAAAGGTGGGAGCAAGAACTGAATATCAATAACAACAAAATCGGCAAAACAATACGGCGTCTGTTCATCAATTCGTTTCCTTAGGATAATCTAATCTGAAATAAAACTCCGGAATCCGGCGGCTATGGTCACTTAACTCATCGTGGTACTTTAACAATAAATCAAAAATAGGTATAATTGTCAAGGGCTTAACAACATGTTTTTTAAAATAAACGGCATGCAGCTGACAGTTGCACTCAACATTTGTAGACGGCACTGCTGACGTGAGATCAAAACCACCGGGTCGGTCGGAAGCTTAAGACGACCATCCATCCGGTCCTGATTGGCGTTTCATTCATTTGTGACTGCACTCAAAATGGTGACGGATCACGAGAGCCGTATGCTGCTTATTCGTATCTATTGCAATCCATTCCAATGCAATTCATGCTAATATTATGCCAAAAACTTAACGCATGACCTTTTCATTCACTAAATAATGATTACAATGCTCAAACAAGGAGATAAACCGCATCCGGTAAGCAACCCAGGCCGATCTTCTGGCTTTTGTTTTTGATAAGATTGTGGATGGCGGGCGGGCGTTAAGAAAAAGCGGACAAATTTTTGACGGTTTGAGTTTAACCATTCTATATGGATGTCTTGTGCCACAAGTGCCGATGTCGCTTGAGATACCGGTTACCGTTAAGCGATAATTTGAAATTACATGTATTTCAACGAAATAATGCGTAATTAAGCAAAAATTGAACTTATTTTCATATATTACGTTCCGGATGGATATAATCTGATCTAATAAAGCGTATTTCCTGTTGCTTTTTCTCGAATAGATCGTTAAATAATTATGTTTTGAATATGTTGGTGCTTACCTTGGTATCCAGTTTAACTAATCGTTTTAATTTGGGAATTCAAGTTGTGAGGCCAGCGTAGCTCAGCTGGTAGAGCAACTGATTTGTAATCAGTGGGCCGGGGGTTCGAGTCCCTTCGCTGGCTCCATAATTACTTGGGTCGGTCGCCTGTTGAACGGTGAATCGGCTGAATAGACTTTAAACAACTCACAACCCAGTTTTTAAATTTGGCCGGGAGTCTGCGGACAGGTTTTTTGCGTCTGATCGGCAACTTCCGCAGGTGATTTTATTGACCAGACGGGTGGGGTTCCCGAGTGGCCAAAGGGAACAGACTGTAAATCTGTCGGCGAAGCCTTCGGAGGTTCGAATCCTCCCCCCACCACCAGCCTGAAGATAAGGCGTATGTAGGAGATTTCTGAGCAATTATCGGGATCGATGTTAACTACACGGCTTCCTGCAGAAAGTTGGGCATAGAAAATGGCGCCCACTATCATTATCTTCAGTGATGCTTCGGCATTGAGGACAAAGCCTATAGACAAACGAGCGGGAGTAGCTCAGTTGGTAGAGCTTCAGCCTTCCAAGCTGGATGTCGCGAGTTCGAATCTCGTCTCCCGCTCCAACCGTTATCCGGTCGGACCGGTAATCACGTTTTTAACGAATTGTCGACTCATTTCTGCATCGGTTTCGATGATGGCCTGTCGTACGGTTGCCCTCATCCGGATGGTGGCGAAAAACATCAGACTTGAAGCTGCGTCCGGGAGGTGAGTGAAATCAAACAGACGGAAATGAACAGGGTCCCGTAGTCGATTGCCCACGTAGCTCAGTCGGTAGAGCGCTTCCTTGGTAAGGAAGAGGTTCAACGGTTCGATTCCGTTCGTGGGCTCCACGACCCAAAGCCGGCCAGCGGTCTTTAGTAGGATCAGTTGTGACGAATAACCTTTGATTTAAAATTCATCCAACAATTACGGGAGGAAAGGAAGATGGCAAAGGCAAAGTTTGAGCGGACCAAGCCGCATGTGAACGTAGGCACGATCGGTCATATAGACCATGGCAAGACGACGTTAACAGCGGCAATCACCAAGCATCTGGGATTGAAGGGGATGGCGGATTTTGTTCCGTTCGATCAGATCGACAAGGCGCCCGAGGAGAAGGAGCGGGGGATCACGATCGCCACGGCGCATGTGGAGTATCAGACGGAGAATCGTCATTACGCGCATGTGGACTGTCCGGGTCATGCGGACTACATTAAGAACATGATCACGGGTGCAGCGCAGATGGATGGTGCGATACTGGTAGTGGGAGCCGACGATGGTCCGATGCCGCAGACGCGAGAGCACATATTGCTGGCGCGTCAGGTGGGGGTGCCGCAGATCGTGGTCTTCTTGAACAAGTGTGACATGGTGGATGATGAGGAGTTGATCGAGTTGGTGGAGCTGGAGTTGCGGGAGCTGTTGGACAAGTATGAGTTTCCGGGAGATGACACGCCGATAGTGCGCGGCAGTGCGTTGAAGGCGCTGGAGAGCGATGATCCGGAATCGGAGGAAGTCAAGCCGATATTCGAGTTGATGGAGGCGATCGACACGTTTATTCCGGAGCCGGAGCGAGATGTGGACAAGCCGTTTTTGATGCCGATAGAGGATGTGTTCAGCATATCGGGTCGCGGTACGGTGGTGACGGGCCGCGTGGAGCGGGGAATCGTGCACGTGGGAGATGATGTGGAGATTGTGGGGATCCGCGAGACGTTTAAGACGGTGTGCACGGGAGTGGAGATGTTCCGCAAGCTGCTGGACGAGGGCCAGGCGGGAGACAACATCGGTGTATTGTTGCGCGGCACGAAGCGCGATGAAGTGGAGCGTGGGCAGGTGGTGGCGGTTCCGGGCTCGATCACGCCGCATACGAAGTTCAAGGCGGAGGTGTATGTATTGAGCAAAGAGGAGGGTGGCCGGCATACGCCGTTTTTCAGCGGCTATCGGCCGCAGTTTTATTTTCGCACAACGGATGTGACGGGAGTGCTGACCTTGCCCGAAGGGGTGGAGATGGTGATGCCGGGGGACAATGTGACGATTGAGGCGCAGTTGATTACGCCGATTGCGATGGAAAAAGAGCTTCGTTTTGCGGTGCGGGAAGGCGGCCGTACGGTAGGCGCAGGCGTCGTCAGCGAAATTATCGAGTAAAGGCGAAGGAGTTCTTCAGGTGAGAATTATCGTGACCCTTGCATGCACCGAATGCAAACGAAGGAATTATACGACAACCAAGAATAAACGTACAACACCAGACAAGTTGGAGTTTAACAAATATTGTCGATTCTGCCGTAAGCATACGTCGCACAAGGAAACCAAATAAACGGATTATGCAGGCCAGTAGCTCTAACGGTAGAGCATCGGACTCCAAATCCGGGTGTTGGGGGTTCAAATCCCTCCTGGCCTGCCATACTTTTGTCGGTGAAGCTCAGAGTTTGAAGATCAAAGGATTCTATATTCCTTCGTTTTGAAATGCTCAGAGCTTTCGCCTTTTTAGGAGCATAATGGGACGGATACAACGCAAAAAGCCGGCAGGATCGAAAAAGAAAAAGAAGGCCAGATCTGGCAAACAGACTGCCGTGGGGCTTAAGGAGGCACCGGTATCCAATCTGAAGAAAACCGCTTCGGGTGAAGCCGTCGCCAAAAGTGCCAAAAAAAAACCGGCACTGCCCCAGAAGCGACAGCCCACAGCGGTCAGTGCGGCGGCCAGCAAGCCCAAAGACAATATATTCACCAAGACGGCTCAGTTTCTGCGTGAGGTCAAGGTTGAGTTGAAAAAGGTTACCTGGCCCTCTCGCAAGCAAACCATCGGCTCGACGGCGGTGGTTATCGCCCTGGTGATGATCATATCACTGTTTTTGGGAGTCGTTGATTTTGGCATATCCAGTCTGATCCGTATCGTTCTTCAATAACCTGAGGAGAATCACAGTGGCTTTAAAATGGTATATAGTCCATGTCTATTCAGGCTTCGAGAACAAGGTGAAAGCCGCTTTGGAGGAACGAATTGCCGCCTGTCCGCATCCGGATAAATTCGGTGAGGTTCTGGTGCCGACCGAAGAAATCGTCGAACTGGTCAAAGGCAAGCGTAAAACGTCTTCCAGAAAGTTTTATCCGGGGTATATCCTGGTCCGGATGCAACTGGATGACGAAACCTGGCATATTGTCAACGATACTGCAAAAGTAACCGGCTTTTTAGGTGGGCGTGAAAAACCGACGCCCCTCTCTGACGACGAGGCCGACCAGATTCTAAACCGTATGGCGGCCGGCAAGTTGAAGCCCCAGCCGAAGTATTTCTTCGAATCGGGCGATGAAATCAGAGTGATTGACGGACCGTTCACTAATTTCAATGGTACCGTAGAAGAAGTCAATCACGAAAAGGGCAAAATTAAGGTACTGGTCAGTATTTTCGGGCGATCGACGCCGGTCGAACTGGATTTCGTTCAGGTACAAAAGCTGTAAACGAGGAGATAGTAAAAAAAATGGCAAAAAAGGTAATGGCGCTGATTAAATTGCAGGTTGAAGCCGGCAAGGCAAACCCGTCGCCTCCGATCGGTCCGGCTTTGGGGCAACACGGGGTCAATATTATGGACTTCTGTAAGGCCTTTAATTCCAGAACCGCACAGGACGAGGGAATGATTATACCGGTTGTGATTACCGTCTTTCAGGATCGGTCGTTTACGTTCATCACCAAAACTCCGCCAGCTGCGGTATTGTTGAAAAAAGCGGCAAAAATCGCCAAGGGCGCCGGTGACCCCAAACGTGAGCGCGTTGGATCGGTCACCCGGGAGCAAGTCGAGGAGATCGCCAAACAGAAAATGGTTGACCTGAATGCAAATGATTTGGATGCCGCCTGCAAAATTATCGCCGGAACAGCAAGAAGCATGGGGATTGAAGTCGGATAAAATTAACGCGTTGCGTGTTTCGTGTGGCAGATTGTTTGAATTTGCATGTTACTGTGTGATCCGCGACCCGCTTCCCGAAATGCGCAAGGGGCAACTCGCCTAAAGGAGATAAAGGGAACGATGCCGAAACGGGGTAAAAAGTATCTTGATTCAAAAGAAAAAGTAAGTGCCGGTGTGGTGGACGGTTTTGAGGCGGCCGTCAAAAAGGCGCTTGAGTCATCTTACGCCAAATTCGATGAGTCCGTCGATGTTGCCGTCCGCCTGGGTGTGGATCCGCGGCATGCCGATCAGATGGTTCGGGGAAGTGTCGTTCTGCCGAACGGTACCGGCAAAACGATTAAAATTCTTGTTTTTGCCAAAGGCGAAAAGGAAAAGGAAGCTCAGGAAGCCGGTGCCGATTTTGTCGGCAACGACGACCTGATTGAGAAAATCAAGGGCGGATGGTTCGGCTTCGATAAAGCTGTGGCCACACCGGATATGATGGGTACCGTGGGAAAGATCGGGAAACTGCTCGGACCTCGCGGACTGATGCCGAATGCCAAAACCGGTACGGTAACGTTTGATCTTGTGCGGGCGATCAGTGAACTCAAGGCCGGCAAGATCGATTTCAGAGTTGAAAAGGCCGGTATCGTCCACGCACCGATGGGGAGGGTTTCTTTTGGAGTCGAAAAAATCGTCCAGAACATTACGGCCTTTATTGAAACGATTTTGCGTCTCAAACCGGCCTCCAGCAAGGGAACCTATTTGAAGGGAATCGCGCTTTCGACCACCATGGGACCCGGGGTCCGGATCGACGCTGCCCTTGTCAAGGATTTGGTAAAATAATCCGCGCCCACCCTTTTGGCTGCGGACTGGCAGTGCAAAGGGAATTCTGGATGACCATTGCGCTGGCCAAACGATATCCTGGGAAAGGAACCAACTCGCTAAAATACCGTCTCTACTGCCGGAACGGCTGGATTAGAGGCGACATTTTTATATTATTCTGTCGAAGACCGTAGGTTCACTATCGATTGGCTGTCAAAGATCGTGTTTAATCGGCAATGCCGGCCTACCGAGGCGGATATGTGATTGTCCGATGAGGCTCCCGATGCCAAGACACCCGGAGCCGCAATTACAAATCGGTTTTTTCTGATGTCCTCCGGTTTTTGATCAGATCTGGAAAGGAGGTGACACCTAAAATTGAGATTAGACGCCAAACAACAGATTGCCGAAGATCTGCATGAACGATTTGCAAGATCCGCTATTATTGTCCTGACCGATTATAAGGGACTCGATGTGGCCGCCATGAATGATCTGCGCCGCAAGCTCAGGGAAGCCAATATCGAATACCAGGTGGTCAAGAACACCCTTCTGGTGCGGGCATCCGAAGATACGGGGGTCGCTGCAATTAAGGACCATTTCAAAGGCCCCAGCGCAGTCGCCCTGAGCTACGACGATCCGGTCGCCCCGGCCAAAGTGCTGACGCAGTTCGCCAAAGACAATGAAAAGCTGGAGATTAAAGTCGGCGTGCTGAACGGCAAAGTTCTCGACGTCCAGGCAATCAAGGCGCTGGCGACGCTACCGTCGCGTGAGGTTCTGCTGGCACAGTTCCTGTCAGCCCTGAATGCGGTTCCAACCTCATTCGTCAGGGCTCTGGCAGAGATTCCCAGAAGCCTGGTGAATGTGTTGACGGCAATCAAGGATCAAAAAGAAGCTGCCTGAGTTAAATGGACAGGCAATAGCAAGATCAGATTAAACTGTAAAGATTAAGACAAAACGATACCGGAGGAAAAAATGGCAGATACGACGAAAGAAGATGTTATCGAATTTATTGCAAATATGTCAGTTCTGGAGTTATCCGAACTGGTCAAGGAAATGGAGGAGAAATTCGGTGTTTCGGCAGCTGCGCCGGTGGCAATGATGGCCGCCGGACCGGCAGATGCCGCCGGCGGAGGAGAGGCGGCCGAGGAGCAGACGGAGTTCGATGTCATCCTGACCGCACACGGTGATAAGAAGATTCAGGTCATTAAAGAGGTTCGCGCTATCACCGGT
>JASJCE010000087.1 GCA_030066155.1 Desulfobacterales bacterium | reverse complement strand
CATGGGTTTCTCGATTAATCTGTTGACATTGCTGGCCATGATTCTGGCCATCGGCATGGTGGTGGACGATGCCATCGTCGTCCTGGAAAACATCTTCCGCCGCATTCAGCTGGGAGAACCGCCCCTGCTGGCAGCTATCAAGGGGACACGTCAAGTCGGCTTTGCTGTAGTTGCCACCACCCTGGTGCTCGTCGCTGTTTTCGTACCCATTTCCTTTATGCAGGGCAACACTGGACGGCTTTTTTCGGAGTTCGCCATCGCCTTGGCGGGAGCAGTATCTATTTCGAGTTTCGTCGCGCTAAGCCTGTCTCCAATGATGTGCTCCTGGATCCTTAAGCCGCAAACTGCGAAAATTTCCTCGAAACAGCCCCGGCACACACGCCTGCAGGAAGCAGCCGTCAGAAGCTATAACCAATTGCTGGTCAGCCTGATGCAGCGAAAATGGCTTGTCGCCGTCGTTTTTGTGATCATTTTGGCCTCCATACCCTTGTCATACTCACTGATCCATAAGGAATACGCTCCTCTCGAGGACCGTGGCGCATTTTTCGTGATTGCCGATGGCCCCGAAGGCGCCGGTTTCGATAAGTCCTTCGAAATGCTGGAGCGCATGGAAAAAGTCTTGATGCCGCTCTATGAGAACGGAGAGGCGACCCGCGTCCTGCTGAGACTGCCGGCCTCTTTTTCGAGCACAAATGAAGTCAACAGCGTCCGAGGAATCGTGGTGCTCAGCCCTTGGTCGGAGCGCAGCCGTTCCATGCAGGAAATTATGTCCGATGTAAATCGCAAACTATCGGCGTTGCCGGGATACCGTGCCTTTTCCGTTGCGCGTCGCGGCCTGGGTGGCGGCACCGGCAAACCTGTGGAATTCGTATTGGGTGGAAGCGATTATGATGAACTGGCCCGCTGGCGAGATATCCTGGTTGCCCGTGCCGAGGAAAATGATGGGCTTTCCAACCTGGAAAGCGATTACAAAGAGACTAAGCCGCAACTGGAGGTCAATGTAGACAGAGATCGGGCCGCCGATGTGGGCGTGAGCATCGCCCAAATTGGCCGAACCCTGGAAACCATGCTTGGCTATCGCAAGGTGACCACTTACATCGATCGTGGTGAAGAATACGATGTAATCCTCGAGGGCAAAAGTGCTCAAAAGCTTACCCCTACGGATATCCGTAACATCTACGTCCGCTCGGAAACCGGCAGCGGCGAATTGATTCCGCTATCCAGTCTGGTATCTTTGAGAGAATTTGCCGATTCGGCATCGAAAAACCGGTTCAACCGTTTGAGGGCCATCACCTTGACTGCGACCCTCCAGGACAGCTATTTGCTCGGGGATGCACTCGAATATCTGGAAAAGATCTCACGGGAGGAACTGGGCAGCGCACCGGTCATCGATTACAAGGGTCAGTCCCGTGAATTTGTGGATGCCTCCCGGGCGCTGGCTTTTGCCTTTGGCCTCTCCCTGCTGATCGTATTTCTGGTGCTGGCCGCGCAGTTCGAAAGTTTCGTTCACCCTTTCACGATCATGCTAACGGTGCCGCTGGCGGTAGCCGGCGCTCTCATCGGTCTGCACCTTGCCGGAAGCTCGCTCAATGTCTACAGCCAGGTCGGCATCCTGGTGCTCATCGGCCTGGCGGCCAAAAATGGAATTCTAATCGTTGAGTTTGCCAACCAGCTGCGCAATCAGGGAAAATCGATCTCGGAGGCAATCCTGGAATCGGCGCGGACACGTTTGCGCCCGGTGCTGATGACGTCGGTGTCCACTGCCATCGGAGCCATCCCTCTGGTCCTGGCCACCGGGGCCGGCGCTGAGAGCCGGTTTACCATTGGCATCGTCATCATCTCCGGGGTGATGCTGGCCACCGTCCTTACTCTATTTGTAGTCCCGCTGACCTATTCGCTCCTGGCCGGATTCACATCCCCATCCAACCGAATCGACCAAAAAATCGAAGCCCTCGAGAGCAACCTGGCAAATTGAAGCAATTGAGCAATTCTCTTAGCGTCATCTGCTTTCTGCAGGTATTCAATTATGTCTAACGGCGCATCAATAAGTGGTGGGCAGTATCCTGCTCAACGCCCCATACTTCCTCCTCTCATATCATGCTATAAACGAAGAGTGGTTGTCCATAAAGTTTTATAATATGGTTGCACTACTTGCCTGTTCTTCTCCAATGATCCACTCCAATTCGATCTCGCTATGTTTTTTTTAAGAATAGTTTTGCATGGGTGTCGAGTTTGCATTCGGTGATCTCATACTTGAAGCTGCTTCAAAATTGCATCTAACGTCAAATGGTCCGCCGTAGGCGGATCCTTGAACGCAATCTACAATTTCGAATCAGCTTCTAATGCTAGATTTTTGTTTGACAGCAGACAAAACTCAAATGCTGCTTATTATATTAAATCTAACCTTTTTCACACTACAAAGTTAATATGACAAGGAGAGTATCATGGCGGTACAAAAACTTTTTGAACCATTACAAATGGGAGATTTTGAGCTTAAGAACAGAATTGTTTTGGCACCAATGACAAGGGGACGGGCAGGTGTGGAGCGCATTCCCAATGAGCTAATGGCCGAATATTATTTTCAACGTGCTTCAGCCGGTTTGCTCATTACCGAGGCAACAGTGGTTTCCTCTCAAGGCAACGGATGGGTAGGCTCACCTGGCATCTACACTGATAAGATGGTGGAAGGGTGGAGAATAGTCACACAAAAACTGAAATCCACTGGCACCCCTATCTTTCTTCAATTATGGCATTGTGGTAGGGCGTCACACAGCGATTTTCACAATGGAGCACTTCCGGTCTCCGCCTCTGCAGTAAAACTTAATGGTGACCAGATTCACACACCATTCGGAAAAAAAGACTACGAAACCCCTCGAGCTCTGACAGTTGATGAAATCAAGGCCACTGTGAACGATTATCGCAGCGCTGCTGCAAATGCCAAAGATGCCGGTTTCAGCGGGGTTGAAGTTCATAGCGCTAACGGCTATCTGATCAATCAATTTCTCGACTCAAAAACAAATTTAAGGACTGATAACTACGGAGGCAGCCTGGAGAATAAATATCGCTTTCTAAAAAAAGTGATGACGGCAGTTCTGGAGGTATGGCCGCCAAAACGGGTGGGGATCCGACTTTCCCCCAACGGTGTGTTCAATGATATGGGCAGCCCGGATTTTAGAGAAACATTTCTCTACACCATAAAAGAACTCAACAAATTGAATCTTGCCTATACCCACATCATGGATGGGCTTGCTTTCGGCTTTCATGAACAAGGTGACCCGATGATACTGGCTGAATTTCGGGCCGAATATGACGGAATTATAATGGGCAATTGTGGATATACCAAAGAAACAGCAGAAGAGAGACTCGCAGCAGGTCACGCTGATCTTGCCGCTTTCGGCCGTCCTTTCATTACCAATCCGGATCTGCCTGAGCGTTTGAAGAATAATTGGCCCCTTACGCCGTTTGAAGATATGTCATTGTGGTACACCCCGGGAGCTGAAGGATATACGGATTACAATTACTATCAGTAATTACCTTTTGAGCTGTACCAATAAGTATGGCAGTCAATTGAGCCGACCATCAAAAAAAGTTTGCATAAATATGAAATGGTCTTAAAGTTAAAACTAAAATGCAGAAGGAATGGTTTTTGGAGCCAAATAAAGAGGTTACATCGTGTATTAGAATGGACATACTTCTTGATAGATTGTGCATTGAAAAGGATATGTAATGAGTGGCGGCAACCAAAAATTGAAATTGTTGGTAACCGGAGCTTCTGGATTCATTGGCAAGGAGGTATCCCACCAACTTTCCTTCGGCGGTTACCGCCCCAGATTGATGTTCCGCGAGGCTGGAGACGACTGTGAAATCTGCAATTTGGAAGCCGATTTCGTCATGGCTGATCTGCGGAAACCCGAAAGTCTCAAACAAGCGGTTGAGGGCGTTGACGGGATTATTCATTTAGGGGCCCGGGCTACTTTCGAGTCCTACAAAATATTGAAGCCTTCCATCTTGGACGGCTCGGTGGCCTTGATGGAGGCCGCGATCGAAGCCGGCGTTAGGAAGTTTGTCTACAGTTCGAGTGTATTGGTATATGATGGTAGTGCTCATTACGTGAATGCCGATACCCCTGCAAATCCGGTTCTTGATTATGGCCGCGTTAAAGTGGATACCGAAAAACGACTATCGGAAATGGCTGCATCTGCCGGGATGTTTTTTGCCGCGCTGCGCTTACCGCATGTCTATGGGATTGGAGATCTCTACTTAAGACAACTGCAGGCTGGTCGCTTGATACTGCCGGGACTCGGTAAAAATATTTACACGCATCTTCACGTAGCCGATGCCGCGGCAGCTATGATTGCCTGCGCTGAACAATCATTTTCTGGCATCTTACCTTTTGGCGATAAATCCCCGGCCACATGGGCACAATATTTAGAAATTGCCCAACAGTATTATCCAAGTGCACGTGTTTTTTTAGTCCCCCGCTTACTGGCTCTATTGGCTACAACTTTGTTGACCCCCTTCCGGCGTTTTCGTCCGTACCCGGGTTTAGAAACGCCGGACGCCGTGCGCACCTATAACTTCAACATCGCTGTCGATCCAAACCTGTTGTGGAATGAATTGGGGCTGACACCATTCTATCCGACTATTTACGAGGGTATACCGGCTGTAGCCGCACAAATAAAAGCCTTGCATTCTAATCAATATCACAATCAGTTGCCTATTTGATTATAACCGGTTGCTGGTGATGATGGGTCAGCCCTTTTGATAATTCGGGTGTACTGAAGTCTTCCAGAAACTCAAATGTCAGGCTTTCCATACCACGATGGGTTTTTTGACTCGGCACGAGGCCGGGAAGAAAGCCCCGATTTTTAAAGGGTCGCAAAAGGTCGGCATTGCGGCTGATGACATGTACGGGAACGGCCCAGACATGGTTTTTTCCGGTTAACTGAACATTGGGCTGGTGGTCTCCCAGGATAATAATAATTGCGCGTTCTTTCACATACTGCTTTATGAATTCAGTTATCACTTTCAACTCATAGCGGATGGATGCCACGTATCCCTCAGCGGCGTTGCTCAAATCAGGCCAGGTGATTGGAAAGGTGATCGTCTCCAGTTTGCGATAGATGGCACCATCGCCAATCAGTGACCAATCTGCGATATATGGCGGTTGAAGATGAAAGGGCGCATGGCTGCTGACAAGATTAAATTCGACAAACAGGGGTTGAGTCGAGATCTCCATCTCGCGACGGCGGATAAAATCGATGACATACTGGTCGGGCATGGTTGACCAGCCGTACATCGGTCCCCGGTAATCGAAGTTCCAGGCATAATATTTGCTCTGATATCCGTAAAACTCACCCTGGGGCCAGGGCCACTGCGTACCGGGCATTGCCCGAACCGTACGATAACCGGCTTCATTGAAATAGCGGGCCAGCGTTTTCACCTGGGACGTTAATAAAATATTGTAGCGCATCTGGTTATTGGTATGAACGCCGGTGGAAAATGTCGCATGGGCCAGCCATGAAGCTCCGCCGTAGGTGGGAGAACTGACGAAATTTGATAAAACTTCAAATCCCCTTGCATTCAGTTCTTTCTCGATTTCAGCCAGATCGGATTTTATCAACGGAAAGTGACGTGCATTGTCGAAAATGGTCTGTCCGTATGATTCGATAAAAAACACAAACACGTCCGCCCCCCGCAACTTATCCAGAGTGGTTGGTGTGGTGCGGCTTTTTTCCAGGGCCGAACCGATGACCTGCGTGTGCCGTGCGTGGTGCACCTTTACCTGAAATATGAAATTGACTTCCTCGGCAACCCGAAAAAAAAGCCCCCGCTCAAAAAACCGATCCGGTTCTAAACGGCTTCCTCCCGGCAGCAGAGAAATTCCGATCAGGCCGGCAATTATGATCCCCGCGACCCAGCGGTGATCCGATGCAGTTTGCAGGCAATTGTAAATCGTCTTGATTGACAGCCAGATCAAGATCACCATCCCAGCCAGAAGAAGTCCGGCAACAATTATCCAGAAAAAAAATGCCCGGTGGGAAAGTGTGGTGTAAAGCAGGTGGAACAGATCCGGCAGAAATCTCGAATCCAGATAGAGGTTGAAGGTCCTGTAAAAATACATGGGGATTAAAACGTCCCCCAGTTTGAACAGACGCAAAAATACCGCTCCGAGCGTAAGGGGAATATAGACGGCAGGTTGAAAACGGATCTTGAGGACAACTGTCAGCCAGATGATGAGGATAATTCCGAGGGCCTCGGGCGACATTTTTAACAGCCCCCAAATAGGCAGATCCGATGCCGGATATCTGATATTGAGGAGCACATTCAGATATATCGCGGCCGCCGCGAATTTCATGGCAGAATGGTTTTTGTTTCGTTTTTCGGTGATGGACATTAAATACAGTGTTCAGTGTTCAGGTTTCAGGGCCAATCAATTTTCTTCTCATTTGCCGTTTTATTGCAAGCCAAATCCCTCAAAAACTTTTCGACTCGATCCACCGTATCTTCCCAGCGCGGGTGTTCCTGAAACGTTTTCCAGGCCGCCCGGCCCAAATCGCTCAAAAGGTGGCGATCTGTATTCAGCCGATACAGATATTCTAAGGTTTTTTGCCTGTCGGCGGGATGAATTAAAAACCCATTTTGTTCATGCTTCACGAATTCCCTGACGGCACCATCGGCACAGCCGATTACCGGCAAACCGAATCCCATGGCTTCAATGTGGGCCATGCCGAATCCTTCGTGGGAATAGGGCATGATGAATACATGGCTCCGGGACAGCTGGGACACCAGTTCAGGGCCGTCCTGCGGTCCGACAAATGCAATTTGATTGTGCAGTTTCGCGGCGGCAACTGCTTTTTTCACATTGCCGCAATAAACCGGATTCATTTTTAAACTGCCGACAACCGTCAGGTACCAGGAACCCTCAGGAAGCCCGGATAAATCTTCGATCAGGGGCAGGAGACCTTTGTTGGGCAGCACATTTCCGACAAAAATCAATTTAAGCGGACCCGATTCCCGGGCTCGTGACTCGATCGATTCCGTGGAGTTCAGACTGCCCAGGCGATCTCCCGCAGGGAAGGCGACGATGGACGGCAGTGACCTTAAGGTCAGGCTTTCAATATTCCGCCTCGTGCTGCTGCTGTTACAAATACAAGCATCAATGGAACTAAAATATGGCCGTTCGACAGCTTCGTAAAGGCGGTTAAGCAAACCGTTGCGCGGCTGTCGGCATAGCACCTGGTGCACGATGGCAACCACCGGAAACTGACTTTTCTTCTTCAGCCGCTGATTGGTCCACCAAAGCGAGGGATGCGTCAACTCATCCTGAAGCAGCAGATCGTAACCTGCGGATATCAGCCCCGGCAACAGTTTTGAGGAAAAATTATCCAGGATATTGAGCGCGTATGGATGCCGTGACAATGAAATGATTTCGACCCGATGCCCGTATCGCCGCAAATGCTCCACCAGCATCCGATCATAGATATAACCGCCGGTTAGCGCGTCAATACGGTCATAGATGATCAGGCCGATTCTCATATGCTTCATTCGCAGGTTGGAAAGTTCTAAGGTATAGTGTAATTAAATTTTGGATTTTGGATTGCGAATTTTGGATTTAAGGAGTCGCTTCGCTCCGTCTTTTAAAAATGATTATTGTGACTTTTGCGCCTTTTTGCGGCCAGATCATCCTTGAACCCTGAACTTTGAATCTTCAACCCTATTTTTCGCAATACTCCTGTACTCCGTCACTCCAGTACTCCTTAGCCGGGTTTCCGAGAATAACGAAATCGATTACCTTGCCCATTTATCTAACATATCTCTGCGATCGTTTCGACACCTTTGGAAAGTACTTCCCGACTTGCCGCTTATATTGCCGATAGTCGTCTCCAAAGGCGCTCTCCAAATACACTTCTTCCATTCTGATCCGGTAACTTGAGTTTAAAAAAAATAAAATAAATCCGACCAGCACGCCGACGGACGGCAACGCCAGAACAAATCCGATATAGATCAAAGCCAGGCCCAGTGTAATTGGATTTCGCAGGAACCGGTACAGGCCGGCGGTATAGAGTCTGGTGGTTTCCCCAAATGCATGGAAACTCACATTTCTTTTCAACGTTGCAACCGCCACGTAGGTAATAATGTTCCCCGTCACCAGACACTCTATGGCAATCCATTTCATCAAATCTGTGGGCTGCGCCATCAACGGGATCAGAATCCGAAAAAAAGGCGGGTAGCATACCGTAATTAATGGGATCAATGAGGTGGCCGTTACCAAGAAGGTTGCTGCAATCAGCAAGACAACTTTCAGCCGGGACTGAATGGCGCTGGCTGCGGGGTGATGATGGGAATTTGCCGGATCGTTTTTGACTTTTACGAGCATTTCAACTGTTGACCCGGCGCTGGGAACCGAGTAGAAGCACACCTGAACAATTTGGGAAATATAGGTTGCCAGAATAAAAAATGTCAACAAATCCATGGGGAATACATAGTTATTTTTTATTGATTATTCGTTATTTGGAATTGAATATCGCTTTTAAAGCCCTTAATTCCGCAATTTCACCATTCCAACAATCCCATTGAACACGGTGCATCTGACATCACCCCGATGGGGTAGCCGATGCTGGGCCAGTTGGGCCGAGATTCTTGACTGATAAAATGTCTGTCACGCCGCTTGAGCTTTAGTTGCTATTGAATGGTTCTGCGTATCAGCAGTATTGGTGATTTCTGCGGATATGATAAATAAAATCGGTTAGTTTCATCCGTTATCAAATAACAAATAACCAATAACGTTCAATTTTCCCTTACCGCAGTTGGAATGTGATCTCGATCCGCATCGGTCTTCTTTACTGGTCAGCTCAAAAATGCAGCCTATACCGTGCCCAGGCCCAGTCGTTTTCCCAGAGCTTGACGGATATTGACGCAAGGTGACCGATTTGGATATTTTCAGCGATAGATTGGCAGAGAATTCTGGCAAAGTGCTCGATACTGGGATTGAGGCCGTCGAATTCGGCCAGGTCGTTGAGCATTTTGTCCCGGTAATACGCCACCCGGTCGTCTAAGGCCGATTCGATATCGCAAATATCCGTTAAATATCCGTGCCCGTCCAGATTGGGACCTTCCAGCATGACCTCAACCACATAATGATGCGCATGTGGATTATTCTCATCTCCCCAATCTCCCCCGATCAGATAATGACGTGCTATAAATTCCCGTCTGACTGCCACAGTGTACATGGATGTCTCCCATAATTAATCCGCCTTCAAAATGAATTTTTTTGGGACTCGAGCTTGCTCTTTAAAAACTAAAGAAAATTTTCAAATTGATGCTGCCGCGGATTAATTATTTTATGCTGCGCATATTTTTTTTTAAGTTAATCTTTACTCGTAGGTCAAAACAACCTGAACGGTTTCCTTCGGATTTTGATCTAACAGATGGTAAGCCTCTTTAGCCTGTTGAACATCAAAGCGATGGGTGATAAAGCGGGCCGGATTTAACTCGCGGAGCATTTCCAGCGCAACTTTGATTCGTCTTTTTTTCGTCCAGCGGGATGAAAAGCGAGGAGCCAGAGTGCTTACCTGGCTGCTTATCAACTGAATCCGGTTGCGATGAAAGCTGGTGCCCAAATTCAAATCGGTCTTTTTAGTTCCATACCAGGAACCGACGACTATGCGGCTGTCAAAACCGGCAACCGCAATTGCCTGATTCAAGGCAGCTGGATTGCCGGAGAGCTCGTAAATAAGATCGGCGCCCGGAGTTCCTAAATGACATTTCAGATTTTTGATTACCTCATCAAATTCCTCCGGCCTCTCCGGATTTAAAACCAGCGGGATTCCGACTTCCTTTGCTTTTTCGCGGCGCAGCGGATAGGGGTCGAAAGCAATTAAGCCGTTCAAGGGCAGCCGTGCCAACAGCGCAGCGGTCAACAAACCGACAATACCGAGACCAAACAAGACGACAATTTCTCCGATAACCGGTCTTCCGTCCATCAAAAAGTTGACGGCCGTTTCCATCGTCGCTAAAAAGACCGCATCAGCCGGATCCAGATCCTCCGGCAGCGAAATCAGGGACTCCAGCCGGGCAATAAAATGACTTTCATGGGGATGGAAGCAAAATACGTTTTGACCCAGCCATTTCGTATCTATTGATTGGCCGACCTCAACGATTTGACCGACACAGGCATAACCGTAAGCAAGAGGATAACCAAAAGGGCGTGCCAGCTCCGGTATCGCTGTATCCGTCTGTATTCCAGCCCCCAGTTGACCACGGTAGACCAGCATTTCCGTACCCGGGCTGATTGCCGATATATGGGTTTTTATCAGAACCTCTTCATCGCCCGGGGCAGGTTTGGCGCTTTGATCAATTTCGATTCTGTATGGCTCTGCAAAGATGACTGACATCCGCTGCATGGCGTCAATCCGGTACAATTCTGAACGGAAACGGTTTAACAGGATAAGAAAAACCAGAATAAAAATAATAGATGCGAAGCATAATTAAATTAATCCGCCCTGCATGGCATTGAGCTAGCCGTTTAGCATTCAGATACGCTTTATTGCTCGAAGTCATGAGTTCTCTTGGCGGATTAATTACTGCGTCATTTTGGCCGGGCCCAGATAATCAGGTCATCTCCCATACTTCGGTAACTGACGTCCGTAAGCTCCAGATTGGCGTCGAAATGGATCCCATTTGAATTGAGTACCGATAGGCCGCCGACGAATCTGGGGGAAATCGTTACAACAAACTGATCCACCAGCCCGGCATTTACGAAGCTCGTAATGACTTGGGCACCGCCCTCTACCATTACGCTGTTGATTTTGCGGGCAGCCAGGACTTGCATCAGGGCATGCAGATCGATTTTGCCATCCCGATCCGTGTCGCACAAAATCGGCATTGATCCGGCACGCTGCAATGCCAGGAATTGTCGACTATGCTCACCGGCCGCATTGATCAGCCAGGGCCGGGTATCAGGGCGTTGGACGAGCTTTGCATTCAACGGAGTTCGCAGGTGAGTATCCAGAACGACCGGCTGCGGACTGTTTCCATCGACCAGTCGGACGCTGAGCCGGGGATCATCAGCCAGGAGCGTCCCGATGCCGATTAAGATGGCATCGCTGCAGGCCCGAATCTCATGCGTCAGCAGCATGGATTCCGGACCGCTCAAGCCGATGGGTTGCCGGTTTCGAGTTGCGATGCTGCCGTCCACACTCTGAGCGTAGCTTACGGTGATGAACGGCCGCCCGTTGCTTTTGCGAAATGCCTTGGTCCCGGCCATACAGGACTCAAGGCCTTCAATTGA
The DNA here is from genome assembly GCA_030066155.1 of Desulfobacterales bacterium. Taxonomy (GTDB): domain Bacteria; phylum Desulfobacterota; class Desulfobacteria; order Desulfobacterales; family JAFDCJ01; genus JAFDCJ01. The sequence goes on along the minus strand of JASJCE010000087.1, from coordinate 6,535 downwards.
ATCTACTCGCATTAGCATAATGGCTACCCCTGATTTATTTGCCTTCCGTTACAATGTTCCCACAAGACAATACCTGGCTAGTTGCAAGCTCGTACAATGTGAGTGATCGCAAGTTCGGCGGAAAAATCAATATTTGCTGCGCTTAAATTATAAATTTCTCGATCTAATGCAATTTCGATTACAGCTATTTCTGCTGATTTATCGAGTAGAATCATGATGTCACTTTGAATCCAGATATCCGCATACGATCATCCAATCTTTAAAAAAACCGGCCAATAGGGGAATCATAATAACATAGGCTGTCAGCGTGGTAACCGGCGGATTGAAAAGTGGCAGCAATGCGACCCCGACGAAGCCCATCTGAACACCGGCAATGATGCGGGCGCCGCGCCATGGGCCCGGCTCCGTAACCGGTTTCGAAAATTTTTTCCTCAGCCAGATGCCGCCAACGTAGAAATAGTAGGCGAAGCCAACACATAGATAAACAGGCGGCAGCTGGCCGTACCCGACGGCCACCGCCGGTGCGACCAGCAAACCCAGAGCATCCAGATTGATGTCTAAGAAAGCGCCAAGGCGGGTTTCATGCCGACATGCCCGGGCAACTTTGCCGTCGATGAAATCCAGTGCCGCTGCCGCAAGGTAAGTAAGGCCGGGGACCCAGGATAAACGGCCGGGGAAATAATTCGATTCCGGCCAGGGCTGAAAAAGAAAGCCGGCCAGCATGGCGGTCAATGCTCCCCGTATGACCGTCAACCACGTACCATAACCCAGTCCCGGAAGCAAAACCTTTTGATCGGGATGATAGTTCCAGCCCAAAGCAGAGCGCAGCAGTCCTGAAAAATAAAACAGAACCACGGTTGATTGCAAAATCCACTGAGTACCATTTAAGCGCGGATTTTCCCGCACGAATAACCAAAATGCACCCATCAGAATTAGCAAACAGAGGCCGATCGTTGCCCACCACAAGCTGCGCAGGCGGCCAAAATTTTTTTTTGACAAAGTTACCTCGGGGTTGTCGGACATCGCGAGGATTTTCCAGGTTCAATATTGGATAGTAATTCCTTAATTCAATTTTGTAAATTCAGTTGGGCCCAATGGCCTGCAAGATAAGGTCGAATCTTTTTTCCAGTATAACTATATTTGTATACAAATAGTAACACAGAATGTTCATTCTTCTGCAACAACATGAAGGGAGATAATCCAAAAATTATTCAAATTACATACAATTTGATCTTTTGTGATTTGGCATAGCCGTTGCTCGCGTAAGGCCAACGAATTCTGCAATTGAGGAGAGCATTGGGGATGGTAAATTCGGAGTGCGGGCTGATCGATATCGGATCCGATGGCAGATGTACGCAGTTTTTAAAGGCAACCTTAAGCGCTATTTCGTCCGTTTAAAAACTTGATATTGTAAACTTCGCTGGATCGTTCTAATATTCGCCAGGATCTAATTTTCAAACGTCGAGATATCAGTAATGTTAAAGTTCATACCGGGTATTCTGCTGTTGCAGACTATTACTGTTGCACTTGTACTTATTGCCCCTGCCGATCTGTCAAACTGGGGCTGGCTGCGGCTTGCGGTTCCAATCCTGGTTGCAGGATTCCTATCTGCTTTCTGGTTTGGTTCCATTGCCGCAAATCAGCGCAAGGATGAAATCAGCAAGCTGAAGGAGGATCATGCCCGCGAACGGGAGAGTATCCGGGTCAAAGCCGAGCGCGCCAAAACCCGCCTGGTAAAGCAGACCCAGCAAAAAGCCATGCAGGCGGTGCGACGTTCATCACGACAGTCGAATATAAGAGTTGGATTGACGTTTGCCGCTGCCGCGGGATTGGGCAGTCTGCTGCTTCTGACCCAGTTCGTATCAGTGGGACTGCTGGTGCTGACTACTGCCGGTGGCGGCCTGGGCGGTTACCTGTTGCGGATTCGGCAGGAAAAAGGCAGGATGCAACTGCCGCGGCAGGGCGCTGCGGAGACGAAATTGATTGACGTGACGCCCGGAAAGACAAAGCAACTGCCCCCGGGGCGGGAAAATGAAAGTGACACATAGCGGGCCTTTTTTTCTTTATTTGCCCAGTGAGGAGAGTCGGGGAACTTGAGGTTGCGCAGATAAAATGATGTCGGAGTGTTGGAGTGCCGGAGTATTGGAGTTATGGAGCAGAAAAAAACTGCGCTCGATTGATTGTTAAAATAAAACTGCCGCTACGGACCTGGCACTGGATTTTGTAATACTGGACTCACCAGAGAATATCGCGAAGAATTTAAATGGCGGCACCTATACTGCGGCCTGTAACTCCCCCAGTACTCCAATACTCCAGTGCTCCCACGGCGGAATTTCAGGGTTTCCTTTGGGACAATGCAGAGCCGGTCCAGAGATGATCACCCAAATTAGGTTGGAGGTTTTGATATGAGCAGCTGCGAGAAGTGTAGATTGAGGGCAAAATACGACAAGAATCCGCGATCGCTGCTGGGGCGCATTTGGAAGTGGCATATTGGCTGGTGCCCAGGCTGGAAGTCATACCTGAAATCACTGTCCGAGGAGGACCGGAAACAGATAAAAGCACATTACTCATAGACTCTGCTATCTTAACGCCCATCCTCAAAATCAATCAATGTCTGTCCGTGCTGATCCGTGTTGAGTTTGAACTGTTTCCGAATATAGTTCTCCAGATCATCTAACAGCCGGAGTTGATCTACTTTCATTTCTCCGTTCTCTCTTAGCTGTTCAATTTTGTCCAGTGCGTCTTTCGGGGTTGTCCGCCGCTCTTCACGGTAGTCCACCAGGGCATCCCGTTGACGGGGCGGGTTGACACGTTTGATGTATTGCCCGTATTCCGATTCATAATCGGGGGGAAGCGTATCGGGGTAATTCCGGGCCAATATACGCCACGCAAGTACGCGCGCATCGGGGCTTGAAAACCGATCGATCAAGCGGGCTTTTTTCTGCGGGGATGCTTCCTGATAGTTGCGGCACAGGTTTTCATCTTCCCGGGAGTAAAATCCGATTTGATAGAGCGAGGCGTCAGCGTCCAATTGCGGAATGAAGGGGTAGCGAAATTCGCGGTAATAGGATGCAATCTTTTGAAAGATCTCCTGATTGGTCTGCAGCCAGTCAAGGTTTTCATCAAATATAACCATGCGTTCGCTGCCGATTCTTTTCCAGTAGCGATCGAGCGGTGGTAAAAGAATTCCAGGTTCCCCTAATCGTTTGCGAATAACCCAGGTCGTCTCGTCTATTGATTCCGGCGTGGTCTCGCGGAGCTCGGGCTGATCCATGCGCAGCCATAAGGTCTGATTTGAGTAGGGGATGGAAGTTCCGATTGAAATTACCGGGATCTGATAATTTTGCCGTGGTCCGTATTCGCCGCTGACCATCAATGCTTTGTGATGATCACCGAGTCCGCTTTCAGAGGCAACCGGCAGATTGTGCATGCGGTGAGCATCGGTCTCCTTGTCAAAGTATCCATCAAGATACCGCCACATTTTCTTTTCCTCAAAAAACCGCCGGGACAGTTCAATCGTCGTTTCAACATCGACCAGGGCTTCATGTGATTGACCGGTTACCATCTGATTAGCCGATCCCAGATGTTCGAGTTTAAGGGACGGTTTCCCGTTCACCTCGGGCCATTTCAGAACTTGCCGTTTATACAGCCAGTAAATGATAGCAATCGGATATATGTCCATGCGACGGCAGCCATTGCGGTATTGATGGGTATACGGCGGCAGCAGATTGCGGTGAAATGAGAATCGCAGAAACTCGTCATCAAAGCCAAGGGTATTGTATCCAAGACTGACAGTGCCCGGTTCATTCATCAACCGGTGAATTTCCCGGATCGCTTCGTATTCACACATTCCCGACATAATCTCGGTCATGGAGATACGGTTGGTCAATATGGCCAGAGGGGATGGGATAATATCCGAACGTAATTTAACGCGTATGTCATGACGGTCGATTTCATGAAGGTGTTCATCTGTGCGGATTGCGGCAAACTGCAGTATCTGGTCAAAAGCCTTACTCAACCCCGTCGATTCAATATCGTAAAATAGAAAGCTTTTTGTCATAAATTCAGGCCGAACTGTAAAAATCCGTGAATGTGACTATCCTCAGTCAACCTCATTCATTTGCCTGAATTTGTCAAGTTTGAATATGTGAAGACAATCGGAATGGAAATAATGGAATTATTTTTGCGGCCAGATTATTTAAAATGCTGAAAGTACCCGGTGTTGATGTTTCCATCACTCCACGACTCCAAAAGCCCCCATATTCGACAATTTTAGGCACTTTAGGCACTTTAGTCATTTTAGGCATTTATGTTTTCACGCCGTCTTGATGTCCAGCGCTTCCTTGCTGTAGCCGAATTCTGCAAGTAGATTGCAGGTTGTTCTGACAACTTCATCGGCACTTAGCTGGGTTTCGACGAATATGTCCGTGCGCTTGACTTTTTCCGGTATTCGGAGTTGATCCCCGTAGCGTGAAAAGCGTGCTTTTTGATCGTTGGATATCCAGAGTACTTTTTCGAAGTCTTTTTTGTTGGTTTGTGCAAAATAATCGCAGAGGGTTGTCAGCATTTCAATCCAGGTTTCGACTTTGTAGGTGTTGCCGTTGAAACTAAAGGCCCTTATGGTTTTATCGGCATAACTTTTGGCAAATTTTATCGTGTCGGTGGCGGACAGTGATGTGTCGGTGCCGGACATTGACGTGTCGGTGCTGGACAGTGACTTGGATGACTTTACCGGAAGTTCATCGTGCAACTCCAGTATTTCCGGCTCCATGGCAGCTGCCGGCGGCGCTGCTACGGCACTGCCCTTGTTTTTCAGCAGCCATGAGTCCCGGTGTTTCTCTATGAATTTCTCTACTGTTTTGGCGTCCAGTTTGTAGCGGCAGAGCTTTTCAGTCTGCTCGCTCAGCAATTCGACAAAGATCTTGTTGGGTTGAGTGAGAATTTGATTCCAGGCTTCGGGCAGAAAATCGGCCGCCAGTTTTTGCCGTTTCTTCTGATACAGATTTTTGGCCGCCCTTAAAGCCTGGCCTTTAGACACTTTGTCTTTAGACAGCAGGTCAATCAGATTGGGAATAAATACATCGGGCTTTTGCTTTAGCAGGTCAATGGAATGAAACCATTTTTGCTTCCAGTTGCCGGATGCGGAAACCAGATAAAACCACCAGGTGATGCCGTTGGTCAGGATCGCCAGATTGACGCCGTCGCGCGAAGCCAGATTGACCAGATCCTTCTGGTAACGGTCCAGTTTCTGATGAACCCGTTTGACTTCGATGAACAATTTGTTGCTGTTCCTGATCCTCAGGGCGTAGGACACGCTTGATGAGTTGGTCGAAAAATCGGGATAGACTTCCTCGACATTGAATATGTCCCAGTTCAAGAATGACAAGAGCCGCAACACAACGGCCTGTTTGGTGGATGCTTCGTCAAATGCTGACAGTTTTTTGTTGGATTTTAATTCATCAATAAACGTTACGATCTGTTTTTTCATGGTTCCTCCGGCACCCCATTTGTAGCGCAAAATATCCATTTTCTTAATCCTGATATCCTTTTAAAAAGGATTTTTAGAATATTATCGGCCGGTAAATGACAAACTTGAGCGCATTGATTCGGTAAATTCCGAGGGCAATCCTGTTTATGCCGTTCCGGGCTTGATTTGATTGATTACTGCCTTCGCTTTTGCATGGCCCAATTTGGCGGCGTGCTTGAAATCCTTTAAGGCCGCCTCTTTTTTATTCAATTTGAACAATGCCACTCCTCGATTATACAGGGCCAATTTCCGATCACCTCCGGATTTGATGGCCCCGGAGAACTGCATGATGGCTTTGTCGTATTGTCCCGTGCGAAAAAAATTCTGTCCTTTTTTCAACATATCCGCTGCATTTGCCCGTGACGCTGCTGCGCCGATCGACCGATGAGGTTCAGCAGTTTCGGCAGTAGGAGCGGCTGTCCCGGATGCATGGATTTGAGGAATTTGTTTTTTTTGCCCATAATGGTTGTCTGGAGTTGTTTTTTGAGATTTTTTGCCACGTTTTGACAGGAAAAATATCAGTCCGGCAATAACACATGACCCAATGAGGAGGCTAATGCCAATCACCGGCCGGTAGCGTAGCCAGGCTGCTGCCACCGTTAAAAAGGCCAACGGCGTGGCTATCAGAAAAGACAGGATACCCGTACCGGTTCCAACAAAACTCCCGATAAACGGGACGACATCGGCGATAACCGGCAATGGCCTGAGAATCATGGCGATGCCAATCAGCATCAGCAGGAAACCGCCGGCTCGAATAATCCAGGTCCACATCACATTGCTCTGGTGGGCCTTTTCGAACATGGCCTCAGCTGGGACGATTCCGATTGACAGCATATTGATGGTTCCGCCGGCTTCCGCACGATATGGTTTGAACCTACCATTCATTTGCCTGGAAACAATGCTGACCTCCGTCGGTACCACTATCCGGTAGGTTATGCGCAGATCACCGATTTGGGGCGTGGATGGATTATCGCCAAAGTAAATGCCGCCTCCATGAAACTCTGCGCC
>JASJCE010000086.1 GCA_030066155.1 Desulfobacterales bacterium | reverse complement strand
AACCACAGCCCGGGAAGTTTTATGGGGGCTGGATCACAGGGGAGGTTGTGGGCCCCTTTAAAGGTGAGCCGGGAACAGAACACTGGTAATTGGGCTGCAGTGAAAAATAGTGCTGCTAATGACTGAATTATAAAGGGCAACGATAGGGTACCTTTAAACCCTGTTGATTAATCCGCGGAAGCTTCGAGTTGACAACTTTTTTCGTTTTCAGAGAATAAGTTTTTACCCTGAAGTTACCATTTCGCAGGTCGGATTAGTTAGCAGTTTCAGTCTCGTGCGGGCCACCGAAAATACCGCCGTCATGGGGAAGACTACTCCGGGTTGAACGCAGGTAGGCGAAGGGGGTCTGATAGAGAAAATTGGATACTCTGGTCATGTAAATGTCCGCATATCCCTCCAAAATCCGGGTAAGATAACTTTTATCATAGCCCGCTCGGGTAAGCAGACCCCAGCGCGGATTAAACAGCATCCCCGCTTCCCGGGCCAATGGCCCTATCTGTGCATCCAGACTTGAAATTTGCTGGTGAATCTCGTCAATCCGTTGGTGCAGTGCAGCAATCGGGACCCCTGGATTCGGTCCGTATTTTTGCTTTTCTCGTTGCACCTGAAGCTTCAGCTGTGCCTGTTGCCGGTCAAGTTCGGCTTTTTGAGACATCATCTTAGACAACTCAACTTGCTGATCGCAAAATGCCTGCAGGCAGCCAAATTCAGTTTCCAATTCACGCAATACAAGCCCGGTGCGCCACCGGAGCATGCTCTTGGTTGTATGTACATCGGACTCCAAATGATCACCCACGTACATAATTTGGCCCCCCTGCAGACCAAAGGCTTCTTCCACCAGACCTGCGTGGCCGCCGATGTAGATGGAGCCGGGTTTCAGTGCGCCAACCAATCGCTTCAGCAATCCTTCCTCGGTGGCCAACTCAAAGGCAGGCTGTTTCTGCAAAAAGAAATTGGGTTTTCCCGCTGAGACGATCACCAGGTCAAATAAATTCCGCCAGGTCATGTCGGCCGGAAGATATGGATCAAAGGCATAGGGCATTATTTTTCCCACAAATTCCCATTCAGAGTCGGTTATTAGGATTAGCTTCTTGCCGGCGTGCTTTTGATCGAGCAGGGCGAGTGGAGTCTCAGTATCTTCAACCACATAGCTGGCTGGATCTTTGAGTATTTCATTTCTCATCATCCCCTCGGCGTACGCAGCATCCAAAACACTCATCATTTGTTCAATTAGATCAGCGTACCCCATAACCTTAAGTAATCCATATCGGTCAAGTATGTCTACAAGCTGGGCATACATGCAGGCAAGCGGTAGATCGAAAAGTGTGGTTAACAGTAGCCAGCGATCCTGACGAATATCGACAATGATCCTCGAATAAACACTGCGTACAGCCTTAAAATCAAGGGGATTGGTCCCGTGGCAAGCTCGCTTGATATAACCGAATCGATTTGGCTTGACGAAGTTGCCGAGTTTTTTGTCAAGCACAAGGCCGCGGATTGCCATCTCCGGATCATAATCAAGGTCCTCCACCGGCCAACCGAGCTTAAATACTCTACGCTTCAGGTATTCGTACATTGTTTGTTGCCAGCGGGTCACGTCGTAATTGATCAACGTGTAGTCCATATCATAGCCGATGGCTTCGATAGCCCTCATATTCAGCGTGCGGTTTGCAAAGATCTCTCGTTCATGCGGTGGGTTGATGATCAACGCAACTGGATCATTCATCGTGATCCTCCAATCGAAGTTGGATTTCGTTATCAGCGGTATTTGTTTGTTATAAATTAAGCCGGTTAGCCAGAAAACTCAAGGGCGCTATTACTGTTCATACAATTGACAACCTAAAATAAATTCCTAAGCTATTCAATATTGTCTTGTGACAGTTACGAGAGCAACCGATATCAGGGTAAATGTGACATGAAAGCCAGATTCATTTTTTGTTATTGCGCTGTGGTGTGCGCATTTATATTAATTAGTGTGGCTATCGCCGCTGCTGAACGGGCCTCGCTGGTTATCGAAGCGGACAGCGGGGCCGTATTGCATGCCAAAAATGCACGGCTGCCCAGTTATCCCGCATCTCTGACGAAATTGATGACCGTCTACCTCATCTATGAAGCCCTCGCCTCAAAACAGCTGGCGTTAACTGATCGGCTTGAGGTTTCCGCTGCAGCCGCACGCATGCCGGCTGTCCGGCTCGGTCTAAAGCCGGGCCAGACCATCACGTTAGAGGAAGCTGTTCTGGCAATGATCGTGCGATCGGCAAATGATGCGGCAGTGGTAGCAGCCGAACACATTGCCGGCAATGAATCGGCTTTTGCAAGGCTGATGAATGCCAAAGCAGAGGCGCTGGGTATGTCGGACACGGTATTTTACAATGCCTCCGGTTTGCCGCATCCCGGCCAAGTCACATCGGCACGCGATATGGCGGTCCTGGCCCGGGCGCTGATCGCGGATTATCCCCAATACTACAGCTCGTATTCCGCCAGTACATTTCAATACCGCGGTAAAAGCTATAAAACCCGCAATAACGTTGCCGGCAGCGTTGAAGGGCTACAAGGTCTGAAAACCGGCTTTACCTGTCATGCCGGATTCAACCTCGTGGCGTCGATTGAGAAAAATGGACAACGGTTGATCGGCGTTGTTCTTGGCGAGCGAAATAATCGCCGGCGCAACGCCCGGATGTCTGATATCTTAATTAAATCCGCTATCCCAAAAACCTCCGGTAATAAGATCATCACGATTGGCGACCTTGCACCTGAAGTGGGGCAGGGCGGCAGGAACGAACTCAATAAAAAAGCCATAGCCGATGTTTGCATTACCGGTTCCGGGCCACCGGCATTTACGAAAGCCTCGGGATGGGGCCTTGTACTCGGTGTCAGGAAAAAAGAAAAAGATGCGCTTCTCCTATCCCGCCAAATTAAACAGCAACATCTCAAAACCCTCAGAGCGGGCCGCCCGGCATCAATGCCTTTCCTGCGCGGCGTTCTGCTCTATCGGGCTTGTATCACCAATCTGAAACAGGACAATGCCACAGCAGCCTGCCAACAGTTGCGCAAACAGAATCAGTACTGCATCGTGGCCAATCCGAATCTGGTGAAATCCTATGTTGCCAAGGGCCGCGTTGCTCTGGAGCGATCGCTGGCTTCGTCTGAATATTCTCAATGGCCGCAAAAAGGCGCAAAAGACGCAAATTAAGTTTTTTATAAATGACAATGACAGGATCGCCTGAAGATGCATCGTTGTGATACTTATGTTTTGGATAATTTTGAATTAGCTACAAAGCGGCGCAATATAGCCGATATTTATAGCTCGTCAGACAAGGTGTATTTTTTTATTTGAATTTCGGGTGCACCAAAGTTGATTAACAGGCCGTGCTCAATGCGGGAAGCCCGCAAATATCTGAATAGCCAGGCAACATGTTTTGCGTCTTTTGCGCCTTTTCGCGGCTATTTCTTTGTCGCCGTAAGGTGATTTGTCATATCCTTGCGCTGTTTTTGCGGCATTTTGATACTCTGCGGTCGGCCGTTCAGCCCGGATTCCGCCTTCTTACAATACGGCCATTGCCGCCGACCGGATAGTCATCAGCCCTGATAACACCGCCAAGTCGTTCCCGGATGTAACGGTTCAGCGCACCCTGATACGTAATGGAAAGGCGGGTAAAGGGCAGATTTCGAAAGGGGTACTGGTCGCCGCCGCGGGCCAGAAAATCAGTGGTGGCGACTGTCAGGGTGAATGCCGGATCGACGAGAATACGTCCGTTTTCAATTAATCCGGTCCCATCATCGAGGTAGAGCTGCGTAACTCTTTTTCCCGGTGTTAGGACCCGTCCCTCCTTGTCAATCACCATAGCTTGACGGGAAGAATCGTATTCGAGCGAGAAGCCCGCGATCTGGGCAAAACGACCGGTGCCTGATCCGACAGGATTCCCTTGATCGTCGATTCGTGAAACGGCATTTTCCAGCAGATCCTTGAACGTTGCTACCGGTACATCCTCAAACACAGTTAAAAAATTGGCGAATGGTGCGATATCATAGGTATTCCGTTCGGTCAGGTTGCCGGCCCGAATGATGGCGTTATTGCGAATGCCGCCGCCGTTGATCAACGCAACCACAGCGGACTTGATTCCATAATTAGCGGCCAGGCGCCGGGCTTCTGCAAGTATTGAATCTGCCACTAGATCACCCATATTCGTTTCCCGGGAGCGCACCGCGCGGCGTTTTCCGTTGAGTGCCACGCTTGAACGGGCGATCACGTTTTTTTCAAGCAAGTTTACATAAGCCTGTACGGGTAAGGTGACCCCGGCCTGAACATAAGGATCCGGCAGCACGGCATCTGGATGAGCGCCGCCGGCGACACGAACCGGTCCGCTGTTCGGATCGATCCGGGTGATTTCACCGGATGCTGCATCAAAACTTACCATCAGTCGGCCGATGTACCGGTACTCGCCGCCGGTTGTTACCAGTGGAACATCCCTGCCGGATAAATCTTTTACAAGGATGGGGTATCTGCCGCCGGCCTTTTCACCGGGCAACATCAGGCTTCCGGGATTGGCCAGAACAGCATTACTGCCGCCGGCAACCGCAATGTCAATGCCGCTCAATTCAGAGATAAGGGCTTTATCCTCGTTAAGGCCCTGTAGATGGCTGACGAATATGATTTTATTAACATCTTTGGCGAGGAGGGCGTTGATTTCGTTCTGGACAACCGCAACCACATCGTCCTCAACCGCGATATTGCCAGGTTTGCTGATGTAAGGCAGACTCGGCGTCGTCGCGCCAATGATGCCGAACTGATGTCCATTCTTTTCAAGAATCAGGTGCCCGGTGATGCGACCGCTCTGCGCCAGGTTTTGGAGCGAGGGCTCTCCGCTGAAGTCAAGGTTGGCGCTCAGAAACCGGGGAGCCGAGGCGTTGAATCCGGTTGCGATGAATTTTTTGAGAAAACCCGGTCCGAAGTCAAAATCGTGGTTTCCGAATATAATGGCATCAAATTCCATGACATCCAGTGCTCTGGCATCGTAGTAGACGTCGACACCCTTGAGGGCCGGGTTGAAAGCTGCCAGACTTGCTTTGAATTCGGGGCCGATCAGGAAGTTGTCCCCGGCAGATATGGTTATCACCGCATCTGGCCCGGCAGCCGAACGCAGTTTTTTCACGAGCGCAACCGCCCTGGCGGCACCGCCGAAGTCCTCCAAATTATTGCCGGCATTGAGCAATTGCGACTCCTGATCGTTCAGATGCAGGAGGGTTAATTTTACCTCTGGCGCGGATTCACCAAAAGCTGCTGAACAGGTCCATAAAATCAGGACCACCGCACAGGTGATGACATTCTTTTTTTTCATGATTTTTTCGTGTGAATGAATTTGACGTCTTTTAGCCCCTTGAAGTCAACATCCTGGGTCCATATCGTTGCCTGATAAAGCCGGCCGGTTGCAAGAATAATACTGTCGGCCATGGGAATTTTATGATCAAGACTGAGCTTAGCTGCTTTCATTGAGATATCAATCGTAAGGTCAATCACCTCTCCCTGTTTCATGAGTGCCACCGCCTGAAGGCCCGCAGATTCGTCACGTTGCCGTAATACTGATTTGAATACCTCATAGATGCTAATGGTTGGGACTATTAGCTCATCGACCTTCTTAAGAGGGGCAGCAAAAAATGATGCGTTCGGTCCATCCGCGAAGAACTCGAGCCATCCGGAAGAATCGACCAGATTCATATTCTGTCTGCCTCCCTGTCTACCGTTGTATCGATTCCTTTGAGAAATCCTTTCATTTCATGTATTTTTCTAACCGGGATCATCTCAATTCGATTTTCGAAAGCAATCATCTGGACCTTTTGACCAGGCGAAAGATTTAACGCTTCTCGCAGTTTTTTAGGAATGACGACTTGATATTTGGGTGAAATTTTGACAGCCTCCATACGAAACCTCCATCGACCACAATATTGTAATACTATAATTCAATCGATTGCATATTGCAAGTAAATCATTTTATTGATTTTCATAATTTTTTTTACAAGCTCCGCACCACGAATTTCCAATTCTTTTACCACCCAGTAACGCAAAAAAACAACACCGTCCCCAAATAATTGGAAGTTATTGGTTATTTGTGATTCGTTATTTGTCTGGGGCTTAGTGGTCACGGAATTGACCTGTGGGAGCGGTTTGCAACCGCGAGAAGTGCCGACCAATACCGGTTTCAATTCTCAATATATCTGCCTCGCTGAGGCTGGACAGATTTGATGTTTTATATTGAGACCTTTCTGAAACTGATTTTGAAGTCTATTCCAGAGAGGCATGCAATAATCAAAGATCCGCTTTCCTTAACTAATCTGATGCGTTCTCGAGAGCGATTTTTAGTTCTTATTTGCCCGTCCTTTTCACATCGCCGAGTAATTTCAAACAGGAGGCTTTAAATTTTGAGATGGGTATAGTCTCAAGCATCTTAAACCCCTCTTATCCCGCATGGAGATCCCGGCGTTGTTAGCCCGGATTACTTTTTTGTTGAATAGGATCAGTATACTGTGGTCAACGACTATGGTCAATAAAGATACCATTCATTTCAAATTCGGTGGAAACATAAGAACTCCGTATCAAAAGATAAAAGATACGGCAGGTTGAATGCCCAATTTTAACTTTGCCATAGTCACCATCGTGTATATATTCAGTTGTCTGGTGAATCAATTGAATTTAAGAAAAAGCCCAATTAAAGAAACACGAGCACTCAATGACCGTTTTGAAAGGAGAGAGTTCATGAAAAAGAGACTGACTTCAGGAATGATTACGGTGAGTTTAGTTGTCGTTATGGCCCTGGGAGGAGTTGTAAACGCCACTGCCCAGCAGGCGATCAATTTGAGCGAGATTGTCGAGGTGGTTGCCACCGTTGTGGCCATCGACCGGGTGGATCGCCATGTAACCCTGCGGGCACCGGACGGTAGTTTCCATACGATAGAAGTAGACCATGCGGCGCGAAATTTCGATCAGGTTGAAATCGGAGACAAGGTCAGGGTCGAATTTTACGAATCCGTGGCGCTTTATCTTGGCCAAAAGGGAGAGAAGCCCGAAACAAAAGCAGGTCTCGTTGTCGCCAGGTCGGCCAAGGGTGAAAAGCCGGCCGGCGTGGCCATGGAGACAATCGATGTTGCCGCCACAGTCGTGAAGATTGACCGCGAAAACCGGAAAGTGACGCTCAAGGGACCCCATGGCAAGATGGTCAACCTCAGGGTTGATGAATCGGTCAAGGGCTTTGACAACCTCAAAGAGGGCGATTCGATCCATGCCCGCCATACCGAGGCGATCGCCATAGTGGTGGAGAAGCAATAAATTGGGTTGAAAGGTTCTGGGTTCATAGGTTCAGGGTTAAGGGTATAAGGTATAAGGCATAGGGTTTAAGGTTTAGGGCTCTGGGTTTACAGGTTTTAGGTTTAGGATTCAAAGGTTCTGGGTTCAGAGGTTGGAAAAACGAACCGCGGAATTTCGAAGCGAGGTTTCGCTTTCCAAGGCGTTGGCGCTAAAATATCTACGAGCCCGCTTCCAGCCCGCAGGCTTCATAGGCTTACAGGCCGGAGGGGAGGCTTCACTCAATCTTTTCTCTTAGACAGAAAGAATACCTTCTTTTGACATTCGACATTCGACATTCGATACTCGATATTCGCTATTCGCTTTTCCGGCAATTATTTTGTAGATCTGACTGGACCTCTTTCCGAAGGACTATAAACATCGATACCCGACGACCGAGATGAACCTTAAACCGTAAACCCTATACCCTACACCTTGAACCCTGAGCCTCTTAACCCTGAACGCTGAACCCGGAACCGCTCAACCTCTTTTTCCCAGGAGATATCTGATGCTTGATTTAACCAGTGCTCAAAAGGCGCGGGTGGCCATTAAATCGTTTACAACCATCGTGGATGCCCTGGCTTTGCGCGGATCTTTCCGACCCTTCGATAGATTGGGTCAATCTCTGGCTGAGTGTCTGATAAATCTCAGCCCGGAGATTTACGGCAGTATGTCGGATTCCCGGGTGGTGGAGCTCCAGGGTTTGGAGTATGTAATCGACCGCCTGCCCCGCGGCATCGAGCAGGCCAGCCGCATTATTCTGACCGAGGAAGAGCACTTTGGCGAATCGTCTTTTGAAAAAATCATCCCTTTGAAGCGCCGCCGCACCTGCTACCGGGTCAGCGAAAAAGAGATGTGTTTCATCATCACCCGGGGCCTCAGTGAGATTTATGACACGATTTCCCATCTGACCTTTTTGTATATCGAAGCCCGCAAAATTCACAGCCGCATGAAGGACGAATCCGGCAATTTGACCATCGAGTGGCGGGACCTTGAGCAAACGGCTTTGAATTTTGAAAATCTCGATGAACGCCAATTGGATCAAGCCATCTGGAATTTGAGCATCATTGTCGGCCGATCTTACCACCAGACCCGCCAATCATTCGATTATTTTGAAACCAATCGTCGCCGCAACCAGAGCAACAACGGACTCTTCCCCTTGATCTACCGGCTGGGCAGGCGGATGGATGAAGAACTGAAATCCAGCGATGAGGCAGCCATTATCTATCTGACACCATCATTGATCAATATTATCGGGCACCAGCAGTACGGCGTCAAATGGGCCTCGGACATTAAAGACGAAATCATGAAACTGGGCCTGTCCCGGCGTCCGCTGCACATTATCAGCGCCAACATGCACAGTGTCTCCAATATTTTGTACGGATTTGGAGCCCTCCAGGAGAAATGCTCAAAGGCTGAATCAGCGGATCTCTATAAGTTTATTCAACGCATTCGAGACAATCGCCAGGAAGTTCTCGAATACGCCCGGCAACACGGCCTGTATGAGCTAGAAGATTCCTCCGGAACCAATATTGACTGTCAATTAATCGATGCAGCCAAAATCGGAGATGTCGATTTTCATCCGAAGCTGGACTTTGGCAGCCTGAAGGCTGTCGATCCGCCACCGGTTATTCTTGTGATGGATTACGCCTTCGGTACCCAGGCTTTCGAGGTGATGGACCGCCTGCTGAATCCAATGAACGAAGACGAAAACCACTCTACACCGTTAAATCTTGGGTCCGTCTCGATTATGGGCAAGGCCGGGATTTTAACCGGGGACAAAGGTGACATCATGCTGGCCACGGCCCATGTGATTGAAGGGTCCTCGGATAACTATATTTTCGGTACCGACCTGAAGCGGGAAGATTTTGACGACGATATCGATGTCTATGTGGGACCCATGATAACCGTTGTCGGAACCTCCCTGCAAAACAAGGACATTCTGGAGAAGTTTCAATCCAGCTGGAAAACCATCGGCCTGGAGATGGAGGGCGGGCATTATCAGCGGGCGATCAGTGCCGGTCTGGTCAAGGGCCATATCTCCAGGGATGTGAAAGTCCGCTATGCGTATTATGCTTCAGACAATCCATTGCAAAGCGGCCAAACCCTGGCGGCCGGTCCCATGGGCGACGAAGGCATTCGACCGACCTATATGATTACCAAGGTGATTTTGGAAAAGATTATAAAGCCCGAGGAGATATCCAGTGGAAGATGAAATTCTTAATTTTGACATTCAGCAACTGGGGGACTGCCGTGTATCTTCCCCCCTTTCCGATGTGCAGTTCGTAAAGCAAGACGAAAGCGTATTGTACTATTCCGATCCGAAACGGGTTGAGGCGTTTTACAAGGCCGGTCTTAATCCACCGGCATTCGAATTGGCCGGACCCCGCAGTAAGATATATTTCGATCCTTCCAAATTGAAGTGTGGGATCGTGACTTGCGGCGGACTCTGTCCGGGACTGAATGACGTCATCCGCGCCATTGTCATGGGACTCCATCACCACTACGGTGTCCGAGCGATATTCGGCTTTCAATACGGTTTTGAAGGACTTTCTTATAAGCATGGACACCCGACCATCGACCTGACACCGGAGGAGGTGAATGAAATTCACCAGATGGGCGGCACAATTCTAGGCTCCTCACGCGGGCCCCAGGATGTCGTTGAGATGGTGGATACGCTGGAAGTAATGAATATTCGAATCCTGTTTGCCATCGGCGGCGACGGAACCCTGCGGGGTGCCCAGGCCATCGCTGAGGAAGTGGGCAACCGGAACCTGAAAATCAGTGTCATCGGCGTACCCAAGACCATCGACAATGACATTTCCTTTATTGACCAATCTTTCGGCTTTGTGACGGCCGTGTCCGAAGCGCGTACAGCCATCTATGCCGCTCACACGGAAGCCCAGGGCGCCAGAAACGGCATCGGTCTCGTGAAACTAATGGGGCGCGAATCCGGATTTATTGCGGCAATCGCTTCCATTACAAACGGGGATGTCAATTTTTGCCTGATCCCCGAGATGGAAATTCGTCTGGACGGTTTTTTGAGGGCTTTGCATGGCCGACTGGAAAAAAGACGACATGCGGTGGTCGTGGTCGGAGAAGGGGCCGGTCAGGAGTTGATGGAAACTTCAGGAGAACGCGATGCATCCGGCAATATCCGCTTTAGCGATATCGGCCTTTTTCTGAAAGATAAGATCCTGACCTATTTCCGGGACGCAAATATGGAAGTCACCCTCAAGTATATCGACCCCAGCTATACCATCCGCAGCATGCCGGCCAATCCCCATGATTCGGGGTTTTGCCTGCTGCTGGGCCACAACGCGGTACATGCCGGGATGTGCGGAAAAACCAACATGGTGGTGGGCCATTGGAATAATGAATTTACCCATGTACCGATCCCGATGGCCGTATCCAGGCGAAAGCAAATCGATCCGCACTCCAGACTGTGGAGCAATGTCCTGTCGAGCACCGGCCAGCCAAGGGATATGAGCTGAATGGAAGTGGGAATTCGGAATGCGGAAATCGGAAAGTCAAAAAGTGCGGGTTGCGCGATTCGGGGTGCGGGGTACGGGTTGCGAGGTGAGCGTTGCGGGATGCGGGTTTTCTGATTGCGGATTTTGGATTGCGGATTGCGGATTGAAAGGAAATGGCATAGGGCAGAGGGCAGAGGGCGCGGGGCGTAGAGCATAGAGCATAGGGCATAGGGCATGGTGCAAAGGGTATAGCGTAACAGACGCGAAAAGTCATGCGGGCCTTTTGAAATTCGGAGGAGGAGAATGATGAGAAGAAAAATCTCCAGATTTGCTTTACTGGCTTTGGTGGTGTTGCTTGCACCCTGTTTGGCCTTGGGTGCTGACAAAGTGGTGGTCGCTTTCAGTGAGTTTCCGCCTTACAAAATGATGGTTGAGGGGGAGCATGGGGGCATCGATGTGGACATTTTGCGGGAAATCACTCGTCAAATGGCATACACACCCCATTTCAGAAATTGTACTCTCGAAGATTGCCTCGGGCTGATGAAACAGGGGCAAGCTGATCTGATGACCAGTTTGTTGCGGCGCGCCGATCGGGAGAAGTATATCCTGTTCGTTCAGCCCCGATACCGGGCAAGGTCTGACAAGGTGTTCTATCTGTTTAAGGAACGCCCGAAGAAGATTCGAACGATTGACGATCTGGAGTCGCTCAGAATCGGTGTGAAAGCCGGGGCGAACTACGCACCGGCATTCGATAATGATAAGGAGCTCAATAAAATACCGGCTCAATCAATTAAATTAAATATTTCCAGGCTCGTCGCCGATGAAATCGACACGTTTATTACGACCGATTTAGAGGGAGACTACTGGATCAAACAACTCGGGCTGCAGGACCGCATCACCAAAGCGCGATTCAGGTTTCAACAGCTTGATCCGACCTATATGGGTATTTCCAAAAAATCGCCCTTTTCCGCCCAGGCCAAGAAATTCGGGCGTATCCTAAAACAAATGTTGGATAAAGGAGGAGTTCAGCGAATCATCGACAAATATTCGAAATAAAGCACTCGAAACCAGAGCTTTGAATCCTTATATAAAAATTCGTATAGCTTTAAACTCAAAATATTTAACGTCCAACATCCAACATCGAAAGTCCAATGTGGATGACGCTCTCCGAGCCGTAGGCGCCACATCCCCTACGAGCCGGAGGCTGTGCTTCATCGAATTTAATTTATGAATCAATTAATGCCTTCGACGTACCTGTCCCCAAGCTTGTCGAATGGCACTCGGGTCGAATTCTTAAAAGTGTATTCGTTGGAGCAAAACAGGCGCCACACTTTGTTCATTTTTAAATAGATAGAATGCATTATTCGACGTTGGAAGTTGGATGTTCGATGTTGGACGTTCATCAGTTTCTTTTTTGATCAGCCTTGCAGTTTATTTGGCTGGCGGCTGGGCTGACACCAGAACCTTTAAAACCATACCACGGAGTTTTTTTATGGAACATCGAATTGAAAGAGATACCATGGGTGAAATCAGCGTGCCTGCGGACCGCTACTGGGGTGCCCAGACCCAGCGTTCCAGGCAAAATTTCAAAATAGGTGCGCAAAGAATGCCGCTTGAAATCATCCACGCTTTCGGCGTCCTGAAAAAAGCAGCGGCCCTGACCAATCACGAATGCGGGGTGCTGACGGAAAATAAGGCGGAGGTGATATGCCAGGTATGCGACGAAATAATGGCCGGAGAATTGGACGACCACTTTCCCCTCGTGGTCTGGCAGACGGGCTCGGGAACCCAATCGAATATGAATGTCAATGAGGTTATCGCCAACCGCGCAATTGAAATACTGGGCGGCGAGATCGGTTCAAAAACGCCCATCCATCCCAATGATGACGTCAACAAATCCCAGTCCTCCAACGACACCTTTCCGACAGCAATGCATATTGCAGCCTACAAAATGGTTACCGAAAACACCCTGCCCGGGTTGCGAAGACTGCAGCGGATGCTGGATGAAAAAGCAACGGCATTTATGCCAATTGTGAAAATCGGCCGCACTCATCTGATGGATGCTACGCCCCTCAGACTGGGTCAGGAGTTTTCAGGCTACGCGTCCCAGATCGAGCACGGAATCCGGGCCGTTGAGAATACCCTGCCGCACCTGTCGGAATTGGCCCTGGGCGGCACGGCCGTCGGCACCGGTATTAACACCCCGCCAGGGTTTGCCGACATAGTCGCCAATAAGATAGCGGAACTGACAGGGCTGCCGTTTGTGTCCGCCGGGAATAAGTTCGAATCATTGGCGGCTCACGATGCCATTGTCGAGACCTCTGGAGCCCTGAAAACCGTGGCCTGCAGCCTGATGAAAATCGCCAACGATATTCGACTGCTGGCCTCCGGACCACGCTGCGGCATCGGCGAAATTCGATTGCCGGAAAACGAGCCGGGGTCCTCCATCATGCCCGGCAAGGTAAATCCGACCCAGTCCGAGGCCGTGACCATGGTTTGCGCCCAGGTCATCGGCTGTGATGCAGCCATCAACATCGGCGGCATGTCCGGACATTTCGAACTCAATGTTTTCAAGCCGGTGATGATTTACAACCTCCTGCTATCAGCCAGACTGATCGGTGATGCCTGCAACTCATTCAACGACAATTGCGTGGCCGGCATTGAGCCGGACCAGGCGGCCATTCAAGAAAATCTTCAAAACTCGTTGATGCTGGTAACTGCCTTGAACCCCCATATCGGTTACGATAAGGCGGCCCAGGTCGCAAAGACGGCCCACAAAGAGGGCATTACCCTGAAGGAAGCGGCTGTGCGACTCGGCTACGCGACTTCGGAAGAATTCGATAAATATGTAATCCCGCAGAAGATGGTCGGGTAGTTGCCGGGTCAAAGCATTCAAGCCTCTTGACGGTCTCGGTTTTGTGGCTACTTTCGTATTTTAAAAATATGTATCACGCTTCTACACCCGGGCAGCTTAATCCTGACGATCAAACTCCATCGGCCGATGATGGGCAAAGTCCTCCATTGAACTGTTCATGCTGCCTCATATTGGTGGGAGATGCCCACCCACCAACAAACCGCTTTTCCTGAAATTTAAACCAGCGTTGGGCCCTGCTGCGGGTTGTGGAATTTAAAAAGCAAAAAATAAATGACAGCACCATTTTGCTGCGAGGAGGCTAAAATGAGTATCAAAAAACAATATCTGAAAAGTAAACCGGTGTGCAAAGCGACGTTTCGGATTCCGGAGGAAAAAGGAAAACCTGTCAAAACAGCCCACATTGTAGGCGAATTCAACGATTGGAGCTTCTTTTCGACACCCATGAAAAAATTAAAAAGTGGCGCATTTACGGCCACCTTAGATTTAGAGCCAGGTAAGGAATACCAATTTCGTTATCTGCTGGACAATGAGATCTGGGAAAATGAAAGCGATGCCGACAAATCGACACCGTCACCTTTTGGGGATAGCGAGAACTCGGTCATTGTTATTTGAAAGGATGACACGATGCCGTCAACCGATGAAATATTATCGCGAAAACATGTTCTGGTGGAGGACGATCGAACCGGCACCAGCCACGAAACCTTGCGCCGTGCCCTGCTCGACAACCTGTTCTATGTCCAGGGTAAGTTTCCGGATATTGCCACCAGCAATGACTATTACATGGCCCTGGCCTATACCGTGCGCGACCGATTGCTGCACCGTTGGGTTAAAACCGTCGAAACCTGGCTGCACAATAATGTAAAGGTAGTCTGCTATCTCTCGGCCGAATTTTTGATGGGCCCGCACCTGGGCAATAATCTGCTCAACCTGGACCTGGAAGAACCGGTGCGCCAGGCGGTGGAAGCCGCCGGTCGGGATCTGGAAAAATTACTCAGACAGGAGGAAGAACCCGGGTTGGGCAACGGCGGTCTGGGGCGTCTGGCAGCCTGCTACCTGGATTCACTGGCAACCCTGGAAGTGCCGGCGATTGGTTATGGCCTGCGTTACGAGCACGGAATCTTTCACCAGGAGATTCGTGACGGATGGCAGGTGGAATTGACCGATAACTGGCTGCACCTGGGCAATCCCTGGGAAATTATCCGTCCGGAAATTGCCTTCGAGGTTAAACTTGGCGGGCATACGGTATGGGACCATGATGCCGACGGGCGCCAACAGGTGCGCTGGGTACCGGATCGCGTTGTCAAGGGAACCCCTTATGACACGCTCATATCCGGCTATCGCGTCAACACCTGCAATACTCTGCGGCTGTGGAAAGCCGAAGCCGCTGAATCATTTGATTTTCAGGCCTTCAACACCGGTGATTACTATGGCGCGGTAGATGAAAAAGTGGCCTCCGAAAATCTGACCAAGGTTCTCTACCCCAATGACGAACCCGTTGCCGGCAAACGCCTGCGCCTGGAGCAGCAGTACTTTATGGTTTCCTGTTCGCTGCAGAATATCGTCGATATGCACCTGTTGACCTTCGACAAGCTCGATAACCTGCATGAACTGTGGGCCGTTCAACTCAACGACACCCACCCCGCTATTGCCGTTGCCGAACTGATGCGGCTGCTGGTGGATGAACATCGGATGGAATGGGACCGGGCATGGCATATCACGGTTGAGACCTGTGGTTATACAAACCATACCCTGCTGCCGGAAGCCCTGGAGAAATGGCCGCTGCCGCTGTTTTCACGGGTGCTGCCGCGGCATCTGGAGATTATCTACGAAATCAACCGGCGCTTCCTGGACAGCGTGCAGCAGCGTTTTCCGGGCGACAACGAGCGGCTGGCCCGGATGTCTTTGATCGACGAGGGCGGCGCGAAAAGTGTGCGCATGGCCAACCTGGCTTGTGTCGGAAGTCATGCCATCAATGGCGTTGCCGCGCTGCACACCGAACTGGTCAAAAAAGATGTGCTGGCCGATTTCTATGAAATGATGCCGGAGAAGTTCAGCAACAAAACCAACGGGGTAACCCCGCGTCGTTTTGTGGCCCTGAGCAATCCGGGGCTCAGACACCTCGTGACCCGCCACATCGGAGACGACTGGGTAAAAAATCTGGATAAGCTGCGGGGGCTCGAGGCGTTTGCTGAGAAGCCGGATTTCCAGAAGGAATGGCAGCAGGTCAAACGGGACAATAAAATGCGGCTGACCGAGTACATCAGAGACCGCACCGGGGTGGAAACCGACCCCGATTCGTTGTTTGACATTCTCGTTAAGCGTATTCACGAATATAAGCGACAGCACCTCAGTGTGCTGCATATTATTTCCCTCTACAATCGCATTAAAGAAAAACCGGAGGCCAACGTGACGCCGCGCACGTTTATTTTTGGCGGTAAAGCGGCACCCGGTTATTTTATGGCCAAATTGATCATCAAACTGATTAATAGTGTGGCTGATGTGGTCAATACCGATGCCGATGTCGGGGGACGGCTGAAAGTGGTATTTTTACCGGATTTCGACCTTAAAAGCGGACAGTTGATTTATCCGGCGGCGGATTTATCCGAACAAATTTCCATGGCCGGCAAAGAGGCTTCCGGAACCGGCAATATGAAATTTGCCATGAACGGTGCCCTGACCATCGGCACCCTGGATGGCGCCAATATCGAAATCCGGGAAGAAATCGGTGCGGAGAACTTCTTCCTGTTCGGTCTGACGGTCGACGAGGTCAAGGAACGAAAAGCCCGCGGCTACCATCCCAAAGAACACTACGATTCGGATGGCGAGTTGAAACGGGTCATCGATCAGATTCGTTCGGGAGTATTTTCCAACGGTGATGCATCCCTGTTCGCCCCGCTGGTGGATTCTCTGCTGTGGCACGATGATTATCTGGTTATGGCTGACTACCGATCCTATGTCGATTGCCAGGACAGTGCAGCGCAGCTTTATCAAAATCAAGAAAAGTGGACCCGCTCGGCGATTCTCAATGTGGCCCGCATGGGTAAGTTTTCATCAGATCGGTCAATCAGGGAATATTGCGATGACATTTGGAAAGCACCGGCAGTGACGATTGAACTGGAGCCCCGAGGAACTGGTTCAATCCATTGAAGGCGGCCCAGGGAGGATTTTTCCGAAACGATTTCGTGGCCAACGCAAATAAAAGCAAGAGGCGGATTGTAATTGTTGCATCCTCAGACCTCTACGGGATCGACATGAACGATAAAAACAAAAAACTGTAATTCTATCCACGTAATGATTGGGACTTGACTGTAATACGGGTATCAGGTATTCAAATCATTCATTAATATATCGCGGAAAAAGGTGCTGAAACTGTGTTCGCAGACCAGATGTTCAGCAAGACAGAAAACCAACACAGAAAAGAAAGGACTGATCATGGATGTAAAAGACTACTGTAAAGGGATGAAGGCGGAAGTTACGGCATGGAAAGAGAAGCTTGAGGCGATGAAGAAGACGGCGGACGGACTCGGGTCTGAGCAAAAGGAAAAAGTTCTCCCGCTGATCGGGCAGCTCGAGCAGGAGGTCGTGACCGCGCAAATGAGGGTGGAGCAGCTCGAGAACGAGTGCCCTTCTGACTGGTCGCCAATCAAGAACGAACTCGACGAGTTTTTTGGTACGATCGGCAGCAAAATCAACCATCAGTTCCAGGAAATGTCTTCCCGAGAAGCGCTATGGTAGAGGCGAGCCGGGGGGAGAGTGCCTCGCTCTCCTCCCGCCGACCGCAGGCTTGGAAATGGGGCAACGCAGAGCAGAGGCCAGGCAATTTCATATATACAACGCTCTGTGCTGAGTAAAGTGCCTTATAAGAATGGCGGCATAGCCAAGTGGTAAGGCAAAGGATTGCAAATCCTTGATCCCCAGGTTCGAATCCGGGTGCCGCCTTCAGAATTTCCTTGTATGCGGTCGAGGTCCAGTGCTTTATCCCCATGGATTTAGCCCTCTGATGCTTTTAGGATAATCCGGCAATCGGCTACCGTTGCGCCATGGCCGTCTTCATGAATCATCAACGGGTTTATATCCAATTCGCTGATTTCGGGGTGGTTCAAAACCAAATCCGACAGGGTCACCAGCGATTTTTCAATCACTTTCAAATCTGC